>JAFSIZ010000080.1 GCA_017439555.1 Oscillospiraceae bacterium | reverse complement strand
TTTATTTCTGCGTGTAATCGAGAATTCTCTTGATGAGAACTGCGACTTCTGCGCGCGTTGTGTTGTCGGTCGGGGCGATCTTGCCGCTCTTTCCGTTTACAAGCTCTGCGCCGATAAGAGCTGAAACTGCATCCTTTGCGTAGTCTGCAACAGATTCGAAATCGGGGTAAGACACCTCATCCGTCGCCTCCGGCGCCACCTTCCCCTCAAGGGGAAGGCTATTAAGTGCGCGGTATACAATCGTCATCATATCCTGACGTGTGATTGTATTTCTCGGCGCAAACTTATTATCGCCAATGCCGTTTACAATGCCTGTATTTCTTGCGATTGCAAGCTCATTCGCAAAGTAGTCGGAAGCCGCTACATCCGCAAAGTTCTCCGTGTTCTCACTCTCAAGCTTGAATGCTCGGACAAGGAGAAGCGCAAAGTCTGCGCGAGTTATGTTTGCAGCAGGTGAGAATGTGTTCTCGCTTGTGCCCTTTATTATTCCTTCATCTGCAAGAGCATTGATTGCATCTGCTGCCCAGGTGTGAGCGCCAAGGTCAACGAAGCGTGCCTTTTCGGCTCCCTCTCCGAGGGAGCTGTCGGCATCGCCGACTGAGGGAGTTTCATCGTTCTTATCGTCTGACGGGGTTGACGGAGCCGGAGCAGCGCCACCGCCGCCACCGCCACCTGCGCCACCGCCGGAAGTGCCCGGAGTGCTCGGTGTTGAAGGTGTCGAGGGTGTTGAAGGTTCGCTTGGAGTAGAAGGTGCACTCGGTGTCTGTGAGCCTGCACCCGTTGTCGAGCCATAGACTTCAACTGTGAAGTGAACGGTTGTCTCAAGCGTTCCATCGTTTGCTGTTATAGCAACGTGGTTGTCGCCGGTCTGTGAATTATCAGGTTTCCATATAAGCATCATCGCCTCTGTGTCGATGGTCATTCCACGCGGAAGAGCTGTGCCGATGAGGCTTATTTCCTTTCCGACAGGGCTTGCGACCTTTATCGGGATTCTGATTGTGCTGCCGGCAGAGGTTGCCACATCTTCGATTTCCTCAAAAACAGGTGAGCTGTCTGCTATTGACGGAATCGGAATTCTGATGTTCTGTCCTTCTGCGATGTTATAGACATAGCCGCGCTCCATATCACTTGCATCAATGAAGCTTCTGATTGTTGTTACATCACCGATATCGAGAACAACATCATTTCCGTCCATCGAAGCGCTTTCGATTCTGTATGCAGCGTTTTCCACACCATCGTTTTCAACATATACATATTTTCCGGAAAGTCCCGAAACATCAATGCTCTGACCTTCATCGGGTGTGTATACTATGCTGTTATCAAAGGCAAAGTCCTTTGTAAAGCTCTTGATTTTTCCTGTGTATGCCGCAAGCGAGGTTTCCCCGGATTCGTCTGTGAGAAGCTTGAGGATTTCACCGTCGTTGAGATAGGTATAGACAACCCTCTCTTCGCCGTTTACGGTTTCAAACGACATAACGCCAGCAAAGCCGCGGAAGCTTATCTTGTTGTCAACTGTATAGGTTACTGCATTGTTGGTTGCATAGATGATATAATCTGTGCGTCCGTTCTTGAGGACGACCTTGACTGCTCCGACAGCATCGTTGAGACCGGGCTTCTGGCCTGCGTCTCTGCTCATCGGAACCTTTTCGATGCTCTCAATATATTTGTTGCTTGCATCATAGGGCTCGAGAACAGTTGTAAACACTGTGTCGAGGTCTGTGCCCTTGTTTCTGACGAGGAGATAATCAAGGTTTCCGATGCCCTTGTTGCTGACAGTCTGCGGCGGAATTGCCGTTGCGAAGGTTACTTCAGCAAGAGGCTCATCGTTGAGCATTGTGAGGCGGAGTCGGATATCGCGTGATTTCTTGAGGACTTTTCTCCAGTCCTTGACGTTGAATTCGACGGAGAAGTCTTTTTCAATTTCGTTATAGGTTCTGACGTTCTTGAGCCATGTATAACCACGCGGATACTTGCCGGAGTTCACGCCGCCCGGATCCGGTCCGTACATAACGTCTGCGCCTGCATATGTACCGTAGAGGTTGCCAAGCTCGTCGGTATACATCGGAGTGACCTCAAGTCCGCCGAGACCCGAAACTGCGCTGAGCTCATCGGACTGGCTGTGGAATGAATAGAGGTGGTCATTTCCGCCCTTGATGTGGAAGAAGTCAACGCCATAGGAGATATCGTCGGCCGCTTCGATCATCATAACCGTTCTGCGGTATTCATCCGTCTGCGGATAGACGTGTGAGCTTGCAGCGTCAAGGAGCTTGACTCTGCCGGAATCATCGAAGTGATAGGGTGTTCCTGTTATTGCAGAGGCTTTATGCTCCTTCTCATCGACAACAACCGTGTTATGGGAAATTGTTGTTCTGACCCATTCATAGCGGTTCGGCTGAGCGCCCGTCTGCTCAGGATATCCGAGCTCCGGAGCGACGTTCAAGCCGAATGCCGACATAAAGAGGTTCAATGTATCTGCGTGGCCGTGGCCGTTGTTTGCGCCGAAGTAGACAGCAAAGTCGCGGTTTGTATCGTCACGTGTTGCGGCAGAGGCAGAATCATAATATGCGCCTGCACGGAGTGCCGCGAAGCCATAGCCTGCCATCATATCACTGTTGAGTGAGTATGGCCCGTCTTCCTCGACGATCTTCTTGATTTCTTCTTCGATTTCAGGTTCTTCGTCGTAAATCGTGCCGCGGAGGCCGAGATTTCCCTTTGCGTCCTTTGTCATATAGATTGCGCGTGCAAGCTCGCGGTCCTTCGTTACCTGATAGAGCGCGATGCTCGGCTGGAAGCCGAAGACAATACCTGTGCTTGCGACAGCACCCGAGTCACCTGTCTGCGTTGCATAATAGCCGCCGAGGGTGAGCTTTGCCTGAGCAAGAAACATCTTGAGGAATTTCGGATTCTTATAAAGGTCTGCCGCCGGATAAAGCTCATAGCCTGCGGTAATCTCTGCGATGGTGCTGAGGTTGTTTATCCAGCCGTTGTTGTAGCCCGGAGCGTTTTCTGTTCCGTGGCCGTCGCGGTCAACCTGATTTATGAGCTGGGTCATAACATAGCCGCCCTTGATGGGCTCCTGTCTTGCAGGACCGGTGTTATAGCCTGAGCCGTCACGCATGATCCAATCGAGCATCTCGCCTGTTTCGGGCATTCTGTTGAGCGCGAGCGCTGCAGCCGCAACTGCCTGCTGGTGCATACCGAAGTTACCCCAGATTTTTCCGTAGAGAGTGTCCTCATATATGCGGAGAAGGAGGTTGTCTTCAGCGTTCTTTCTGATAGCGCCCGGGCTGTCCTTTAGGTTGACAGGTATAAGCTCGCCGTTTTCGTCGCGCTTCCAGTCGCCGTTTTCATCAGTTTCATATTTTGCACCGTGAGTGCTTAAGAAGCTTATGACCTGTGGGTCATTATATATCGGGAGGAATGCGTCAAACGTATTTGCAAATTCAGAGGCGAGTCCGCAGGACCATACGGGGTCGACGATATTTCCGCGATAGGAGTCGCCGCGCCACGAAGCCCACTGGTACCATTCAAAGTCGGGATAGAGGTCTGCAACCTTATCGAGAAGGATTGCACCTGCTCTGCCGTATTTTGCCTCTCCTGTATAGAGGAACGCACTCTTGAATGCGCTTATTGCTCTCTTGAGGATAGCGCTTTCACTGCCGCCGCCTGCGCCATACCAAACACCCTCGTGGATATAATATGCAATATAGGTGTGCTGAACAGGGCCTGTTGTTGCGCCGTTGCGGTACCAGGCATAGCCGTCGCCATTGTCATAGTAGCGCGCATCATAGCCGGGGACAGCTGTTATATCGCCGCCCGGCCCTGCAATCTCTGCAGCTCTTTCGGGGGAGATATACGGCTGCATATAGCCAAGTGAATCGTCAACGCCCCAGCCTACGACGCCGAGCTTTGTATCCATTTCGGAATGCTCGATATTCTTGAGATATCCGATGCCGAAGCCATAGTATTCAATCCAGGCCGGGCTCATTCTGTCATTCTTCGGATGCGGTGCGTTTTCGCATACACAAGCTGCGCCGTTTTCACAGACAAACATCTCGTGATGCGCCTTGAGTGCTCTCTCATAGCTCCAGGTTCCGCTGTCGGAGAGACCGAGCTTATAGAAGCTCTCAAAGTCGTTGGACGGGAAGAGGCGCTTACAATCGGGGCACTGAACCTTCCATCTGAATTCCAGAGCATTCAGGCTCCAGCCATAGGAACCGTACTCAAGGCCTATGTTACATCCGCAATAGCGGCAGAAGAACTTGAGCGGATCATATGTGTGGCCGACGTGATACCATCTCGGGAGACCTTCCGGAACTGCGAGGCTGTAGATCTCCTCGAACTTGTTTACATATTTGTCTGCAAGTTCAACAGCGGATCTCTGCATTTCCTTTGCCCAGGAATAGCGCGCGATGTTGCGCTGTGCGTTTTCGCGCTCCTTCATTGTGAATAAAGCGGGATTTACAGTTGCATCCCATTGAACCTCAACAGATACAGGGGGGATGGTGACGTTTTCAATGCCTTCCTTGAATGACGGATCGACAACAGGCTGAACTTCGATTGTGCCGACGTGGAGACCTGTGACCGTTCCGTCTTCGGAGACAGATGCAAATTCTTCTCCGCTTATGATTTCATAGGTTATATATTCTGACGGGATATTGACCCATCTGCCGCTGTTCATTGCGACTCTGACCTGAATATTCGTTGTTGCATATGCATAGATCGGGCCGTCTGCGACGGTTTCTGCGCCGAGGTTGAAATCGATGCCCGAGGTATCCTTGACGTTTACATCAAATTCTGCCTTGAGAGCTGTGCCGTCATAGAGAATATCGGCTGTAATCTTTGCACTGCCTTCGTTCACACCTGTGACGGTTCCGTTTTCATCGACAGTTGCGATGCTTTCATCTGAGGATTTATAGACGAGCTTTCCGAGAAGAGCTTCGTCAAAGCCGAGATCTTCACCTGCGCCGTTGTAGAACTTCGGCGAGAGCGAGAGCGTTTCGTTGATTTCAAGCTCTGATTTATTCTCAGTAGCAAAAAGCTCTGCTTTGCTTACAGAGGTTGAATCGACGAAGGTTGTGTAAAGCGGGTACCATACATCGCCGCCCCAGCCTGTTCTCGGAAGTGTTCTGAACACAACAAAGTATTCACCGGGGTTTTTGATTTCATTTGTGCCAAAGCTTCTTACCTGATTGATCTCTTCGGTTGCATTATAGAAGTTTGCACTTCCGAAATGATATTCATTGCCTGTAACAAGGAGACTTGCAAGGTTTGCCTCATTCTCGCTCGTTGCAGGGATAACGAACATTTCGAGGTTTGCCGCACGGTCACGCACAAGGCCCGTTGTTTCAACTGTATAAATACCTCTCTTCGGGAACATAACCTTGAGTGCGAAATAGTTTGTGGGCTTTGCGCCGTTGAAGTATACAAGGCAGTATGTAGCTGTCTTTTCCGCAAGCGTCATCGGCTGGTATGCGCCCACAAAGCTGTGGTATATCCAGTTTCTGTATGAAGTATAGGTCTTTATCTGGTCTGCATCGGTATATGTATCACCGGAATACACACCTTTTCTGAAGTCGATTGTGAAGTTTGACGGATAATTCATATCAACCTCACTGACCGTTACGGTTACAGTATCTGTATCAAATACCTTTCCGCGGGCAGAAAGTTTTGCACGAACGGTTGCACTGCCGCCTGCAGTTGCCGAAACTGTCTTTCCGTCTTCAGAGATTGTGAGAACGCCGGGCTTTGATTCTTCGACAATCTCGTAGGCTGTTATTTCACCGATATTTGAAAGCTTTCTGTTATTGAGCTCAACTCTTGTGAAGAAGTCTACATCCTCGCCTACCGTTGCGATGGAGGCGCTGTAGAGATATGCATTGATAATGCGGAGATTATCATCAACCGTTATTTCGGTTTTAACCCTTGCAACACTTCCATCAATGAGGATGAGGGTTTCAATCTCACCTGTTCCTTCGCCCTTTGCTGTGATGGTTTCACCGTCATCGGAAAGCTCGATTATATCTTCGCTGCCATCTGCGACCTTATGGCTTATATAAGCAGCTGAAAGGTCAACTGCGCCGCCGGTCTTGTTCTTTGCGAAAACCTCTTCAATCTTTGTACTCTCACCGATACCGATTGCCTTGTCACTGAGCTTTACGCCTGCAGTATCTATTCCGGCACTTCCAACAAGGTGTATTGAATGAAGAAGGACATAGACTGCGCCGGGGTTTATCTTGCTTGCGCAGGTCTTGACTATCATAAGGTAATCACCGTAGCCCTTTGAATAGTCAACCTCATCACTTGCAACAAAGGTTCCCACTCCCGAATAATTTACCGGGGCATCGTCACCTCCGTTGAAGTCTCCCTCTGCAACAAAGGTATCCTCTGATGCATATGTATTTATATTTGCAGTGATGTCGTCAAAGGTCATAGTTTCCTTATAGGGGAGCATATAAATCTCTGCACGGCCTGCGCTCTTATAGGTATAGCCGGTTACATCAATCGCATACTTTCCTGCCTTGGGAACCTTTACCTTGAATGCCACCCAATCATCCTTCACGCCTGAAAGATCCATATAGCTGGCGTTCTGACTGAAAAACTGCTTTCCGCTGTTCGGGCGGCTTGCCTTTGCGGCAACAAATCCCCATGGGCGTTCATCGCTATAATCCTGATATTGAATACCGGAAAGGAAAGCTTCCTTGCTAAAGCCTTCTTCACCTTTGAAGCCGACAGCTCCCGTATCCGAATATGCATTCAGATAGAAGCGGTAGGACATATTTGATCCTGCATAGGAATTATCTTCAATAACATTGACTGTAACCTCGCAGGTTTTCTCAACACCGCCGAGAACTCCGCTTACCTCAAGCTTTACAGTACCCGGTTTTGAAACATAGAGGTTTCCGTCCTCATCCTCGATGATGATTTCATCATCATCCCGAAGAACCTTTACCGATACCTCACCGTTTTCGCCGGGCAACTCCTCTTCATCGGAATACCACTTTACGGAAGGGGTGAGCTTACTTCCGATAAGAACTGTATTATTCTCACCAAAGCTTGCATCTATATGGTCAAGAACAATGGGCTTTTCCACATATTCAAAGGTAAGGTCTGAAACAGAGGGAACACCTGCAGTTTCTGAACGGAAAATGAGAAGATATTCCTTGCTTCTCCGAAGCTCCATTTCCTTTGTATCGGAAAGCTCAAGGGGATCATCGAAATTATCTCCCGTCTTTAAGAGATTTGTTTTGCCGATGAGATAATCCTCGCTTATTCCGAGCTCTGTGAAGAGCTTATAGCCATGTCTGTAATAATAGCCGGAACCCTTTGTATCGGCGGTTGTTCCGAAGGTAGCTGTGTTTCCTTCTGCAAATGCCGCACGGATATTATCGTCCATCGGAACAAGATACATCTTCATATTGGATGAAGAGTTTTTATACTTATACGCAGTACCGGAATCGAGAATATATGTTCCTGTTGCCGGAACTTTTATTCTGAAGGCTATCCAGTCATTATGATTATATTTATTCGTGCCGAGATATCTTACAAGGTTTGCAAAACAGCTACTTGCAACGGCATAGCCGATACCCATTCCGTTATATGCCCACATTTCTCCCGGATGTGCGGGATTTCGGGGATATTCGGAAAGCCCTGCATTCCACACGCCGTTCTTATCCTCAAGTATTGCACCGTGGGTGGAAATATCGGATCTGCCGGTTGAGGTGAAGGAACATGTAACATACTTCTCATTACCTGTCGGCATCTTCTTCTGTCTGAACTCAAGGCTATTGACAATGCTGTAGTATCTGGCTCCGGAGGATGTGGGATAGTCGGACTTATCTACGGTAATCATAATATAATACTGATTCTCCGTAATCTCAACACTCTCCGCAACAACCTGCTTGTCGCTTCCTGCAGAGGTATGTGTGTCAAGATTCTCGACGAGAGTTATGGTATTCTCATCGCTGATGATGTCGGAAATCCCCGTAAGGCTTGCCACATTCCACTTTGTGTCGGCATAGCTTACAGGAACGAGATATACACCCATCTTTCCGGAATAGGCATAACGGAGATATTTTACGGTTATATCGTAAAAGCCTACCTCGTCAATGGTTGCCTTGAAGAGGATGGCAGAATTTCCGAATTCTGCTTCTTCATCGTTCCATGCATAAACGCCATCCAACAGAGGGAATGCATCGAGACCTATGTGGCCTGCGTATTTGTAGTCTCCCGTAGACAAAGTTCTGTCAAGGGTGTTTGTGCCGGTGCTGGGATTGTACTGTCCTGTTGCACCGCTCCACGCAGTATTTGTGAAAAGGAACACGGGATTTTTTACCGTGTTTGCCGCAAGAGCGATTGTCGGCATAAGACCGATAATCATTGCCGCTACGAGGAGAAATGCCAATAATCTTTTCATTTTCATAAGTGTTCCTCCTTGAAAGGACATTGACGCCCCCTCACATGAAGGCGAGGGGGTGTCTGCGTTTTATTAAGACTCAGTCGCTGTATTTTACAATATAGTTTCCGTTGTCCTTATAGATGATATAGCCGCGTGCTGCGGAATAATCTGAGGTAGCTGTAAACTGACCGTGGGAAAGGTTCTTCTGCGAGGTTGCCTTTGCCTGACATACATCAACCGTTGCGCCGTCGCCGAATACGATACCTGCCTCAACGATCTGCTTATCGCCTGCATCATATTCTATCATGAATGCGCCGCCGTTTCCGCTTTCGATTATGATGAGCGGCTCTTTCTCGGAAATCGCTGCGGTTTCACAGGTGATGTCTGTTGCATCCCATACATAATAGGTATAGGTTTCGCCATATGCCACAGGCTTCTGGTCGCGCTTCCAGACTGTTGCGCCGGGAACCGTCTTTGTTATTTTCTTATTGTAAACGATTTCGCTCTCAGGCTCTCCGCCGACGGTTACGCTTCCGCTGATTGCGTTTGCATCATACTGTGCAACAGCGCGCGTGATTGCCGCGGTAAGCTTTGATACATCGAGTTTATCCTTGCCGTTTACATACCAGCCCTTGAATGTAAAGCCTGTGAGTGTCGGATCTTTCGGAAGAACGAACTCGCCGTCTGGTACTGTCTTTGTTTCGAGATATGTTCCGTTCTGATTCCAGAACTCTACCTTCTTGCCTTCAGTTTCGACATTCTCATCATATACTGCGGTGAGCATCGTGTTTGTCATAAGGCTGAAGCTATATGTGCTGTCGTTTGAGATCCACTTGCCGTTTGTCGAACTTCCGCGTTTCCAATAGCGGAAGGTATATCCCTCAACCTCAGGAGCTACAACTGTTATCGGAGTGCCTCTCGAAACAGGTTTGACTTCTTCATCATAGACAATGCCTGAGACAGAAACGCTCTCGCCTGCAATGCTTGAATATGCCGCGAAGGAAACCGTATTATCAGCGGTTTGCGCGCCGACTGTGATTTCAACTGTGTCAGAAACCTCAACGCCGTCAACAGTTGCTGTTGCCTTGATTGTCGCCGTTCCGGGTGCAACTGCGGTTACAGTATTTCCCGAAACCGTTGCGACAGCCGTATTAAGGCTTGTCAGCGTTACATCTGCCGTTGCCGCATTGTCGCGGTTGTCCTTGACTGCGGTAATGAGAGTTGTTGTATCGCCCTTTGTAAGCTCTGTCTTGTCAGCAAGAAGCTTGACTGAGCCTGTGCGTGTCATTTCAAGATATCTGGGATATCCCCAAAGTCTTCGTGAACTATCGTTTATAATATTTTCATCATTGTTACGAAGAACGATAATCATATATATTTCATTTTCATCGACATTATAGGCATCGCCTTCAAAAAGCTTCGGTGTGCTTTCGTTACTTGAATGATAGAGGTTTGCGGAAATGATGTTTGTAACACCTGCATCCGATACGATTTCAGCTATCGGAAGTGCGCTTGATGACATGTTCCACTTGCTGTCTGCATAGGACTTCGGAACAAGATAAATATCGTTCTTTCCGCAATATGTTCTTCTCATTGCACCGAGTGTCGGCAAATATGTGCCGGTCTCGGGGAAGTTAAGCTTTAATACGATTACATTTTTGTTTTCGCCGTCATCAAGGAAAGCATCCGGATAGCACTGATACTGGATACCGTCAGAATACAGACCGCCTGCACCAAGACCTATCTGATTTACATATTCCCAAGAATCAGTAACATCATCCTTAAGAGCCGTTACGGTATTCAGCGGCGGATTAGCCGCTGTGCCTGTCTGACTTGCTACAACACTGTTTGTGAATATGTATGTCATATCCCATTTGGTGTTTACCGTAATTTCAATTGTATCTGTATAAGTTCCGTTTGCGGTAACTGCTGTTGCCTTTATTGTTGCCGTACCCACCGAAACAGCGGTTACGATGCCTGTTGCGTTGTCAACAGTTGCAACGGTTGGATTTAAGCTTTCATATGTAACAGAAGCATCAAGCGGATTGTTATCAGCATCCGCAACATATGTCGAAAGTGTGGTTGCTCCTCCCTTGATCAATTCTTTTTTCTCTGCAGAAAGGACAACGCCTGCTTTTCTTTCAAGAGCGAGAGATTCTATATATGCATAATACTTTCCGCTGGATACCGTTTCAGCACCCTTTGTTATTGTCATGATAAGATAGTTATCGCCTGCCTTCATATATACATCGTTGCCGACGAAGGGATAACTCTCAACCGGTGTGTCATTATACAAATCCACAGAGCCAACATACTGTGCCTTGTCAATCAGATCATATGCCTGTGTATATCCTGTATACTTGCTTACGTCCTCAGTTGCCGGAATTGTCCATATATTGAGCTTTCCGTTGTAATTATATTTTTCGAAATTAAACGTCGGCTTATAAATTCCCGACTTTCCGACCTCAAGCTTTAATATGATTACGTTATGCTCAAGGTCTGTTGCACAGAAAAGAGAATCATCGGATTCAACAAGGTTGTTTGACATATAGAAATTAGTTACATATGCCCATCTTCCCGTTGAAACAGAGGTGTTTATATAGTTATAGCTCGTTGCATTGATGAGTCTCTTATAATTACCGGAATCTGCAATTTTCGATGTATCCTTAAATGCGGAAAGACCGAAATTGAATACGGGATTGGTTACGGCTTCTGCTTCGGCTGTTGTCTCGGTCAGGGTGATCGACTTGATTGTCATTGCACCGGAATCAGCCTGAAGGAAGAGATAATATTCCTTATCTGCTTCAAGAGTCTGTGCATTTATGGAAGTTACATCTCTTTCGGAAGAGTAGTTATTTCCTGATGCTTCATATATATTGGTTTTTCCTATCAGATAATCGCTGTCGATACCGAGATTTGCAAAGGTAGTAAAGTTATTTCTGTAAACAAGATATTTGCCTGTATATCTTGTATCTGTTCCGGTATATGCTGTTGCCGAAAAGCTTCCCGAAGCTGCAGCAGCTGTAACTGTCTCCGCAAGCTCATCTGCTACGGGGACAACGTACACACCGATGTTGCTTGAGGCATTTGAATAGGCAAATGCCGTAACACCGGATATCTTATACAGTGCAGTTTCAGGAACCTTAATCTTGAATGCAATCCAAGAGCCGCTACCGCCTGTGTATGTATTGATAAAGCCAAATCCCGGATTACCTTCCGAATTCAAATCGGAATTGAGACCTATTAAAGTGCCTTTACCTGTTGTCGGTGTTACATACGATGCCGACCTTCCCATTCCTGAGCCGACGTATGCCCATTGGTCATTGGGGTTTTCCGAGCTTTCCGGAAATGCCATATAATCGGCATTCCGCTCTATGGCATACTCTGTGTTTCCGTCAAGAATCTCTGCTGCCGGAGTCCAGGTAAAATTTTCAAGCCAGTCAGAGGCTACATCACTGCGTCCACCTTTATAGAAGCTATATGTGACAGAAACGGACTCTGCCGCATCTGCCGCAAAGGCTGTCGGAAGCATACCTCCTATCATAATAATCGCCAGAAGAAGTGCCAGGATTTTTCTCGTTTTCATCTGTTTTTCCTCCATTCATATTTATATATGTTAAGACAGATATAACTATAATAACATTTTAATATATTTTATATGCCTATTCAAATAAATTTTCATACACATCGGGCAACTTTTTCTTTACTTTTCCGCCGGCTGATGATATACTTGAAATCGAAAGGGGAGATATGCGATTATGCTTGCGCTTGTCAACACACCGAGTTATATTTCAAAGCTTCCTGTCAGAGTATCGGTTCAGGCTGTTCGTGACCGCACATATGTTCATTTCCACCGCCACATCCAGCTCTGCTTTCTGCTTTCCGGGGAGCTCAGGCACATAATCAACGGCACGGAATATATCCAGCAACCGGGCTCGTGCGCATTTCTTCTCCCTTGTGTGCCACACAGCCTGAGCACAGTCGAATCTGAGGATACTCCGTTGCTTGCTCACATATGGTTTGAGCAGGATTTTCTCACAAGCCGCGGATATGATTTTTTTGCTTTCGGGAAAGAAACGAAGCATTTTGGCGGAAAGGAGATCCCGGATGTAGCAGACTTTGAGGGAAAGAGCGAGGAGGCAAAAAGGATTATCCGGGAGACGATTTATGAGTTTGACCGCAAGGAGGAAATGTCCTATGACAAAATAGCATCGCTTGTTGCCGGGCTTTTCGCTCTTGCCTGCAGCAGGGAAAAGAAGGTGAAAATAACTGCTCCGTTCCGTCGGCAAACAGAGAGGGTGCTTTGTGCATCCAAATATATTGAAGACAATTTCAGAGAGAAGCTGACGCTCGATGAGCTTTGTGATGTTGCAGGAACCTCGCGCCGCTCGTTCACATCACATTTCAGAAGGATAACGGGCATGAGCCCGAATGAATATCTCATATCGGCGCGCCTTGCCGCTGCCGCAAACCTCATAATCGGTTCGGAAAGGCTTCACGATGACATCGCAAAGGAATGTGGGCTTTACAACAGCTCAAACCTTGCGCGCGTTTTTGTGAAATATCTCGGCGTGACGCCGTCGGAATATAGTCAAAGGGTTGCAGATGCTTCAAGAAGCTCATATCAGGTTTCCAAGCGCTCGAGATATAGCTGGCTCGAAGAGATGTAGTATTTAATAAGAAGAGAAGACGGTTTTGTTTAAAGCTGAGCCGTCTTATTGTTTTTTGTTTATTTTTCGTTGTCAACAACAGCTCTGATTGACCAATCGTGTTTCTCCAAAAGCTCACACGCTCTTTCCTCGTCGCAGCAGAATATCTCGCGGACGATGGAAATAACGCGCCTTCTGAGCTTGATATTTGTCGGCTTGAGGTTTATCATCATATTTTCATAGACGTTGCCGGCCTTTATCATAACGCAGGTGGAGATCATATTGAGCACCATCTTGTGCGCCGAGCCTGCCTTCATTCGAGTTGAGCCTGTTACGACCTCCGCGCCCGTGTCCGTAACGATTGAAACATCACATTCCGTTGCAAGGCGGCTGTCTTCGTTGCAGGTGAGGCCGATTGTAAGGCATCCGAGCCCTTTTGCATATGCAAGCGCCTCTGCGACATATGCCGCGTTGCCTGCCGCTGAGATTCCGCACACGCAGTCCTCGGCTCTGAGATTCTTTGCGGCGAGATCGCGGATTCCGTTTTCCGCAACGTCCTCTGCGCCCTCGGCGGCCATATACATTCTGTCAAAGCCGCCTGCGATGATTCCGCATATAAGCTCGCTCGAAACGCCATAGGTGGGAGGACATTCGACGGCATCCATAACGCCGAGCCTGCCCGAGGTGCCTGCGCCGATATAGATGAGCCTGCCGCCCTTTGCTATACGCTCTGAGATAAGGTCGCAGGCGCGCTCGATGGAGGGGAGTGCCGCCTCGATTGCATCGACGGCAACTCGGTTTTCATCCTGAATAAGCTTCAGCATACCGATTGTGGTCTCGTTGCTGATGTTTGTTGTTCTGGGGTTTCTCATTTCAGTCTTATGCATTTTTACATACCTCCGAAAGAAGCTTTTTCGCAAGCTTGATTGCGCCTGTCACAGGTGAGCTTTCAAGCTTTCTGATTTTATATTTCCGGGAATCCGGAACGGATGCCGCAAGAAGCTCTGTTATGATGGGCTCGTTTGTGAGCCCTCCGGATATGACGACCTCAATCTCATCGGAAGAGAATCTCGCGGCAGCGGTCTCGATGATGTTGGCTGCATATTTCATATTGCGGCGAAGAATCCGTTCTGCTGTGGCGTCGCCGCGCTTGAATGCCGCGATGGGAGCAGCTGCAAACGCCGCGATGGCCTTCTTTCCGCCGTCATATATATGGCCCATAAGGGCTTTTGCGCCGTGGGGGTAGAGGCTGTCGATTTCCTCGCTTATCAGCGTCTGCTCACCTGAGCCGTCAAGCGCCGCAAAATATGCGCTGAGCGCATCGCGGCCGAGGTTAAATCCGCTTCCGCCCTCGTCTATGAAATATCCCCAGCCTGCGGTTTTGAAATGTTCGCCGCGAAGCTGTGAGAAGGCGCAGATGCCTGTGCCGAGAATGAGGCTTATGCCGTCGCGCTCTGAAAGGCCGGCAGAGATTATGAGCTTCAGGTCCGTGTCGTTGCGGAAGGCGCGGAACCCGAAGCTGTTGAAGAATTCACAAAGCCGCGGCTGCATATCGGCGGTTGTTCCTCCTGCGATGCCTGCGAACATAACCACGGAGGAGAGCGGTATGCCGTCGCAGATTTCATATATCGCGCGGCGGAGCGTGGCTTTTGAGTTCTCGATACCGATGTCCATCGGGTTGCAGGTGTCCGCAAAAAGGCGGCGCAAAACATCGCCGTTCTCGTCTGCAAGCACAAGCTCGGTCTTTGTTCCTCCGCCGTCTATGCCGAGAAGGTAGCTCCTGCTTTCCTCAAAAAGGGCTTCGAGGCTGACCTGCAAAGCCTTCGAGAGCGAAAACAGAGCCTCTATATCGGGAACGCAGGCGCCGCATTCCCATTTGCTGACAGTCTTTTTTGAATAGCCGAGCGACGTTGCAAGCGCTTCCTGCGTCAGTCCGCGCGCCTTTCTCAGCTTCTTGAGATTCAAGGCGAAAAGCCCTTTGTAATCCGGCATAAAACAGCCGCCTCCCCGATTGTTTATATAATTATTCTATATGTCATTATGTCCCTTGTCAACCGATGTTTTTGAGATTAACAATAAAAAGTCTCCTTTCGGGAGACTTTTTTGGGGGTGTCAAATGTGGCGCAAGTCACATATTATTTGGCGAAGCCTTGTATATCATCAATTCCGAAGGAATTGGATATCACCAACACGAAGTGTTGAATCTCATCATGCCGCAGAAAAATGCACGCTGTTGCGTGATGATATACAGCCCGAAGGGCTGATGTTATGCACCGCACTTCGCGCGGTGATGATATGCCAAGCCTGCGGCTTGGATAAACAAAAAGCACTTGCATCTGCAAGTGCTTTTTGTTGGCGGAGGGAGTGGGATTCTACCCGCGGACTAAAAAGCCTGCCACCGGCAGCCTTTTTGCGCACTGCGGTGCGCCGTCCTGTTCGAACCCTCAATCCCTCGACACCAAACAAAAAACGCACCAACCTACGGCTGGTGCGTTTCTTCTTTGGCGGAGGGAGTGGGATTCGAACCCACGCGCCCTTTCGGACAAACGGTTTTCAAGACCGCCTCGTTATGACCACTTCGATATCCCTCCGT
>JAFSIZ010000079.1 GCA_017439555.1 Oscillospiraceae bacterium | reverse complement strand
GTAAGCAGACGGTCATCAATCTTCTGCTTTGCAACCTCAGCCTGCGCTGTCAACTCTGCAACCTGATCGGCTGTCTCACTCTCGATATTAGCAAGCTCATACCGAAATCCCGCTCTGTGAGGACTTCACGATAGATATAACAAAATACTTTAATGCCCCCGGTATGGTGGTGATCGCAAATCCGAATGCACCTACGGGCATCGCGCTTTCCCTTTCTCAGGTTGAGGAGATTGTGAAAAACAATCCGGAAAACGTTGTTGTTATCGACGAAGCATATGTTGATTTCGGTGCGGAAAGTGCGTTGTCGCTTATTCCAAAATACGAAAACCTTCTCGTTACGCAAACATTTTCAAAATCCCGCTCAATGGCAGGTGCAAGACTTGGCTTCGGTGCCGCAAACGCCGCGCTTATTCAGGATATGAATACGGTGAAATACTCAACAAATCCGTATAACATAAACCGCATGACGATGGCAGCAGGGCTCGGTGTTCTTGAGGATGAAGAATATACGCGCAAAAATTGCCGCACGGTTTCCGAAAACCGTGAGTATACAAAGTTCGAGCTTGAAAAGCTCGGCTTTGAGATGACGAAATCCCTTGCAAACTTCATATTCATCCGTCACCCTGATTTTGACGGAAAATATCTGTATGAACAGCTCAAGGCGCGCGGAGTGCTTGTCCGCCACTTTAACAAACCGCGCTTATCAGAGTATCTGCGCGTAACGATAGGCTCAAGAGATGAAATGGATGCGTTTCTGAAAACGCTTTCGGATATAATCGGAGGTGGAAACAAATGAGAACTGCAGATATAACACGAAACACGGCAGAAACAAAAATTTTTCTTTCCTTAAATCTTGACGGAAAGGGCGAGAGCAAGATAAATTCCGGTTGCGGATTTTTAGACCATATGCTCACGCTTCTTGCACGCCACGGAAGCTTTGACCTTAACCTTTCCTGCGACGGTGACATCCACGTCGATTACCACCACACTGTTGAGGATATCGGCATATGTCTCGGAAAAGCGTTCAACGAGGCGCTTGGTGACAAGCGCGGCATCTTCCGCTACGGAAATATGCTTCTTCCGATGGATGAGGCGCTTATCCTCTCTGCGGTTGACATTTCAGGAAGAGGAATGCTTGTATATAACCTTGACATTCCCACTGTAAAGGTCGGCGATTTTGATACAGAGCTCTGCGAAGAATTCTGGCTCGGCTTTGTGCGTGAAGCAAATCTTACCCTGCACATAAATCAGCTTGCAGGAAAAAATTCGCATCATATTATCGAGGGCGCATTCAAGTCCGTGGGAAGAAGCCTTCGTGCAGCAGTTAAGATTGATGCGGATGATGCCGACAGAATCCCGTCTACGAAGGGAGTTCTCTGATGATTGCAATAGTTGACTACGGCGTCGGAAACCTTTTTTCGCTCACGGCATCTTTCCGCGCAATAGGTGCAGAGGTTTGCGTAACATCGGATGCAGAAGTTATCCGCTCAGCCGACAAAATAATCCTTCCCGGTGTCGGTGCGTTTGAGGATGCGGCAAAAAAGCTTCGCGCTTCCGGTCTTTCCGATGTTATCTGCGAAGAAGCAAAGCGTGGAAAGCC
>JAFSIZ010000078.1 GCA_017439555.1 Oscillospiraceae bacterium | reverse complement strand
TACCGACTTGGCTACATCCCAACATGGATTTCCCAAGAGGGAAATATGGGGTGGGTAGCCGGATTCGAACCGGCGACCCCCAGAGCCACAATCTGGTACTCTATCCCACTGAGCTATACCCACCGTACTTTCAAACTTTGAGCGGAGGCAAAACTTTTTTGTAGATGGCGCGCCTGAAGGGACTCGAACCCCTGACCCACTGCTTAGAAGGCAGTTGCTCTATCCACCTGAGCTACAGGCGCACATTTTACAAAAAAAATGGAGCGGATGATGGGAATCGAACCCACGTAACCAGCTTGGAAGGCTGGAATTCTACCATTGAACTACATCCGCATCTAGCTTATAAATTATACAACGTAATTTCTCCGTTGTCAAGCATTATTTTATATTTTTTTGAAAAAACAGGGCAACGAGCCCACTGCAGGCCCGTTGCCCCTATTTCATCATACCAAAGCTATGTGCAAGATTGTTCGCAAACGCGAGCAGATCGCTATCACATCCAAAACTGAGAATAGCAAGGAAAAGTTTTTTGTAATCGGTACGAAGGTTTTGCTTCAGATCCACAAGCTCCGTGGAATCATAAAGATCACGCCCGTTCTTTGCGTCAATGCAGGTGCTATAGAAGTCCTTTGACGTGAGCATATAAACCGAAGCTGTTTTAATTTCATCGCCGGCAAGGATTTCGCGCTCCAGAAGCTCAGGGTGGTTTGCACTTACATAAAGCATTTTCGCAAACTCCTTTGGGATCAGGTTTTCCTTGCTATCAAATACGGTGTCGGTATTCCAAAGCTTCTTAAAACCGGTAATTTTGCCTGTAATCAAATCAACCGAAACAATCACGTAGTTTCCTTCATATGCAATTTCATTTACTTTGCGGCTGAAGATAAAGTAGTTATATCTTTCATCGGTAAGCGCAAGCTCCTGCATACTCATATATGCGCGCTCTTTTATGAAATTCTTTGCAGCAGACAAGTAATTTTTCCTGTTCTTTTCCGGCTCTGCGCTTACTGTTTCAAATACTCCTTTATCATAGGTAAACCACTGCAGAGCTCCGCTTTTCACATCAAGATACACCTCGGCAGATGCTGCTCCGTCAGTAAGCTTTACCTCGACGTTGTTTCTATAGTCAAACTTTTGATCTGCTGAATTGAAGTATCCCGAATATATGTATGTTATTGACGATATCGAAAAATCACAGAATACGGTTTCGGTCATTCCTTTTATAATTTCTGTAATTTCACCTTTGGAAAGGAGGCCATTCTGCAATATCTCTGCAGCAGAAAGCTCGCGCTTGTCATAGTGGAGCCAGTTATCATAGCCGCCGCCCCAACCGCCGGCAAGCTTCACACGTTTGCCGGTTACGGCATCAACCGCAACATATTCCCCGAGGCTTATCTCGGGCACCCACACAAGTGCCGCGCGGTTTTCGCCGCTGACCTTTTTATATTCAAGATGCATATCGAACGCATCGGCAAGTGCCTTCGCGCCATCCTCAGGTGTAAGAAGCCTTTCTGCCGCAAATGCAGGCATATTAAGTGCAAGGAGCAATGCCACAGACAGCATTATACACATAAGCTTTTTCATTTTTTCACGCTCCTTATCTTTTTATAAAAAGCGGCTCTCACAGAAGAGCCGCTTTTCTCTATTTGTCCAGCGAGTTATAGAGCATTGCGGCAAGCTCTGCGCGTGTGACGTTGTTTTTCGGATTGAACTTTCCGCCGTTTCCGGAGACGAGCTTCAATGCTTTTGCTATCGCAACATATCCGATTTTATCGGATGAGATTGAGGCTTCATCAGAGAAACCCGTCTTGAAAATGCCCGTAAGCTCCGCCGCTTCTCCGAAGCCGAAGAGGCGGACAAGATATGTCGCCGTTTCCTCTCGCGTTACGAGCTTTTCGGGGTTTCGCTCTTTTTCTTTGATAACACTGCGGTGAATAAGCCTGTCAATATACCATCCGTATTCGCTTTCCGGGATCTCATAGGGTTTTGCGCCGCCTTCGAAGCAATTTATAAGAAGCGCCAATTCCTTCTGTTTTATTGCTTCATCGGGGCGGAAAGTCTCCTCGACGGAAAGAATGATTCCGTTTTCGGCAAGAGTTCTGACGATATTCTCCGCCCAGTGGCCGCGAAGATCGGATTGGAGAACATAGTCCTCGGGGGCGATGTCAGGTTGCTGTCCCATATTCCAATCATATGCAGCGCCTGTTTTTGCATCGATATATTGGGGCGCATCGTCGGGAAACTTATAGATAAGAGCAAGCTCCTCTGCGTTGTTGGAGGCATATTTCACGCGCTTGTTTGCGATATAGAGAAGCTCGGGCGGAGCCGACTCTGTATATTTTGCGGTTGCCTCCTCCTGTGTGAGTATGCCGTCGGCAGAATCGAACACAATATCCTTGTCCCAGCTCTTTGAGAAGGAGAGAATTTTACCCGTCTCCTTATCAACGCGCATATTGACATAGTTTCCGCGGTATTCTATGCCGTTCTCATTATGGGTGAAATAGAAATATTCGCTCTCCTGATTTTCGTTGAAGTTTTTGACTTTTTCAATAATATCCGATGCCCACGTTCTTATAAACTGGAGTGCGTTTGATTCCATACGCTCGAACTTGACCTTCTGTTTCTTGTAGCGGTTATAGGGGAGATATGTCGAGAAAGAGATAAGCTCGCCCGTCTCGGCGTTGAGCGTGACCGAGCCGGATTTGTTGTCCTTTGCAAGGTTGATGATAGCGACATAAGAGACCTTGCCGCCCGTTTCAATGCGTCTGTAGTTTACGGTCTTGACATCAAAGCTTGCGACTTCCGTATTGGACATTTTGCGGATTATTGATGTAAGAGCCGCCTTTGAAAGCAGGCTTTCAAGCTCTTCAATGCCCTGAAGCTCCTTGTCGGTAAGCGTTACCTCCGCTTTCTCGTTTGTTGCGCTGTCGGACATTGAGGGAGCCATTGCCGCGCCGCCGCCTGCCGAATCATATTCGCCTTCCTCGACCTCGTCGTCGATAAATTCAACCTCGAAATCCTCGCCCGTGAAGGCATCGATTTTCATATATGAATTTTCGGGGGTATACATAAGCACTGCGCGGTTTTCATCGCGAAGCTTATGGTAGCGGAGCTTAAGTGCGGCTTTTTCGCCGAGGATTTTTGCCGCTTCCTCCTGCGTTATCGCGCCGTCGGCAGCCTTTATTTCTTTCGGGCGTGACCAGTTTGAATACATTGAAATGACCTTGCCCGTATATTTGTCGAGATTTATGTTTATATAGTTTCCGTCAACGCGGATTCCGCTTTTTTCGCGGCTGAAGTTTACATATACCGTGTTTGAATGGACAGTTCCAATGTTTATGTCACATTCCTTTGCAAGCTCGGCTATATAGGTCGGGTTGACCTTTGATATCCATTCGGTTGCGAGTTTTTCATATTCGTCTTTTCCGAACGGTGCAAAGCCTTTTTTGTCATAGTCGCGCTCTGAATCATAGCTGTCAAAGGAGAGGATCTCGCCGTTTGACAGAACGTTCACGCTCATCTCGCGCTTTGCATCGCCATCAGCCGTGCTCCAGGTAAGAGTGTAGGTTTTCTGCCCCACGGCGTTGCGTGCGTTGCTGTAGAACTCTGTGTATTCTTCGGGGATCTGAAGCCTTCCTTTAACAAGCTTCACGAGCGTTGTAAGCTCCGAGTCATCTGCGGCAAAGACACCGCTGCAGAGCGAGAAGAGCATCACCATACACAGAACAATGCTTAACAGTTTCTTTTTCATTTTTAAACCTCCTTTTAAAGTATTGTATATATTAGATAATTTTTCCTGTGAAAAAGTTTGCGCCTTATGAATTTATAAGCTGTAAAAACAAATCGAGATTCTTTTCAACCGCCCACGCGACCGTTTCAAGCGAGATGTTATCGAGGCAATCCTCTGCCGTATGGAGTCGCTTATACG
Source organism: Oscillospiraceae bacterium (assembly GCA_017439555.1). Taxonomy (GTDB): domain Bacteria; phylum Bacillota; class Clostridia; order Oscillospirales; family JAAYXM01; genus SIG480. The sequence goes on along the minus strand of JAFSIZ010000078.1, from coordinate 1,176 downwards.
GGTCAAGATTTCCCATCCACACCGTCGGGATGCCTGCATTTATATATGCCGCATCATCGCCGAAAGGTCCCTTGTTGTCAATGTGTGCAACGGGCGATTTAATCTCGGGAAGAAGCTCGGGGCGTGTCAGATGCAGGACATATGGCGAGAGATACATTCCGACATCGTCTATATTGAGATACCAGCGTATATCCTCACCCTTGTGTGCCTTAACGTAGTTTCCACTTCCGGGAGGACATTTTTCTCCGCGCGGAATATATTCTTCTGCGGAATATGCGCAGAAGTCAACCGCAAAATCCGCGCATTTATCCTTTGCAAGTCGGGCAAGCTCTAAAAGCACTGCCGTTCCCGATGCGTTGTCACCTGCGCCCTGAACGAACGGAGCCGTGTCATAATGCGCGCCGACGACACCTTTTTTTCCGCTGCCCGCCACTCTTGCAATAACATTGCAGGAACGATGCGGGAATTTTCTTGCCGAAATTTTGAGGCGGTATGTATCCCCAATGTTCTTTCGCACATCAATCGCCGCATCGCGCCCGAGAGTCATCGCCGCAAGATTTTCGATATGCGGTGAGCGCGGAAGCTTTGTTGACGGCGCATCCGTTATATGATATGTACCGATGAATATTGCCGCGACTGCGCCAAGACGGTCAAGCTTTTCCTCAAACGCATTGAGCCCGCCGACAAGCGCGGGGTTTGCATCCATAATCTCCATATAGGGCTCAACGAAACAGATTCTGCCCTTGACAGGAAGCTCCTCAATTCTGTCTACATCCTCATAAGTTATGAGAAGGGGAACGCCCTCAATATCGCAGGAATTTGAGAAATATGATGCCGTGACATTCGTGATTTCGCGATCCTGTGTCACGTTATAAAGCGAAAATTCATCACACACCCAGCCGAAGGTGTCGTAATATTCGCGCACGGTTTCATAGCCTGACTTTTTAAATTCATTTTCGATATAGTCCGCCGCAAGCTTTTCCCCTTCGGAGCCGCACTGACGCGCACCGCAGGTAAGACAAAAATATTCCATATGGCGCTTTATATTTTCATAAATCTTATCCAAAGAAAATCACTCCTTATATAAGGAGTATACAACTTTTTTCGCTGATTGTCTATATATGAAGCCTTGCTTTTTACATAATCTCTGAATAGTAGAGGTCGAATATTCGCCGC
>JAFSIZ010000077.1 GCA_017439555.1 Oscillospiraceae bacterium | reverse complement strand
CTTCCCTGCAAGCGCAACAGACGGCTGGAGTGCATATGCTTATAGTGCCGGTGCTGAATACATCCAAAGGGACAATGGGGAGAACATAACCTTTGTGCAAAAGGATGGCGAATACCTGCAGCTTTCGTCAATGAAGACGGGAGAATGGATTGCCATTAAGGTTCCGCTTACAAATCGCGGTACATATAACGCATTCCTTTCTTACAAGCAGATTCAGGGCTATGGTGCTGCTGACATATATACCATACCGATGCCCGGAGAAGAACTTGATGAAAATGGCAAGCGTGAATATGTTGACAAGATGCTTGAAAACGCAACTCGCGTGGCATCAATAAACTCTCATAATGTAAATAATCTCAGCATTGAAAACGCACCTCGCGCGGCAGAATTCACGGTTGGCTCCACAGCGGCTGACAGTGGAATACTGTTGGTTTTCAAATCGTCAGGAAACAAGAAGATTCTTCTTGACAATATTATCCTTGACGGCACGGGGGAGGTTGAGGGTGTAGAGTATGTTGCAGAGACAGTATACTCACTCCGCCCGGGAAAAGCTCTCAAGGAAGCAGGAGAGACGGCAACCCTTTCTCTATTTGATGAAAAGGGCGTGGAAGTCACGGACTTTGAGATTTCTGAAATCACGTCCTCCGATGAGGCTGTTGCAGAGGTTTCGGAAAAGACCGTTACTGCAGGAAATAAGTATGGTCGCACAAAGCTTTCGGCAACCGTCATGGTAAACGGAAACAGCATCAAGGCAGAGGGCACTGTCCGATTTGTAAAAGATGCGATGGCAGGCGAGAATGTTGCCATAAATATAAATGCGCGTAAAGAGAGCTGGACAAACCCGGGATATCTCCGTGATCCGTCGCTCTATTCAAGCCTTGAACGCGCACAGACAGATATAACCGGCTTTGAGATTGGCGATGGAATCACGGAAGAGTATACCGATGGCTGGAGCTGGTATGCCGACAGCGTTGATGAGCAAACTGAAACTTCATTTATGCAGAGAAATAAAATCGTTTTCAGCGCGAGAATGGAGGATGGCGCATGGTTTGCCGTTAAGACGAAGTTTGATGCAGCAGGCAAATACCGCGCAATCGTTACACACCGTGCAAGCATCCAGAGCCCGTATGCGGATATGTACTTTATCCCGGTGCCGAAGGACGGCGAAAAGGTGGCTGATTTCCTCACCGACGAATACAGAGTAGGGTGTATCAACAGCCATAACCCCGATGCTGAAGCATGGAATGCAGCTAATGCAACAACTGAAACCTATCTCGGTGATGTGTATGCAGAAGAACCCGGCGAATATCTCACTGTCATTATGATGACGGGACGTGCTGCAACAAAGAAGATGTATCTCTATTATGAGGATTTTGTCTTCAGCGGAACAAACCCGATTGCGTCTGTCGGCGGTGCTTGGACGGAAGCGGTCGGAATCGGCGATACGGTAACACTTGATAAGAGCCTTGTAACCTATGAGGCAGATATTCCGCAGTACAGAGAAGGAACAACGCTCTCCTTCCGAAGCCTTACTCCGGACATTGTTTCCGTAGATGAAAACGGAGTTGTAACAGGCATCGGAAACGGTGAAGGAAAAATCGAAGTTATCGCAACGTATGACGGAGATTCCGTTGTCGGAGAATATACTGTTATCGTCGGGAGCGGAAAGACGAGAAGAAGCTATTACACCGATGAAAAGGTGGCAAATGCAAAACGCAATATTAAAAAATATGATTGGGCAATAGATGAGTATAATAAATGGATAAAGGCAGCAGACGAGTTTGTTGAGCGCGGAGAAGATAAACTTTATGATCTTGTTACAACTCAGGAACTTCCTCGCTCGCTCGATCTGTCATATCGTTTCGGTGATACCGGCGCATATATTTGCATCTATTGTGACAAAGAACTCAGCAACAAATATGGTCTTTATCCTTGGAACATAAATGTATTTAATGATCCGTGGAAGATTCAGTGTCCTGATTGTAAGCGTCGTTTCCCGTCAAATGATTTTGGCAGCTTCTATGAACTTGGTGTTGATGCAAACGGAAATTGGGATTATGAACTTGCACTACAGAGGCATCATGAAAAATTTGTTTGCACAAACGGCGAAAATTGTGAGTGCGAAACAGATGTAGGAGAGCGTGGAAGTGATGCATGGCGCGAATATTACGGTTACGGTAAGGGATATCTGAAAAACAATCTTTACGGTGAAGTTGGCACAACACTCGGAGTTGCTTCGGAGGAGGTTGATTTTTGGGCAGTTGACGATGGTTGGGGCTATGAATATGAATATGAAGTAAAGAACGGCTCCACCGAAATAAGATGTAAACCCTTTATTGCCTACTACAATACATGGGGAATCTGGGAAGAGACAATCCCGGATGCCATTGAAAGTCTTGGTATGGCATATCTCTACACGGGAGAAGCAAAATACGGCAGAGCCGGTGCAATACTCCTCGACCGTGTTGCTGACGTATACCCTGATTTTGATGTATCGCATCTTGGATCGACATTCCTTCTTGCCGATGGTAGTATGGTAACGAAATATGCCGACGGAACAATTAAAGGAACAAGCCGCGGAGGGATTCTTGGAAGACTTCACGATTGCACCACTGCATTACAGATTGTTCCGGCATATGATGCGCTCTGGCCTGCATATGAAGATGAAGCGGTAATCAAATACCTTTCCGACAAAGCTGCGAAAATGAATCTTGAGAATCCGAAGACAAGTGCAGCTGCAATCAGAACAAATATTGAAAACAGATATCTCCGTGAAATTAACAAGCGTATCCGCGATTATCGCATAAGCGCAAACTTCACTGTTCCTGAAAAGCTCCATATTCTTGCGGCAGTTGTTCTTGATACAATGCCGGAAACTCAGGAATGGCTCAAGTTCGTATTCCGGGCAGGAAAGCAGACTGGATACAGCAATGTTACGGGTGGAAACGTATATCCGCAGATTATCAATGTTGTTGACCGTGATGGCCACGGAAATGAAGCCGCCGCAGGTTATAATACAGCTTGGGTCGATAACCTTGTACTTATGGGAGAAGCTCTTGACGGCTACGATAAAGCCGGAGAATATAACCTCTTTGAAAACCCGAAATTCAAGAGAATGCTTAAGTCAGAAATCGACACAATCTGTGCATCTGTGTGGACTCCTAATGTAGGCGACTATATCGCTATGGGAAGGCAGCACTTAAGCCCGTATCAGACATCTCTTATCAGGGCGTATAAAGTGTTTGGTGATGACCCTGAATATCAGGAAATTATCCTCAAAGCACTTTATCACAGAGGTAGACGTGCTTATGACTATATCCACGGAAGTATATTTGATAAGGACCCGGAAGAAATCAAGAGAAGGACAGCGCAAATAGTCGGAGAATCACTTGAAATTGATCTTCCGAGCCGCGACCTTGCAGGCTACGGTATCGCTATTCTTCGTGATGGT
>JAFSIZ010000076.1 GCA_017439555.1 Oscillospiraceae bacterium | reverse complement strand
GTAAACGGCGTCCTTGTCCGCTTTGGATTGTCGAAGTGATTCTATATCGTTCTCTAACTCCGGAATGTATTTTCCCATCTCATCATTTAAAGACTCTTCCGTCAAAGCGCCGATCTGTTCTGCCGTGACATTGTGGGGATTGTCACGATCCGCAATGTGAGAATCGACAATTTCGTATAACACATTCAACTCATTGCTTACAAAAACCTCAATCTCAATCATTGTCTCCTCTTTGGTAAAGGCATCCACTGATTTTACGATTTCAGCCTTGTCCTCTTCCGTCCAATAGTCAATTCCGCGCTGCGGAGTATAGCCGGAATCTCCTTTTTCACCTTTTTCTCCGCGTTCTCCCTGCGGTCCCGGCTCTCCCTGAGGGCCTTCATCTCCGGGCCTTCCTATATATCCTTGCTCACCCCGTTCGCCTTTTTCTCCGCGCTTTCCGTTTCGCACCTCAAAGGTGGCAGATTCGCCGTTGGTGAGAAATACTGACACAACATTTACGCCGCCGTCCTCAGCTGATGTTACCGTCTGTTCAACGCTGTGGATGACAACCTTGTCGATAATGTCATCAATCCAATCCGGGCGCACGATTCCGGGCTGAGTTTCATCCGTCTGAATGGATTTATTGATTTCCACCTTGAAAACAGCGGATTTTCCGATAACCTCTCCGAAATATGCGCGCACCTCAAATTCGCCGAAGCCCGGAATTTCCACATCATACGCCACAGGGGTCCACGACAGAACAGCTCCGTGCCGCACCACAGGAACAGCATAGGTTACGCCATCAGGTCTTGAATAGATTATCCTGTGTTCCGCACCGTCTGCCCAGCCCGACACATCGAGTTCGACCGTGCGGAAGCCATTTTCGCCGGCTTGTCCGATGGATATGAATCTGCTTGGATCACATATGTGTATCTTTTTTGTTCTTTCGCTCATTTTTTCTCCTCTCTTCATAATTCCTTCTTCTCTCTTTAATCTTTCTTTGTCCGATATTCATATCTTGCAGTTTTGTTTTATTTCATATTTCGCCGTCCTCCTTTATTTTTAAGGTCTCTGTCTGTGAGATGTTAATATATAACAACTTCGATTTGCGGTCAAAACAGCGCAAATTTGCCAATCCGTAGCCGAGCGGTGTTCAAATACAAAAAGCCCCCGAAAGCCTTTATTTTCAAGGCTCTCTGGGGCTCAGGATTATGTTATTATTCCCACTCAATTGTGCCGATGGGCTTGGGTGTGAGGTCGAGAAGTACGCGGTTGATGCCTTCAACCTCGTGTGTTATGCGGTCCGTGATTTTATGAAGAACTGCATATGGGATTTCCTCGATGGTTGCGCTCATAGCGTCTGTCGTGTTGACAGCGCGGATAATTGCCGGCCATCCTTCATAACGCTTGTTGTCGCGGACACCAACGCTCTTGAAATCCGGAACTGCGATGAAATACTGCCATACCTTTTCTGCAAGGCCGCAATTGTCAAACTCCTCGCGGAGGATTGCATCAGCCTCGCGGAGAGCGTTAAGTCGGTCACGTGTTATTGCGCCGAGGCAACGGACACCAAGTCCCGGACCCGGGAACGGCTGACGGTAGACCATGGCGTGTGGAAGGCCGAGCGCCTCTCCGACAACGCGAACTTCGTCCTTAAAAAGAAGCTTGACCGGCTCGACAAGCTCCATTGCCATATCATCAGGAAGGCCGCCGACGTTGTGGTGAGCCTTGACGCCGTCAGACTCAAGAATGTCGGGGTAAATTGTTCCCTGTGCGAGGAATTTGATTCCCTCAAGCTTTGCAGCCTCTTCATCGAAAACCTTGATGAACTCGCCGCCGATTATCTTGCGTTTGCGTTCAGGCTCTGCGACATCTTTGAGAAGATCGAGAAAGCGATCTGTCGCATCAATATAAATAAGGTTTGCATCAAGTTCCTTACCGAAAACCTCGATAACCTGCTCGCTCTCACCTTTACGCATAAGCCCATGGTTTACATGGACACAGACGAGCTGTTTTCCGATAGCCTTGATAAGAAGCGCTGCGACAACCGACGAGTCAACACCGCCGGAAAGCGCGAGGAGGACTTTCTTATCTCCCACCTGTTTGCGGACTGCTTCGACTTGCTCTGCGATGAACGCATCTGCAAGCGCCTTTGTGGTTATACGTTCCATTGATTCGGGTCGTACATTGTTCTGCATAAATTTTTCCTCCGTTTATCTTAAGAATAATTGACTAATCAAAAAGCGGTGTTGAGAAATATCTCTCCGCCGTGTCGGGAAGCACGGTGACGACTGTTTTTCCCGGTCCGAGCTTCTTTGCAAGCTGCATCGCGGCGGCGACATTTGTTCCGCTCGATATTCCGCACATAATTCCTTCCTTGGAAGCAAGCTCTTTTGAAATGTGAATCGCTTCTTCGTCTTTTACGATGCAGATGTCATCAAATATGTCGCAGTTGAGAATTTCAGGGATGAGGCCATCGCCTATTCCCATCTGCACGTGTGTGCCGATTGAGCCGCCCGAAAGAATTGCCGCGTGCTCGGGCTCTACCGCCCATATCGTCATATCCGGGTTCTTCTCGCGGAGCGCCTCGCCTATTCCCGTTATCGTGCCGCCTGTTCCTATCCCTGAACAGAAGCCGTGAATCGGACCGTTTACCTGAGAAAGTATCTCCTGCGCTGTGCATCTGCGCTGAATATCCGGGTTTGCAGGGTTTTCAAACTGCTGAGGAACAAACACATTCGGGTCCTCATCGCGAAGTCTGAGCGCGAGATTCAGGCATTCTTCGATACATTCGCCGATATTGCCTGCATCATGGACAAGGATAACCTCTGCGCCATAATGCTCGACAAGCTTTCTTCTCTCCTCGCTGACGGAATCCGGCATTATTATCTTTGTCTTATATCCTCTGACAGCTCCGACGAGAGCGAGCCCTATCCCCTGATTGCCGCTTGTCGGCTCGACAATAATTGTATTCTCGTTGAGAAGCCCACGGCTTTCGGCGTCACAAATCATATTATACGCTGTTCTTGTCTTTATAGAGCCACCGACGTTGAGCCCCTCAAACTTGACGAGGATCTCAGCGCTTCCGGGCTCTGTTATACGCGAAAGGCGGATAATCGGAGTATCCCCCATCGCTTCAAGAATATTATTACAAATCATTGAACCATTCCTTTTTTTATCTTACAGATTATTATATTCCAAACAGAGACGAAAAGCAACAATTTTTTCGCATAAAACACCAAAAATCGGGCTGTACGTTTTTGTACAGCCCGCACAATTTTTTATCTGCGCTCGCGTATAATCTCCGCGACATATTCAAGTATTGCATTTGCAACCTCACGGCGGAACGGTCTGTCCTCTGACACGACCCCGTCATAGATCGGCGCAATCCCTTTCTGCTCTGCCATACGGTTGAGCATATTGACCGACGCAAGCACCGCGTTGTGGCACGCGGTCCTTCTTTTGTCAAGCTCGTTTTCCATCTTGCGATAGTCGAGAGAGTCCATCGCGCCGTAATAAAGCCTGACCTTCGTCTCCATCTCATATATGGCGGCGTGATAGTTTTCAAAGCTTATGAGCGCATCATAAATCATGTCAAGAAGCTCACGATCGTCAACGCTGAGATACATAAGCTCGCGCAAACTGTCTCTGTTGAACATAAAAACCTCTCCTTTTCCGGATTAAGCCACAGCATTCCCGTTTATTTTTTCGATAACCTTGCGTATCCCCATCCAGACAGACAAATCAGCAAATACTTCAACAATACTTCCCTTATCTGTAAACGGTGCATCCTGCAGGACAGATAAATCCTTCATTATTCCGTTGTGAACGATATATTCAATAATCTGATTGACAAAATATATCTGCCTTGCATCAAGATTGGTATTGCCGAGAAATTCCGAAAATGCTTCCTTTGCCGCGTTCATATCAAGCCCCACAATTTCACGGACAAATTCCCCAAGCGGCTTTTCCCCGTATTCGGCGGTATATTCCGCCTTTGTTCCGACCTCACTCCAGAGAATCTTTTCAAGCTCTGCAAGGTCATCTTTTGTGAGCGGTATGTTGCTTTTGAGCTTTGAAATCGCGCGGTTTTCCTGATGCTGACGGACATAAAACTCCGCTTTTGCCTTGTATTCCTTCAAATCGTCGCTTTCAAGCTCCGAGTCCTTCCACTCAATAGATAAAAGGTCATCGCCTATGTTGATATTTGCTTCGCGGTGATTTGGAGGAATATATTTCATCAGGTCACGAAGTGATTCGCGGATATGCTCAAACTCATTTATGCCGCAGTTGTCAAGATAATCGGTGTGGAGGATTTTGTTTATAAGCTCAGACTTTGCGCCTATTTCTGGGATATTTGCAACGCTTGCAATCCCTCCTACCTTTGAAAACAGTTCACTTCTTGCCCGGCTGTATTTCTTGCCGACAAGATATGCAAGCTCAATTCCATACATAAGCGCATCAAAGCGCACTGCGCTTGCTTCATCCTCATATGCATTTATAAGCGGAGCAAGCTCCTGCCTTATCAACAGCGTGTCCTCATATGTAAGAGAAGTGTAGTTTTCTTCATTTGCATAGAGCTCAACATATTTAAGGTGTTGCCTTACCGAGAAATTATCGCGGTTAAGCTCTCGCACCTTCTTCGCCATTTCCGAAACAAGATTTTTGCGAAACTCAACCAGTTCTTCTGTCTGATAATCAATGTCCTGAAGCTTGAATACTATCTGTGCTTTCAGGTTGAATATCGCTTCCTGAACTGTCGCTTGATTTGCAGTTGACTTTCCGGGATTCATTCTGAAAAACTCAAAATTTCCGCAGAAATCGAAGATATAAAACCTGCCTTTGTCCGCGCCGTCAAGAAGCCCTTCGCAGAGCCTTGTGCCTCTTCCTATCATCTGCCAGAACTTCGCCTTGCTCATAACCTTTTTGAAAAATACAAGGTTAAGAACCTCCGGCACATCAATTCCCGTGTCGAGCATGTCAACGGATATTGCAATCTGCGGAAGCTTTTTCGGATCTGAAAAATCGTCAATCAAGGTCTGTGCATAGTTAATTTTGTTGTCAATCACCTTTGCAAAACCGGGAAGATGCGGATATTCTTCATTGAAAATTTCAAGTATCTTCTCGGCGTGCTTGTGGCTCTTTGCAAATATTATGGTCTTCCCGAGCTTCTGACCGTAATCAATCTTCAAACCCTCTGTCATAAGGATTTCCAATACCTGACGTATCGTGTCACGGTTGAATACCCATTCATTCAGCGCAGATGAGTTTATCTTCTCAGGAAGATTTCCGTGCTCATCCGTGAAATAGCTCTCATATTCTTCTTTTTCTTCATCTGTCAGGTCATCATATGTGATGCCTTGCTCGATGAATTTGAATCTCGATTCAACCGACATAAAATCAACAAGATATCCGTCCTTTACCGCCTCGGCAAGCTCATAGCCATAGGTCGGAACACCGTTCTGAAGCTCAAAAACCTCATAAGTATTTTTGTCAATCTCGTCTTTCGGAGTCGCCGTAAGCCCAACAAGGGGTGCATCAAAATAATTGAATATGTCTCTGTATTTGTTATAGATCGAACGGTGCGCTTCATCGCATATGAGGAGGTCAAAATGTCCGCTTGTGAAAAGCTTTCCTTCCTCGTCTTTAATTTCGTCTATGCAATGATACATTGTCTGATAAGTCGAGAACACACAATGCGCCGCAAAATTCTCTTTATCTTCACAAAGGTTTGTAACGGATAAATCAGGCAGCAGATTTGTGAAAGCTCGCTTTGCCTGTGTAACAAGAGAAGTTCTGTCTGCCAGAAACAGAATATTTTTGACCCAGCCGTGGTCTAAAAGCACCTTACAGAGCGCAATAACAGTTCTCGTTTTTCCCGAGCCTGTTGCCATAACGAGAAGTGCTTTTCTGCGGTTTTTTCTGCCAAAAGCATCGCAGACCGCCTTTATCGCACCCTCCTGATAATATCTTCCTGCGATTTTTTTATCAACAATTACATTTTTAAGGCTTGTTCTCATCCTGCGGAGGTTGAACATCTTCTCCAGATCGCGTTTTGAATAGATCGTTGCAACCTTTCTCTCGGGATATTGCCCATCATCAATTCTCGTTTCAAAGCCGTTGGTCAGGAATATCACAGGACGTCTGCCATATTGCTTTTCCAGAATATCGGCATAAAGCTTTGCCTGCTGTCTTCCGACCGCTACATCCTTGCAGGTGCGCTTTGCCTCAATTACTGCGAGAGGTTTTAATGTGTCATCATATAAAACATAGTCGGCGAAGCCTACCTCTGATTTGTTCGGCATACCGGGAAGTTCAACTTCGTTTATCCAGTTTTTGCCCTCAATCCACCCGGCTTCCGAAAGCATTGTATCAATATATATCTTTCTCGTCTCAAATTCCGATAAATCAAGCGGTCTTGGAACATACGATTGCTGTTGCTCTGCGCGGCGAGCGGTAAGCTCGTCTTTAAGTGATTGATTCTCTTTTATAAGATTCTCAAGGTCAACCGTTTTTTCGGTTACAAACGAAAGTGCCTCTTCCGTTGTAAGAGAAAGAAGTGATTTGTCAAAGTTATTCTGCTTATATTCCTTTGCATAGCAGCATGCAACAAAATCGAGGAAGTAGAAGAGGTTTTCAATGCAAAGCTCTGCCTGCTCCTTTGATATCTTCTTGCCACCGTGAGCCGCATCATTTCCGCGCTTGCGGATAAAATTCATTCTGAAAAGAAGCTCCTCGCCGACGATACTGCGGAAATCCTCATTCTCCATAAGTGATTGCAGGCGTTCATCATAGGGCATTTCGAGGTCTTTGTCCACAGAATACATCCACTTAATGGCAAACTCCATCGCACGTCGGCAATTTATCACCGACGCGGCAATGTCGATATGTAAAAGCTTTTCCGCAGATATTGCAACGTCGGAAAACGCAGCAAATTCCGGATCCAGTTTTAAGAAATCAAAGTTTGTCATTGTTGGTCACCTCTCTAAAATATCTGTTTCAAAACTAAAACACCACATTTATTCCCAAAGAAGGATATCTGCTTGCTTCGAGTAAGAATTCATTCATCATATATAGTGGTAAATCATGTATTCTAAATAATTTTGAGTTCTCTTCCATAACCAATATTGTAGGGGATTTTATGTTATACTGCTTGCAAATATCATTGATTTTTATATTTCCCTCAACCACATCTTTTGAAATTACTTCAATAGCTTTTATGTACAAATCGCCAAAACAACCTATTGCTTCCGGAACATACTTTTCGATGGAAATGCAATCTGGCAATAAACTAATTTCTTCTTTTACCATACTCCAACCATCAAACTCTAAAAGTATATTCTTAATGCATCCTATAGTTATCCCGTCTTCAATAGAGTTGGTTATTTTTTTGAAAGGCATATTTCGATGCATTACATAGTTTCTCATTCTGGTTAAGAATCTATATCCAAAATATTCATCATACAACTGACTGTTCAACTTTACAAACTCATCATATAGTTTCTTATCTTTTTTTGAAATCAAATTACTAAATATATCTACAGACATTTTCATTGAACTCAAAAAATCTACAAGCATACCATTTGCCCTAATCACCAAATCCTCTAGTTCAGAGTCCATATAACTTCTTTTTTCAGTTTTCAATGACAATATGTAATTTTGCAAAGTATTTCCATTTTCTACAACCATACTTCTTAGACACTTGCAAGTATGATAAAAATCAACAAATGAAAAACAGCTACATATTTCCTCATATTGCTGTTTAGTGATAGTAGCCACACTTTTAATATCCGCATGATCGCCTTTGGTTATGCAGTCTGCCAATTCGTATTTTTTCATACATCATCACTTCCGTCGGGCTCCTTCCGTCACGGACTTCGTCCGCGCCACCTCCCTCCCGGAGGGAGGCTTTTCACCTACCCGAAATATTTTTGCATTAGTGCTTTTTTAAGAACTTCCAATTTTTCAAGACTTTTTTGAACTTCCAATTTTGATTTGTCGGTCTGTTCGACGAAGGCTGCAAACTCGTTTTGCAGTTCGATAGGTGGCAGTATTGCAATAATCGCACCAATTCCATCTTGGCTTATTGTATACTGTCCTGCCGATGTTTTAATTTGTTCTCGCATTTGTCTTTTGCCATAATCACTATTCAAAAGTACACTCATAAAGCAACCATTGATTTTTGCCTCATCAAAATGCACACGAATAATATGGTCGTTATGGAAAACTGGTTCACCAATACTTTTGAAAACCGCACATCTACCAACATAATCAGGATTTCCATTTACTCTTGCAAAAAGGAAATCGTTAT
>JAFSIZ010000075.1 GCA_017439555.1 Oscillospiraceae bacterium | reverse complement strand
TTCTCCATCTCCCGATGACTTTGCGGTAAACTGTCCGCTTCCCGTTTTCTCCGAAGCTTTTGAATGGAAGCTTGCGACGGTCGGTGTAAACCCGTCACCAAAAATGATACCTGCTTCTATTTTTGTGTATCCTGCAGGAACTGTATATCCGATGAAATAGTTATCACCGATTACATCAAGTGCAACTGTCGGCTGTGCTTTTTTTGCACCTTCACAAACCTCCGTGAGAACGACATTGCCGTAAACTCGGAACGTAAAGCTCTTGTCGTAGCTTACGATGTTTTCGCCAATCATCCAATACGAGAAGTTGTTGTTATTTGATGTTACGGTTACGAATTCTTCGTATTTTTTGTCACTCGCAACAACCGAGTCACCAACCTTAACCGTATAAGTCGCATCCGACTCCTTATAAAGAGCCACGGCGCGTGTAAGAGTGTTGATTATAGTATCATCTGCAACACTCCACTTATCAAAAGCATATCCCGTAAGTGTCGGATTCTCTATCTTTGCATCTGCAAAGCTCGTTCCTTTTGCAACCTTCTTGCTGTCAAGAAGACTTCCGTTCTCGTTGTAGAAGTAAACAGGAGCTTCCGTATCATTAGGATTTGCAATCTTATCAAACACTGCGATGACAGCCGTGTTGGTGTTGATTACAAATGTCTCTGTTGCACTTGAAGAGAGATGTTTGCCTGCCGCATTTCTCCAGTATGCAAAGGTGTATCCCTCGTTCGGAGTTGCAGTTGCTTTGATTGCTGTTCCGATTTTAACTTCGTCAACAGTGTTATATCCTTCTGCCGAAACAGTTCCACCGTTCTCTGCAAGAACTGAAACGTTTGCGAATGTATCGGAAACTGCGCTTCCCGAAGCTGCATCAGGCGTTGTCTCGCAAAGCTTAAGATTTACGGGGTTCATCTGATAACCTGTTGCGGCAGGACTTTTTCCTCCGGTATGCTTGAAGGTGATAACATAATCGCCGGATTCTTTAAGAGTTGTCTTTAAAAGCTTTGCAGTATAGACTTTTTTGTAATCGAAAGTATCCGCCTCATAATAATCTATTGTGCCGATTTTATATTCCGCATTTGTTCTTGCGCTTTCGGAAACACTTGCAGGAGCAAGATAAACATCACCAATACCGCCATTTTTATGGGTTGCATAATCGAATGTTATATCATATGTTCCTTTTGATATATTATCAAGTGTAAGGGAGAGCCACTGACCGTTTGCATTTCCGGGAACAATGTTCAAGCATCCCGCAAGTGTTCTTGCGGCAGTTCCGCCTGCATCATATGTAGCCTTGAGAGAGCTTTCCATATTGCAGTATTTCCAATTGCGGAGAGTTTTTTCATATGTATCAAGGGTGGGGATTCCGATGCCTGCAGTTGCATGAATAAAATTGAATGCATATGCTTCATCGACAGGCTTAATTTCTGTCTCCTCCGTTTCGGAAAGAACCAGAGAAATTGCCGAGAGGTTATTTCCTGTTCCTGTCGAAGCATTCTCGAAAATGAGAATGTATTCGGTTTCCGTTGTATCACTCTTGAAGGTTTCAAGCGTTATGGTATCGCCCGTTGAATACTTTTCATAAGCATTGAAAATACCTTTAAGATATTCTTTAGATCTCGGATTTATTGCTGTTTTCGGTGCAATATAGACTTTCACTGCATTTGAACCCGAACCGCTTCTGTAGGTAAATTTCGGTGTATAGTACGTATCGGTTTTCGGGACTTTAATCATAAGTCCTGCATACTGCCCCGGAGCGTTGAACCCTATGTTCATATAATTATTGGGTTGTGTGACCTCAAAGGTTCTGCGGAGAGTTCCGCTGTATGTGTTATCGTGAAGAGACTTGAATCCTTCGCTCATGCCATAGTATTTCCACTCACCGTTAGTTCCGCTTTTTGCAACATAATCTGTTACATCCGGAACTTCACGTACTGCGTTTGTTTGCTGACTCCAACCAAGCTCATATGTGTATTCGACCATCGGAATGTCCGACTCTGTGAACACAACACTTGAAAGCTGGAAATTATGACCGCCTCCGGTTGAATCGTTCAGAAATGTTACGATGTAATCCTGCTCTGTTCCGTCCGTCATAAATCCGCCGAGAGTTGCCGAGCCACCGTTATTATAATTTGCATACGGGTTGAAGCTTCCGACGAAATATTCTTCAGATACGGGATTTGCTGCCGTTTCGGGAGCGATATAAACCTTCATATTATTTGAACCCGAAGATTTGAAATAATTAATGGTAGGAATAAAATACTTCGGCTCTGTGTCACGGACCCAGAGCATAAGCTGGACGTACTGACCTACAGCGTTAAAACCCATCTGCAAGCAGGGATTATAGTCGTTGACTCGGCAAACACCAGTGTCTGCATCGTATACTGTTTTGAATGAATCGCTCATTCCGTAATACTTCCAGTATCCGTTTGTTCCGCTCGTTATGTGATATGAAGGTTTCAAGTCCGTAACCGGAACAACTCTGCCTTCCTCTGCATGACCTACGTCATATGTGTATACCTTCGGATTCTCAACCGCCGAAACCGACATTACGGGCATAAGAGCCGCCAGCATACATACCGCGAGGATAAATGATAATAATTTTTTCATTGTTATACTCCCCTTTAAAATTTATTTTGCAGGATATTTTATCTCAATGTTTTTTCCAAGCTTTGCAGATTCTGTTGCAGCTACACATACTGCAACTGTACA
>JAFSIZ010000074.1 GCA_017439555.1 Oscillospiraceae bacterium | reverse complement strand
CTTTGTGACACCGTCAAGAGTTGCCGTGAAGGTAATGTCAACCTCGCCGTCGGAGAGAAGCTTGATTGTCTTTCCTTCGACCTTTGCGATTTCTTCATCGCTTGAGGTGACTATCATCGACTCGCCTTCAGCTGTTTTGAAGCTGTTGTAGTTTGTGCTTGAAAGCACAAGGTCATCAACATAGCTTTCTGTTATACCAACAGTTTCAACACCGTTATCAAACTTGAGTGTTGTCTCTGCAATTATATCCGTTCCTGCAAAGACTTTTCCTGTCGGGAGAGTGAGAGTGACATCGGAAAGATTTGATTTTTCAGGTGTTCCCGTGAATTTAAGGTTTCCGATTGCCATTCTTGCGTGAGTTCCGCCAAGCGCGACATCGCCTGCAACAAAGAGGGTGTGCTTGCCTTCTTTAAGCTCGAGCGGACGGAGCCTTGTGTCTCCCGCCTTGCCCTGAACACCGTTTATCTGACCGATATATTTGCCGTCGATATATGCGCTTGCCCAACCGCCGTCTGTTGCGTTGAGTGCAGTCGTGAGGATTGATACATCATAGAAGCCATCCTGATCGATTGCAAAATCGAGCGCCATTGCGCGGTATGTGAGCGGAGCCGGTCTGATATATGCATAGATACCGAGGGGATAGAGACCTGCTGAATCCTTCCAGAATGTGTCCTTAAGATATGTACACGTTCCTGCTTTATTTATTTCCCAACCATCTTTATCATAAGTATACTCTGTCATAATCGGCTTTACGCCGCTTGTTATATATTTATTGAATTCATAGAATTTATTTGCGATTTCGTTTGCCGCAACGATAACATTCTTCTCGATTGAGAATGCAATACCGTTTATTGTTCCCGAAACCGTTACCTTTTCAGTCTCGGAAACAGCAGTACCCTTTACCTTAAAGGTAAGGTTTTCACCGCTTGTTGCGACATCGTAAACTGCGAGATTTTCGCTGCCGTTGACAGAGATTACGCAATCGCCGTCAAGGTTTGCATATGTGCGGTCATTCATCTTGAGCTTTGCAGAGATTGTATATTCCTTATCAAGCGCAATAACTTCCTTGATATCGGATTCAAGGCTCTGCACAGATGCAGCAGCAATGCCCTTGAGATTTATTTTTCCAATTCGGAAATACTGATTCTTTCCATCTGCCGCAAGGCATTCAGGATTGAGCTGATTGCTGAGTACATCGGTATCGAGAATGATATAGTATTCACCCGATGCCGGAACATTGACAACAAACTTATCGAGCTTGTTTGCAGACTTTGCATCATCTGTGATTTCCTTTATATCTGAAAGTTCAGGGGCGAAATGACCATCTGCACCGCTCCACCAACCGAGGAACTCATAGCTCTTTTCGAGGTTATCAACATCAGCCGCATTATATGTCTTCGGAGCCTCGCCGAAGTAGACCTTCACATACGGCTCATACGCTGTGGGGGAACCATCTGCAAGGGTAACCTCATACATTCCTGCATACGGAACAACGAGACGAATTGCAATATGCGGACGTGTTGCACTTGTATTTTTGTATGATGCTGTCGGAGTTACGAACGCAGCATCCGGAGCTGTTGAGTTGCCGTTCGTTACACCTGCAGGGAGCTTATTGCTCATAAGCTCAAGCTTATATGCGCCTGTTTTATTGAGGTCGAGAGGATTATAGTCCGCGCCGGTTTCGTCCTTTGCAACCTTTTTCCAGTCAAGGTAAGAGTAATTATAGAGGGTTGTTCCCTTATAGAGTCCCTCGCCATTTGCGGAGTTATCGTCTACCGTCGGAACCTTATCGCTGAGAGCATTGATTGAAAGATCATATGTTACTGCAAAGTTATCCGGTCTCGGAAGCTCTGCACCCTTGACCGTTATTTCAAGGTCATATGAGAAGTCCTTGCCGTTAACCTTACCTGCAACGGCAAGCTTTGCATCGCCTGCGTTTGCACCGGTTACCTTGAAGGTGATGTTTTCGCCGTTTGCCACAATATCTGAAACAGTTGCGAAGTTATCACCAGTTACCGTAACTGTGTTTTCGCCGCCGAAAGCTGCATATGTGCCGTCATCCATCTTAACCTTTGCAGTGACGGTTGCGCTGTCGCCGATATAAACGCGGCTCGGGATATCGCTTTCAATTTCCTTTGCAACAGGCTTTGCAACCTCTTCAATGCCTGTGAGAGTGAAAGACTTGAGGCGGAAACGCTGATAAGTGCTGGAAAGAAGCGCAGAGTTGAGGTCAAGGCTTTCCTGGTCAAGGTCAAATACAATCCAGTATTCGCCCTTTTCCGGAATATCAACAACGAGGTTGTTTATCTTACTGTCTGCTTTGTTG
>JAFSIZ010000073.1 GCA_017439555.1 Oscillospiraceae bacterium | reverse complement strand
TACTTGACGAGCTCGCACATTACTTCGGGAGCAGTCTTACCATACTTCCAGAGGTTCTTACGGAAGTTGAAGTCACAGGAAACAGTTACGCCGAGCTTCTGAGCAGCCTTTACAGACTCGAGAGCGAGCTCTGCAGCGGACTCGGAGATAGCCGGAGTGATACCTGTGATGTGGAACCATGTTGCGCCGTCAAAAATCTTTTCCCAATCGAAATCGCCGGGCTTTGCAAGTGCGATAGCGGAGAACTCACGGTCGTAAACGACCTTGGAAGCGCGCTGGTTAGCACCTGTCTCGAGGTAGTAGATACCCATTCTGCCGTTTGTGCGGATGATGTCCTTTGTGTCAACGCCGAAAGAACGGACGTCTGCAACACAAGCATCACCGATTGCGTTTGCCGGGAGAGCTGTTACGAAAGAAGACTCCATGCCATAGTTTGCAAGGGAGACTGCAACGTTTGCCTCGCCGCCGCCGAATGTTGCTTCAAATGCCGGGGACTGGAAAAATCTCTCGAGACCCGGGGATTTGAGTCTGAGCATGATTTCGCCGAAAGTTACTACTTTTGCCATGATGGATTCGCTCCTTTTTTATATTATATTTTTATTTTTTCGCCTCTCAGGCTAAAGATTTACTGAACTTCTTTTCTGTGTTTTTCAAGAATCTTCTGAATCTTGTCAACAGGAGAGAGAAGAGATGTTATTGAGATGTCATGGTTCATTGTGTCCATAATGAGAGCAAGGAACTTTGACATATCGACATTCTCATACCACGGTGCGTTGATGATTTCTTCTGTTCTGTAGTTGAGGTTTGTCGAGAATACCTTTGTTATTGCGCCGTCTTCATATGCCTTATTGAAGGACTTTGCGCCCTCTGTGAAGAGGCCGAAGGTTACGCCGACAAAGATTCTCTTTGCCTTTCTCTTCTTGAGCTCATATGCGATGTCGATGACAGACTCACCGGATGAAATCATATCATCGAGAATGAACACGTCTTTTCCCTCAACGGATTCGCCGAGGAATTCGTGGCTGATTATCGGGTTCTTGCCGTTTACGATGCGTGTGTAGTCGCGGCGCTTATAGAACATACCGACATTGAGGCCGAGCATACTTGCGAAGTAGAGGCTGCGGCTCATACCGCCTTCATCGGGGCTGACGACGAGCATATGCTCCTTGTCGATTTTGATATCGGGAGTCGATCTGATAAGTGCCTTTATGATCTGATATGTCGGTCTGACATTTTCAAATCCAATAAGCGGAATAGCATTCTGGACGCGCGGGTCGTGCGCATCAAATGTTATGATGTTCTCAACGCCGAGATGCTCAAGCTCCTGAAGCGCAAGTGCGCAGTCGAGAGATTCACGGCCTGTCTTCCTGTGCTGACGGCTCTCATAGAGAAGCGGCATAATGACGTTTATACGCCTTGCCTTACCGCCGATAGCGGCGATAACGCGCTTGATGTCCTGGAAGATATCATCCGGGCTCATATGGCACTCCATATTGTACATCTTATATGTACAGCTATAATTGCTTATATCCGCAAGGATATAGATGTCATAGCCGCGGACAGTTTCCTTCAGAACCGCCTTTCCTTCGCCGGATGCAAATCGCGGTGTTGCATGGTCTATGCAATAGCTGTCGCGAAGATATGCCGGGAAGTGGAGCGGAACATTGCCGTTTTCAACATTATAACGGCGCTGCTGAACAAGATTGGCGTCAACAAGATTGCCGAGCTCTCTGCAGCTGTCGAGCGTGATGAGGCCTATCGGAGCATAAGGTATCTTATCGTCCGGAGCCGCGCTGAATGAACTTGCCATATGCTTTTCCCCTTTTCATTTGTTTCTTTAAAAACTACGTATGAGTTCTTTTATATCATAACATACATTCCGCCATTTCGCAAGGGAGGAAACACAACAAATTTTTATATTGATAAATAAAAAAACTTGTTAAAACGCACTATTGCCGCCGTTTATTTGTGATAAAAATAACGATGTTTTTTGAATTTGTGATAAAAAAACATCTTGATAAATCAAATTTACAGTGCTATCATTTATCGCAAATTTAATAGCTAAAGGCTATGACGAAGAGCGTTTGAGCTAAAGACACTGCAGATATTTGCCCTGCACAGTATGCAAAGATATGGCCTCAGCTTGCCGATGCATCGCCGTTGAAGCGCGAAACCGTTCAAAAAGGAATCGATTTTATTATCGTTCGCGAGCTTATCGGCGGAATATATTTCGGGGAGCACAAGACGACAGAATCAAACGGAGAGGAGACCGCCGTCGACATTCCGGCATACTCGGAATCAGAGATCGAACGAATAGGAAGGATTGGTTTTGAAACCGCACAAAAAAGAAGAGGAAAGCTCTGCTCCGTTGAAAAAAGCAACGTTCTCGACAGCAACCGACTATGGAAGAAGGTTATGCACAGACTCTCCGAGGAATACCCGGACATCGAGCTTACCGATATGCTTGTTGACAACTGTGCAATGCAGACAGTAAAGGTTCTTTTCTGTCTGCATTGCCACCTCTTCCCAATATTTTCATTAGCAAAATATTTTTTTATTTTTCAAAATTCCCCATTGACGGAATTTAATTTTTATATTATAATATTTAAAGCTCGTTGAAGCAATATGCTGATGTGGCTCAGTCGGTAGAGCAGCTGATTCGTAATCAGCAGGTCAGCGGTTCAAGTCCGCTCATCAGCTCCAGACGCACAGCTTTGCGGCTGTGCGTTTTTCATTTGCGGGTATAGTTCATCGGTAGAATGCAAGCTTCCCAAGCTTGAGAGGAGGGTTCGATTCCCTTTACCCGCTCCAACAAAAAGTCACCTTTGTCTACCAAGACAAAGGTGACTTTTTTGCAGTGTGTTTGCCTTGACATTGAAACCCATTGTGATATACTATGTTTGAAATCGGCATCTTGCCGATAATCTATAAACACATAAAGGTGTGGTTTTATTATGTTGGTAAAGAAAATTGATATTCACGTTCACACTTCCTGGGAGGATGATATGCCGCGCTTTGACGGCTCAAATTACGCTACTCCGGAAGAGCTTCGCGCAATGTATGACCGTATGGGAATAGAATTCGGCGTTCTTCTCCCGGGATCTAACCCCGAAGGCTGTTTTCACTATAACACAAGCGGAGATTGCCGCAGAATTGCAAAAAAATATCCCGAAACATTTGTCTGGTTCTGCAACATAGATCCGAGAATGGGCAATAATTCTCCGGATACGGATTTCACACCGTTTCTTGAATACTATAAGTCAGAAGGAGCACTCGGCGTCGGTGAAATATGTGCCAATATGTATTTCGACGATCCGATGGTTGAAAACCTTTTCTATCACGTTGAAAAGGCAGGTCTTCCACTCATCTTTCACATCGGCAATATGGGCAATGATTACGGTCTGGTCGATGAACCCGGTCTTCCCAGACTCGAAAAGGAATTGCAGAAATTCCCAAATCTC
Source organism: Oscillospiraceae bacterium (assembly GCA_017439555.1). GTDB lineage: Bacteria > Bacillota > Clostridia > Oscillospirales > JAAYXM01 > SIG480. Next base: position 518 of record JAFSIZ010000073.1, on the reverse strand, counting down.
ATTTTCCTCGGTCATTCGCAGAAGTTCTGGGCAGAGATAAGCGGTGATATCGGTAATCGAAACGGATATCCGAAAGGCAAGGTCACACCCGGCGGAAGAGTCGTCGAGCTTATGAGAAAATATCCGAATCTCTGCGGAGATATGTCTGCAGGAAGCGGCGGAAATGCGATTATGCGCGACCCCGAATTCGGATATAGGTTCCTCGAGGAATTCAAGGACAGACTTTATTTCGGAACAGACATCTGCTCACCTCACAATGATATGCGTCTTACCTATTTTCTTGATGATGCCGTAGAGAACGGTCACATCTCCCAAGATTGCTATAACAAGGTCTGCCGCGAAAATGCACTGAAGCTCCTCGGAATGGATAAATAATACCGACATTCTGCGCCCTGAACTGCACCCCATTTGTTAGACAAGTATGATATAATACTTGTACTAAGAAAAGGGGTGTTTTTCTATGCCTAAAGGAGTACCGAACAAACGATATACAGGAGAGTTTAAGCAAATGGTCGTAG
>JAFSIZ010000072.1 GCA_017439555.1 Oscillospiraceae bacterium | reverse complement strand
TTTTCGGAGGAGATGATAGATAAGCTGCTTGATGCTCTTGATAAGGCATTTACTGCTGCTGAAAAGGAATTTGACGTAAAGGCATAGACTTAGCTTCTAAAAAATAAATATAAACACAAGTACCCTTTCCGAAAATACACGGAAAGGGTACTTGTGTTTTATGTAAAAGTAAAATTTGTTTACAAAAATTGCGTTGTATTTTCCTTTAAAAGGTGGTATTATATTAAACGGCTACAAGGAGAAAATAATATGAGCGATAATATTAAAAAAGAAGAAAAGAAACTCAAAAAGAAGCAAAAAAGAGAAAAGAAAGAAGAAAAACGCAAGCTCCTGGGGCTCCCTCAATATACGCTCGGGGAAGAACTCGTAAACTCAATATCACATGGTCTCGGCGCTGTGTTCGGCGTCGTTGCCCTTGTGCTGTGTGTTGTGTTCAGTGCGCGTCAGGGCGATGTGTGGAAGGTTGTTTCAAGCTCGGTATATGGCGCATCGATGATCGTTCTCTATTCGATATCGACAATATACCACGCGCTGGGAATCAACCGCGCAAAAAAGGTTATGCGAACGCTTGACCACTGCAGCATATATTTTCTCATAGCAGGGACCTATACGCCATATTGCCTTGTTGCAATGCGCGAAAACACAGGCTTTGTAATCTTCCTTGTTGTGTGGGCGGCGGCCGCTGTCGGCATAACGCTCAATGCAATCAATGTGCAGAAATTCCGCATTGTGTCGATGATAATATATATAGCTATGGGCTGGACGATTGTTTTCTCAGGGCGCGATCTTATCGCAAGCGTGCCGGAGTCGGGCTTCATCCTTCTTCTCAGCGGAGGAATTCTCTATACTGTCGGCGCTGTGCTCTATGGCATCGGCAAGAAGAAAAAATATATGCATTCGGTCTTTCATTTCCTCGCGCTCGGCGGAAGTATTTTACACTTTATATCTATTTTCGGATATGTTATATTATAGGTATATCATAAATCTGAGCTGTCAACGCTGACGTTTGCAATTCCGTTGCGCTCAAATTCGCGGATATAGCCCTCGCGCCTTGCCATAAGCTCATCGCTCGGGCACGAGCCATCGGTTATATCGCGCTGCGCAAGCTCTTCGGCGAGAATTTCGAAAAACACGGTGTCCTCATAGTCCATAATTGCTTCGTGGATGCCGCCTTCCGAAAATGCCTTTGAAGGGATAACCTCGCCCTCCGATATCTCGAAAAGAGTGTTCATATCAAACCTCGGACACTGGGAAAAGAGATAGCTCTCGACATCGTCGAAATCCTTGATTCTGTCGTTTCCGCGTGCGGAGTTGAGCACCCAGTTTCCTATATAGACGAGGTCTAAAAGCCTGCGGAACTGCTTTGATGTAAATTCTATATTCATATAATCACCTTACCTTAATACTTATGATTATACAACATATGCGTTTCTTTTTCCACATATAAATAATCAGGTGAAGAAAAATTTTAAAACCGTAATGGAGTTGTTATAAAATGCAGAAAATTAATCTCGGTGTCCTGTTTGGCGGCGCATCAAGCGAGCACGATGTGTCTCTTCTGTCGGCTGCAAGCGTATGCCGCGGGCTGGACCGCAGCAAATACAACGTCACTGCTATAGGCATTACAAAGGATGGGGACTGGTATTATTTTCCATCTCTTTCCGCTGATGAAATAAATGCAGAGGTATGGAACCGCGATGACAAGCACAGCTGCACCTTTTCCATAAGCCGCAGCCACAGCGGTATCGTGCTTCCTGATCGTGGAGAGCTTATTCCGCTCGATGTCGTTTTTCCTGTGCTTCATGGCGAAAACGGAGAGGATGGCAGAGTGCAGGGAATGTGTGAGCTTGCAGGTATCCCCTGTGTCGGACCCGGCTGTGCCGCAAGCGCTGTATCGATGGATAAATCGCTCACAAAGCTTGTCGCTGCAACCACAGGCGTGCGCCAGGCAGACTGGATGCTCGTTACAAAGCGAAACTTCGGCGATGCAATTATGGATGAGATTGAGAAAAAGTTTACATACCCCGTGTTTATAAAGCCTGCAGGAACGGGCTCGTCTGTCGGCACATCAAAGGCAAGAAACAGAGAGCAGCTTTCCGAGGGGCTTTCCGATGCGCTCCGCTATGGCGGAAAGGTGCTTGTTGAGGAATTTATCAACGCGCGCGAAATAGAGACGGCGGTGCTTGGCAACGACAATCCGGTTGTCTCAGTCTGCGGCGAGGTTATTCCCTCGCGTGAGTTTTATACATATGAATCAAAATATATAGACAACACCTCAGAAACTCCGATTCCGGCAAATATTCCGGAGCAGACGGCAGAGGAAATCCGCGCCTATGCAAAGAAGATATATATGGCAATCGGATGCCGCGGTCTTTCAAGGGTCGATTTCTTCATCGATAAGGACAACGGCGGAATTGTGTTCAATGAGATAAACACGATTCCGGGCTTCACAAGCATAAGCATGTATGCAAAGCTCTTTGATGCGTGCGGAATCGGTTTTTCGGAATTGCTTGACAAAATAATAGCCTTTGCGATGGAGGATTAGAGATGGATAACCGTCCGATAGGCGTTTTTGATTCGGGGCTTGGCGGGCTTACTGCCGTTGCGGAGATTATGAAGCTGCTCCCGGGAGAGGATATCGTATATTTCGGCGACACTGCGCGCGTGCCATATGGCACAAGGTCTGAGAATACTATTATGCGCTATGTCCGCGAGGATATTGATTTTCTAAAGAGCTTCGATATAAAGGCTGTTATTATGGCTTGCGGAACAGCCAGCTCCGTATCGCTTCCGCGGATCAGGAAAGAATATGATATACCGATAATCGGCGTTGTAGAGCCGGCATCGCGCGCGGCGGTTGAGGCGACGAAGAACGGAAGGATAGGAATAATAGGAACGAGCGCGACTGTCAGAAGTCGCTCATATGAGCGTGAGATAATGTCGCTCTGCTCCGGAGCAAAAATATTCACAGCTGCCTGTCCGCTGTTTGTGCCGCTGGTTGAAAACGGAAGATGCGACCCGGACGATGTCGTATTGTATACGATGGTAGAGGAATATCTCGCGCCGATAAAGGCGGAGGGTGTCGATACGCTCATTATGGGATGCACACACTATCCGATAATCGAGCGCGCAATCGCAAAATATATGGGGGAGAAGACTGCGCTCATAAACCCGGGGCTTGAGGCAGCAGGCTATTTAAAGCAGAGTATCGGCGCTGCACAGAACGCGAGCGGAGGAAGCTGCAGGTTTTTTGTATCGGATGACCGCGACGGTTTTTCGGAAAATGCATCAAAGTTTCTCGGTAAAAGCCTCTGCGGTGAGGTGGAGCTGAAAACTGTCGGGAAATAAGGCGATAAGCTATGACGGAAAGGAAATATCAATGAGCATTAAAAAGGACGTTATAATAACAATCCGCGGCCTTCAGTCTTTTGAAGAAGCGGAAAACGAGAATATAGAGCTTGTCACAAGCGGCCGCTTCTATGAAAAGAACGGCATCTATTATGTATCATATAAGGAAAGCGAGCTCACGGGTCTCGGCAACACAACGACAACGGTCAAGGTCGAGAAGGACAAGGTAACAGTCATCCGCTTCGGAGACCTTGAGACACATATGATTTTCGAAGAGGGGCAGAAGCACATTTCATATTATGATATGGGCTTTGGCTCACTTACTGTCGGAGTCAGCACGAGAAGCATCGACAAGAGCTTCGGTGAGACCGGAGGTCATATGAAGATAGATTATGCAATGGAGATAAACAATGCAGTAGCCGGGGAAAGTGCGTTGTGTATGGACATCCGCGAAGCTGCAAATTAATTCGGGAACAGGGAGGAAATGCAAATGAAAAAAGGTTTTATAAGAAGCGTGGCAACGCTGCTTGCTGTTGTAATGATGCTCGCGCTGTGTGCAGCGGCGGCAGACGTCGATTACAATGCGAAGATTGACGAGGCTCTTGATATCTATAAAAGCTTCGGGCTGTTTTCCAACGACGACACAGACTATCTGCGCGAGGCTATTGTTGAGATGATGGAGGAAGACCCCAATCTTTTCTATGAGATAATGGAAAGAATCTACAGCCGCGATGACCGCTATTCCCATTACCTTTCAAGCGAAGGCTATGAGGAAAACTATCAGAGTGAAAACACAATGGTCGGTATCGGTGTTGTGATAGCCGCGACGGACGATGGGTATCTGACGGTGCAGGGAGTGTCGGAGGGGCCGGCAAAAAAGGCCGGCATTCAGGTCGGCGACAAGCTTGTCGAGGCTGACGGAATGAATATCGAAGGCTACCTTCCGGAGGAAGCGGTAAACTTCATAAAAGGAAAAGAGGGCACAAGCGTCAGAATCAAGGTGCTTCGCGGAGAAGAGCTTCTGACCTTCAACGTAAAGCGTGCGACGATTGCAACATCTGATGTCACGAGCGCATATATAGACGATAAAATCGGTTACATAAAGCTCTCTCATTTTAACGGAATAACCTCTTTCATAGATTTTATGAAGGTGTATGATGAGTTTGAAGAAAAGGGGATAAACACAGTCATCCTCGATCTTCGCAACAATCCGGGTGGCCAGCTCGATTGCCTCATAAATCTTATGGACAATATCATCCCGAAGGCAGATGTGCCCTATCTTACAACGTGGCAGGCAAAGCCGCTTAAAGTCACAACATATACAACAGAGGGCTATGGCTGGGAGTTCAACAAGTTTGTAATTCTCGTAAACGGCCAGACGGCTTCGGCATCTGAGATTATGGCAGGCGCAATGCAGGATCTCGGATATGCTGTTGTTGTCGGCGATACAACCTATGGCAAGGGCAGAGGTCAGGTGCATATGGAGACGAGCACGGGTGACGAGGCTGTAGTCACGGCGCTTGAGCTCAAGCTTCCTGTAAGCGGCGGCTATGACGCTATCGGCATAGAGCCTGACTATAAGGTGTCGCTTCGCCTTGAGCAATATAAGCTGCCCTATCTCACGCCGCTCAAATCAAAGATGGATGCAAGCAAGATAAAGACTGAGAATGTCCGTGCGCTTGAGGAGCGTCTGCGTGAGCTCGGCTATTTCTATTCGACGCCTGATGACGTGTGGGATAAGCGCACCGTCCACGCCGTAAACCTTTTCTGCCGCGACAATAACCTTACACAGATAACGAGCATCTGTAAGTGGGAGCTCATACAGAAGATTGACGATGCGGCACACAAGCTTGAATATAAATATGTTCCGAATGATACACAGCTTGAAAAGGCGATAGAGATTGCAAAAACATATTCCGAATCTGACAAAAAGGCTGAATGTGTCGATCAAAGTGTCATAGATTTCAAGCGAGGATAACGAAAATAAAACTTTTTTGAGAAAAAACTTGCTTTTTAAGGATAAATATGGTATAATCGCCATATAGTAAGTAAGTAGGATTCGAGAGTGGGCGAAAACGTCCACTCTCGAATTACTGTAAGGGGTGTTTTTTTGAACAAGGTAACAGAGATCGTTACGGCTCTTGCAATTCCCATTGCAGAAAAGCTCGGGCTTTCAATCTGGGATGTAGAGTTCGTGAAAGAGGGCGGAGAGAGATATCTCCGCGTGTATATCGACAAGGAAAGCGGTGTCGATATCAATGATTGTGAAAGCTTCTCACGCGCTTTCGACAAGGTGCTTGATGATGCTGACCCGATAGCGGAGTCATATATTTTCGAGGTATCGAGTGCAGGGCTTGAGCGCAGGCTCTATCGTCCGGGCGATTTTGAAAAATATATGGGCAGCGCGATAACTCTTAAAACCTTTTCTCCGAAAAACGGCAGAAAAGAGTTCTGGGGAAAGCTTGCAGGCTATGATGACGGCAACGTCACTCTTGATGACGATGGCGAGATTATTGAATTCACAAAGAAGGAAATCGCGTCCGTAAGGCTGCGCGTTGAATTTTAAATCAAAAAATAAGATATAAAAAGGGGACGGTTATAAAAATGAACGCAGAATTTTTTGCTGCTATCGAGCAGCTCGAAAAGGAAAAGGGCATTCCTCAGGACTATATGCTCGACAAAATTGCCCAGGCTCTTCTCGCGGCATATAAGAGAGACAACGCAGGCGTTGTTGACAACGTTTTCGTAGAGCCGGATTGCGAGAAGAAAGAGTTCCGTATGTTCGTCAGAAAGACTGTTGTTGAAGCTGTCGAGAATCCGGCAGAGGAGATAAGCCTTGACGATGCAAAGAAGATTTCAAAGAAGGTCGGCATCGGCGATGTTGTGAACATCGATATCGAAACACGCGACTTCGGAAGAATTGCGGCTCAGACGGCAAAGCAGGTTATCATTCAGGGTATCCGCGAGGCAGAGCGCGGCGTTGTTTTCCGCGAGTTCACCTCAAAGGAACACGAAATCATCACAGCGCTTGTAACGCGCACTGATCCGAGAAGCGGCGGCGCATCCATTGAGATAACAGGCGCAAATGACAAGACAGAGGTCTATATTTCCGCAAAAGAGCTCATCCCGGGCGAGGTGCTCAAGGAAGGAGACCGCATCAAGATCTATGTTGTCGAGGTCAAGAGAAGTGACCGCGGACCGCAGATCATCATCTCGAGAACACATCCCGGCCTCGTACGCCGCCTGTTTGAGATTGAGGTTCCGGAAATTCATGACGGCACAGTCGAGGTTATGAGCATTGCGCGTGAAGCAGGCTCAAGAACGAAAATCGCTGTTCATTCAAATGATGAAAACGTTGACCCGATCGGCGCTTGCGTAGGTCCGCGCGGCAACCGTGTCGCAGCGATTGTTGAGGAAATCCGCGGCGAGAAGATCGATATCGTTAAATATTCCGAAAATATGGGCGAATATGTTGCGGCAGCTCTTGCTCCTGCAGATGTTGTGTCCGTTGAAACAGACGAAGAAGAGCGCACCTGCCGCGTGGTTGTTGCAGATGATCAGCTCTCGCTTGCAATAGGCAAGGACGGCCAGAATGCGCGTCTTGCCGCAAAGCTTACAGGCTTCAAGATAGACATCAAGCCCGCAAGCGCCGTCATATAAATAAAAAGGCGGTGTGTGCGGCATGATAAAAGAAAAAAAGATACCGATGCGCCAATGCGTCGGCTGCCGCGAAATGCGCCCGAAGCGTGAGCTTATCCGGGCTGTCAAATCAAAAGAGGGCGAAATATCGCTCGATTTTGTCGGAAAGCTTCCGGGGCGCGGGGCATATATATGTGCAGATGCACAGTGCCTTGCCCGTGCGAAAAAATCAAAGGCGCTTGAGCGTGCGTTTTCCTGCCAGATTTCTCCTGAGGTATATGCAGAGCTCGAAAACAAGCTTGCGGAGGGTGAAGATGGAAAATAGTTATCTCGGCCTTCTTGGTCTTGCAAAGCGCGCGTCCTTTGTTGAAGCGGGCGATGAGGCTTGCCGTGCGGCGCTTAATGCAGGCAAGGTAAGGCTCATATTGACGGCGTCCGATGCGTCGGAAAGAACCTATGGAACGTTCTCGTTTCTGACTGAGAATGTAAATGTCCCTCACATAAAGGTGAGTGAGAGCCGCGAAGAGCTCGGCAACGCGCTCGGCCGCCGCCCGTGTGCGACGGTTGCGGTGTGTGACATAGGCCTTGCGGCGGCAATAGTCAAAAAGCTTGCGGCTGTCAATGAAGAAGCAGCAGAGCGGCTTCCCGAAATAGAAGCGCGCGCAAAGAAAATAGCGGCACGTAAAAATAAAGGTAAGAAAAAATAGACAATCGTGGCAAAACCCAAATTCAAACGGAGGTGGAATGCTGTATGAGCAGCGCACAGAAATACAGAGTCCGTGATGTGGCAAAAGATTTTGAAGTTACGGCAAAGGTGATAAGCGAGATTCTTGAGAAATACGCAACCGCGCCGAAATCCAATATGCAGGCATTGAGCGATGAAGAGCTCAATATCATTTTCGATGTTCTCACATCAAGAAATCAGGTTGAGAGCTTTGAGAGGCTGATGTCTGAAACCTATAGCGATAAAAAGGGAGAAGCTGCACCTGCACCTGCAGAGGCAGAGGCTCCGAAAAAGAAAACAAAGAAGGCAGAGCCTGCGCCGGCAGATGCTCCGGCAAAAAAAGCAGAGGAAGAAGCTCCTGCAAAGAAGGAGGAGGCTCCGGCTCCCTCAAAGAAGGGCGTGCAGACCCATGTCATCGACACGCGCGGCGGCTCTGTTGACCTTTCAAAATATGACGACCGCGTGGACAGCCTTGTTCCGGACAGGGTCCGCGATATCGGCGTTCAGAAGCAGAAGATAAAGAAGAGCGGAGATCGCCGCCAGCAGCAGAGCCAGTCCTCGAAGCGTCGCCAGGAAGAGCAGGATAAGATGAGAAGGCTTGAACAGCAGGTTCAGAAGAAGGTTCAGGTCACAGTTCAGATTCCTGATGAAATTTCCGTCGGAGAGCTTGCTTCGAGAATGAAGAGAACAGGCGCGGATGTTGTCAAACAGCTTATAAAGCTCGGTGTTATGGCATCGCTTTCCGATGTTATCGATTACGACACCGCGGCAATCGTTGCGCTTGAAATGGGCGCAAAGGTTGAAAAAGAGGTTATTGTAACCATTGAAGATAAGCTTATCGATGAGCACGAGGACAGCGCTGAGGACCTCAAGGGAAGAGATCCGGTTGTCGTCGTTATGGGTCACGTTGACCATGGTAAGACATCTCTTCTCGATGCTGTCAGAAAGACAAATGTTGCATCCGGTGAGGCAGGCGGTATCACACAGCACATCGGTGCTTACCGCGTCGAGATAAACGGAAGGAAAATCACCTTCCTCGACACACCGGGTCACGAGGCGTTCACATCAATGCGCGCAAGAGGTGCGCAGGTAACAGACGTTGTTATCCTTGTTGTTGCAGCTGACGACGGAATCATGCCGCAGACAATAGAAGCTATCAACCACGCAAAGGCTGCAAACGTTCCGATTGTTGTTGCGGTAAATAAGATGGATGTTGAGGGCGCAAACCCCGACAGAATAAAGCAGCAGCTCACAGAATATGAGCTCGTCCCCGAGGAATGGGGCGGCAGCACGATAGTCTGCCCGATTTCCGCAAAGCGCGGAGACGGAATAGACGATCTTCTCGAGATGGTCATCCTCACAGCTGATATGCTCGAGCTCAAGGCAAACCCGGACAGAGCCGCAAAGGGAACTGTCGTCGAGGCAAAGCTTGACCGCGGCCGCGGCCCGGTTGCAACGCTGCTCGTATCAAACGGCACGCTCAATTCCGGCGATGTCATTATTGCAGGCACAAGCGTCGGACGTATCCGTGCAATGACAGATGACAAGGGCAGAAAAATCAAGACAGCAGGCCCGTCTGTTCCTGTTGAAATCATAGGTCTCTCAGAGGTTCCGAATGCAGGCGACATCTTCTATGCGGTAGACGATGAGCGTATGGCGCGTGAACTCGTTGAGCAGCGCAAGCAGACGGAAAAGGACGAGGCAAACAAATCTATGGCTCGCAAGGTATCGCTCGAGGATCTCTTCGATCAGATCCAGCAGGGCGAAATCAAGGAGCTTCCGATTATCGTCAAGGCAGACGTTAAGGGAACAGCGGAGGCTGTCAAGGCTTCTCTCGAAAAGCTCACAAACGAAGAGGTGCGCGTCCGTGTTATCCACACAGGTGTCGGCGCTATCAACGAATCCGATATTCTTCTTGCATCGGCATCGAATGCTATTGTTGTCGGCTTCAATGTCCGCCCGGACGCAGGTGCGCGTGACAGTGCGGCTGCATCGGGAACGGATATCCGCACCTATCGCATAATCTATGATTGCATCGAAGAGATGGAAGCAGCTATGAAGGGTCTTCTCGCACCGAAATTCCGCGAGGAGGTTCTCGGTCACGCCGAAATCCGCCAGACCTTCAAGGTTTCGAAAATCGGCACAATTGCCGGCTGCCACGTCACAGACGGAAAGATTACAAGAAATGCAAGCGTGCGTATTGTGCGTGACGGTATTGTTGTATTCGAGGGCGCACTTGCATCGCTCAAGAGATTCAAGGATGATGCAAAGGAGGTCGCATCCGGCTATGAATGCGGTCTCAGCATAGAAAACTTCAACGACATCAAGGAAGGCGACGTTGTTGAAGCATATGAAATGGTACAGGTAAAGGATTAACGTTTTATGGGAAGTGTACGTATTGGTCGTGTAAACGACGAGCTTATGAGAGTTCTCTCTGAGCTTCTGAGAACTGTCCGTGATCCGCGCGTCAGCGGCCTTGTCAGTATTGTCAGGGTCGAAACTGCGCCGGATCTTGGCAGCGCACGCGTATTTGTCAGCGTGCTCGGCTCGGGTGATAATGCGCGCGACTGCATAAAGGGGCTTACTGCGGCATCGGGATATCTGCGCCGCGAGGCAGCGCGCAAGCTTCGCCTGCGCTATACGCCTGAGCTTACGTTTATTGCGGACGATTCGATAGTGTCCGGAACTCACATTATGGAGCTTATAGACAAAACCTCGCGCGATGACAGCAAAAAGCGCAGCCTCGATGTTGCGGGAGCGGCGGAGTTTCTGAAAACGCGCGATGATATACTCATTCTCACACACAAGAGCCCGGACGGCGATACTGTCGGCTCGGCTGTGGCTCTTGCCGCAATTCTCCGTGCATCAGGGAAAGAGGCATATGTGTTTGAAAATCCCGAGTTCAATAAAAAGCTGCGCAAGCTTGTAAAGCCATATCTTGCGCCGGAGGGCTTTTCACCGATGTGCGTTGCGGCGGTTGACTGTGCGGATAAAAAGCTGCTTTCAAAGGGCTCTGAGGAATATGCGGATGATATTGCCATCGCAATCGACCATCATATAACACATAGGGAATATGCAAGCCGCACGTGTGTGAATGCGGATGCAGCTGCCTGCGGCGAGATCATATATGATCTTGCCTCGGAAATGGGAGTGAAGCTCACTAAAAAGCTTTCAGATGCCCTTTATGTTGCTATCTCGACGGACACAGGTCGCTTTCTCCACAGTAACACAACCCCCGAAACTCATAGAAAAGCGGCGGAGCTCATTGCACGCGGCGCTGATTTTGTGCGCATCAACCGCGAGTTTTTCACAGAGAAAACACCTGCGCGCATAGCTCTCGAGGCTGAGCTGCTCGGAGGTATGAACATCTGCTTCGGCGGCAGAGTTGCGATAATAAAGCTTTCTGATGAGACTGTCAGGAGGATCGGCGCAACAGAAGACGATCTCGACGGGCTCTCTGCGCTTGCACGTGTTGCAAAGGGCGTTTCGCTCGGCATCTATATCCACGAAAAGGACGGCGCGGCAAAGGTGTCGCTCCGCTCTGATGAAAAGGTCGATTCAGCGGCGTTCTGCGCCCATTTCGGCGGCGGCGGACACGAGCGCGCGGCAGGCTGCACGCTTGAAGTGTCTGTTGATGATGCGGAAAAGCTCATCTGCGCAAAGATTGAAGAACTTGAATTATTTTAGGCTTTTGCGGAACACATATTTTGTGTTCCGCAAAGTCAATTAGGAAGATATATATTCGGAAGGTATAAAATGAACGGTATAGTAATTGTAGATAAACCCGAGGGCATCACATCCCACGATGTCGTGTCGCGTATGCGGAGAATTTTCGGAACACGGCGCGTCGGCCATTCGGGCACGCTTGACCCTATGGCGACAGGTGTGCTGCCTGTTTTTGTCGGAAGAGCGACGCGCGCCTGCGAGTTTGCGCTTTCTGATGAAAAGGCATATACGGCAAGGTTTCGCATCGGCATAGTGACAGACACTCAGGATATCACGGGTGAGGTGTTGTGTGAGAGGGATGTGAAAGCCGGATGTGAAGAGGTTTTTGCCGCATGCCGCAGCTTTTGCGGCGATATTATGCAGACACCGCCGATGTTTTCGGCGCTCAAGATAGATGGCGTGCCGCTCTATAAGCTTGCGCGTGAGGGCAAAAGTGTCGAGCGTGAAGCTCGCGCGATAACGGTTCATTCAATAGAGCCGCGCCGTGTTTCGGATGATGAATATGAGATTGATGTTGTATGCTCGAAGGGTACATATATCCGCACTCTTATATTCGATATAGGTGAAAAGCTTGGCTGCGGCGCTTCGATGACTGCTCTCAGAAGGACGAAATCGGGAATATTCACGATAGATAAGGCGCGCACAATAGAGGAGATAGAGGCATCGCCTTCGCTTCTTCCGGTTGATTTTATGTTTGAGCAATATCCTGCAATAACGATAGATTCGAAAGGCGAGAAGAAATGCCGCAACGGCGCTCCTGTTCCGTCGTCTGCCGAAAACGGTGTGAAGTATCGCGTATACAGCGAAAGCGGAGAGTTTCTTATGGTTGGCGAAGGTGCGGAGGATGGCGCACTCAAAACCGTAAAGAGCTTTTTTGAGGTGTAGGCTATGAAAAAGAGAGTTGTCGCACTCGGCTTTTTTGACGGGGTGCACATAGGTCACGGTGCTCTGCTTGAAAAAACGCGTGAAACGGCAGAGAGAATCGGGGCATCGGCTGCGGTGCTGACCTATTCGCGCCACCCGTCTGCAGTTGTCGGAAAGAGCTGTGTCAGGCTTATCAACACGACTTATGAGCGCTGTGTGCTGATAAGAGAGCTTTATGGCATAGATGACATAATAGTTGCTGATTTCACGCCCGAATATGCGGCTATGCCGTGTGAACGCTTTTTTGAAGAAACTCTTCTTGGTTCGCTCGGCGCCTGCCACGTTGTCGCAGGCTTTGATTTCAGGTTCGGAAAAAGCGGAGCGGGAGACGCGGAGACTTTGCGCCGTCTCTGCGCGCAACGTGGCATCGGATGTGATATCATAGACGCGGTTACGGTCGGCGGAGAGCCTGTCAGCTCTTCGCGCATCCGCAGATGCATCGAAATGGGTGAGATGGAGAATGCCGCAAAGCTGCTCGGGCATAATCATTGTATAATATCCGAAATTTCTCATGGTGCAAGGCTCGGAGGGACGATGGGATTTCCGACTGTAAATCAGGAGCTTTCCAAAGAGCTTCTGCTTCCGCGCTTCGGTGTCTATGCCTCGCGCGTGACGTTTGAGGGAAAGAGCTTTGGCGGAATAACGAATATCGGCACGCGCCCGACGGTTTCGGAAGTGTCTATGCCGCGCGCAGAAACAAACATATTCGGTTTTTCCGGGGATTTATACGGAAAGGTGATAAAGACAGAGCTCATAAGCTTTGTCCGCGATGAAATGCGTTTTGAGAACGTCGGGCTTCTGCGTGAGCAGATTGCACGTGACGTGGAGGCTGTGAAGAGACTTTTTTAGATATTTTTACAGAAAATTCATTGATTTTAGGCTGTTTATTTGTTACAATATAATACGACTCAGTATGTCAATTTTTAAGGATGGTTGAACGTATGGCTTGGAGAATGCTTCAGAACACAATACTTCAGATGAAGGAGGCAACCGATCGCATCATCGGTGTTATCAACATAAGCGGCGAGATCGTCGCGTGTACGGACCCGGCTCTCAAAGGCACTGTCCGTGCAGGTGCGCTTGATGCCCTTGAGGAAATGATCGGTTCATATATCGTCCAGGACGGAGACACCTATAAACCCGTTGCCACTCCCGGCGCGAGGTTTGAATATGTCGTGTTCGTTTCGGGCGAGGATGAATATGCAAAAAGCCTTTGCGTGATGGCTGCGCTTGCAGTCGGAAATGCAAAAAAATATTATGACGAAAAGCACGACCGCGCGACCTTTATCAAAAACATCATTTTAGACAACATTCTTTCAGGTGACATATATATGAAGGCGAATGAGCTGCGTATGCCGCAGGATGTGCCATATGTGGTCTATCTCATCCGTCAGGTTGAGAATTGCGACAATGCCGCAGTTGACATCGTTGCAAATATGTTCCCTGACAAGTCAAAGGATTTTGTTGTGAGCATCAGCGAAGAGGAGATTGCTCTTATCTGTGAGACGAACGAGAATACAGATCCGAAGGAATTCATAAAGGTTGCCGAAAGCATCCGCGACACGCTCAAGGCAGAGCTTCTTCTGAAGACGGAAATAGGCATCGGCACGGTTGCGCCGTCGCTCAAGGACCTTGCAGTGTCATATAAAGAGGCGCAGTCGGCAATCAATGTCGGCAAAATATTCGATACAGAGCGCGATGTTATGAGCTATGAGAGCCTCGGCATCGGCCGCATCATATATCAGCTGCCGACAACACTTTGTGAGATGTTCCTGTCGGAGGTTTTCAAAAACAATTCCCTCGATGCGCTCGATTCCGAAACACTTATGACAATACAGAAGTTTTTTGAGAATAACCTCAATGTTTCGGAGACTTCAAGAAACCTCTTTGTTCACAGAAACACGCTCGTCTACCGCCTTGAAAAAATAAAGAAAATCACAGGGCTTGACCTTCGCGAGTTTGATCACGCAATCATCTTCAAGGTTGCGCTTATGGTCAAGAAATATCTGTCCATACAGGGATCTGCTTTTTAAAGCTGAAAGGAATGTGGGAAAATGGTAAGACTTCTCGATGTATGCAAGGTGTATGAAAACGGCACACCTGCTCTGTCGGGTATCAATCTCAAGATAGACGATGGGGAGTTTGTATTCCTCGTCGGTTCGTCAGCTTCGGGAAAATCGACAATAGTGAAGATACTGACGAGCGAAGTCAAAATGACCTCGGGCAGAGGTATTGTAAACGGCTTTAACCTCAATCGCATCAAGCCGTCGAAGATACCTGAGCTGAGAAGGTCTGTCGGAATAGTGTTCCAGGATTTCAGGCTCATAGACAAAAAGACGGTATATGAAAATGTCGCATTTGCTATGCGCGCTGTCGGTGCACCGCCGCGTATAATAAAAAAGCGTGTGCCCTATGTGCTTCAGCTTGTCGGGCTTGAACACAAGATGAAATCGTTCCCGAACGAGCTTTCGGGCGGCGAGCGGCAGAGAGTCGCGGTTGCGCGTGCTCTTGTGAATAATCCGAGTATGATAATCGCAGACGAGCCGACAGGAAATCTCGACCCGAAGATGTCGATAGAAATTATGAGCCTGCTCGAAAAGATAAACGAGCTTGGAACGACGATGCTTGTCGTAACACATGAGCGCGAGCTTGTAAACGAGTTTTCAAAGCGTGTTATTGCAATAGACCAGGGGCGCATTATCAGCGACAAAATGGGTGGGTATTATCAGAATGAAAATTTATAATATTACATATTTTCTGCGCGAGGGAATTTCAAGCATCTTCTCCCATCGCCTTATGAGTTTTGCGGCAATGAGTGTTATCACCGCCTGCCTTTTGCTTATGGGAAGCTTCTCGCTCGTTGCGGTGAACATAGACAAGCTTTTAGAGGATGTCGAAAACAAAAACGAAATAGTTGCTTTTGTAAATGAGACCTACACGGAGGAGCAGGCGCGCTCTCTTGAGACGCAGATAACAGATATAGACGGCGTCGCTTCGGCATCGTTTATGACAAAGACGGAGGCTCTTGACAATTTCAAAAAGGACTTCGGAGACGAAAGCGGAATTCTCGACGGGCTTGATGCGCGAAACCCCCTGCGCGACAGATTTACGATAACCCTCCGCGACATTTCGCAAACACAGGCAGTAGCCGATGCTCTTGAGACGATAGAGGGTGTTGCGAATGTCCGTGCGAGAAGTGATATAACCGATAAAATTATGCAGGTGAGAGATGTCACGACAGCAATATGCACAGTTCTCATCCTCATCCTTATGTTCGTATCGATATTTATCATTTCCAACACAGTAAACCTCACGATGTTCAACCGCCGCGAGGAAATAGCAATTATGAAAATGATAGGAGCAACAAACGGATTCGTGCGAATTCCGTTTATTATCGAGGGTGTACTCATTGGCCTTGCCGGTGCAACGCTTGCGCTTGGGCTGCAATGGATAGTATATGAGTATCTTGTTGTCGGTGCGCTCTCAACGCTCAGCTTTATGCCGGTTGTAGCCTTCGGCGAATGTATGTCGCTTATTCTGATTATGTTCTATGGTGTGGCTTTGCTCGTCGGAGGGCTGGGAAGCGCGATAACATTGAGAAAGTTCCTGAAGGTATAAAGTTTAAAGCTACAGAGCCGGAGATATATTTTATAAAAACAAGGAGGCTGCAGCATGAGCCAAAAAACAGTACGCATAATATCCGCAATCATTGCAGGCGTCATTGCCTTTACGCTTGTTTTCGCTCTTGTTGCGGAGATTGCGATATATGGCAAGGCCTCTGCCGCGCAGACGGTGTCAAGCCTTAACAAGCAGCTCACGAATCTTCAGAATGAAAAAGCAAAGATTCAAAAAGAGCTCAAGGCAATAGAGGCGAAAAAACAGTCAACGATGACGAAAAAGGCCGCGCTCGATCAGCAGATAGACGTAACGGAGCGCGAGATTGATACAATAAATTCGCTCATAAAAGCTCTCGATGTTCAAATAGCGGAGGCGGCAGCGGAGCTTGCGGCTGCCGAGGCTGAGGAGCGCGAGCAGACCGAGGCGTTTCTCACGCGTGTCAGGGTGATGGAGGAAGAGGGCACGCCCTCTATGATAGGCATCATTCTTTCCGCAGACAGCTTTTCTGATATGATAACGCGCACCGAGCTCATAGGCAGCATTGTTGAGGGAGATAAAAAGCTTCTGGCGCAGATAGCCGAAACGCGCTCAAAGATAGCCGAGAAAAAGGCTGTTCTTGATAATTCGCGCGCAGAACAGGCAAACGCGAAGAGAACACTTGTTGACAGGCAGAACTCTCTCGAGAGCCAATATAAAGAGGCAAATACCCTTATAAAATCGCTCAACGCATCCGCAGCCGAATACGAGAAGGCGTTTGATGAGGCTGAAAGGGCAATGGCTTCGACACGTGCATCGCTTCAGAAGCTGCTCTCGACTTCGACATCGTCAAAATATGTCGGCGGTGAATTCCGTTGGCCGACGAAGGCGACGAGAATCACATCATACTATGGCACGAGAAAAGACCCGATTACGAAAAAAAGCTCAATGCATACAGGTATTGATATAGGCTCCGGTATGGGTACGGAGATATATGCTGCCAACAGCGGAACGGTTGTTGTGGCAGGTTGGTCGAGCAAGGGCTATGGAAACTATGTCGTTATTGACCATGGCGGCGGCAAATCGACGTTGTATGCCCATATGAGCAAAATAAAGACGAAGAAGGGCGCGAAGGTGACAAAGGGCGATGTTATCGGGCTTGTCGGCTCAACAGGCTATTCGACGGGGCCACATCTTCATTTTGAGATTCTCATAAACGGAAAACATACGGATCCGATGAAATATTTCAACAAAGCGTAATTCTTTTGTAAAATTAAACATATTGTATGACGGGGGCTTGCTCCCGTCGTCCCATTTTATGAAATTGGAGGAATATTATGCGTAAGAAGCAAATAATGACAACGGTTGCGCTTATGCTGCTCACTGCAGCAATAACCTATTGCATAACGTTGTATGCATCCGAACGCGAGTATAACGCAAAGCTTGCGAATTTAAGCGAGCGCGAGGCGGAATATGCAAAGATTGCCGAGGTGCGCGGCTATATCGACAAATATTTTGTCGAGGACTATGAAGAGAAGGATATAACAGACGGCGCGCTTTACGGTATGGTTGCAATGCTCGGAGACCGTTGGTCATATTATCTTCCGGCAGAGGAATTTTCGGCTGTTGTCAACTCAACAAGCGGAAAGATTGTCGGAATCGGAATAAATGCATCATATGATTCCGATGCCGGTGAGCTTATCGTTCTTGATGTGTTTGAAGACTCTCCTGCAGAAGATGCAAAGCTCCAGCCGTTCGACCGCATCGTAAATGTCGATGGCGCAGACGTTTCGCAGATCGGATATGATGCCGCCGTCAAGAAGATTCAGGGAGTTGCAGGAACTGTCGTTTCGATTTCCGTGAAGCGCGAGGGTGCGCCGAATCTCATAACCCTGAGCATAACGCGCAGGGAGATAGATGTGCAGAGCGTCAAGTCAAAGATTCTTGACGGAAACATAGGCTACATCAAGATATCGAGCTTTGATGCAAACGTGGATAAGGACTTTGCGACAGCACTTGCAAACCTGAAAAAAGCGGATGTCAAGGGCATTGTATTTGATGTGCGCAACAACCCGGGCGGCCTTCTCAATGTGCTTGTAAAAACGCTTGATCCGCTTCTCCCGGAAGGAATAATCATCAGCGAAGAGAACAAAGAAGGAAAGTCGATGACTCATTTTTCCGATAAAAATGAGCTCAATCTTCCGATGGCGGTTATAACAAACGAATATTCAATAAGCGCTGCGGAATTCTTTGCGGCCGCAATTCAGGAAAGCGGAAAGGGAAAGGTTGTCGGAACTCCGACGACGGGCAAGGGTCTTGCTCAGAGCCAGATTCCGCTCAAAGACGGCTCGGGGCTGATTCTTTCGGTCAGCAAATATTATACGGGACGCGGCACAAGCCTTGTTGACACAGGCGGCATAAAGCCTGATAAGGTTGTGGAGCTGACTGAGGATCAGACAAAAAGATTCTATCTCCTTAAAGATCATGAGGATCCGCAGCTTCAGGCAGCAATCGAGATAGTAAAGGGTCAGAAGGAGACCACGGAAGAGCAGGGATAAAATCATTTTTCGGACGAAGTGTTGCGGCGCTTCGTCCGTCTTATGTAATATTTTGCGAGAAACTTAATATCATAGCAATGTAAAGAAGGTTTTCGGAGGTGCGCTCTTGCGTATCGGCGTTATATGCGAAGGATATCCGATACCGCAGAAAAAGGCGAAAATCGCCTTGATCGGAAAAATTGGCGCAGTGGAGGTGTATGTCACCTCTGTGGAGAAATGCGAAGGGAAACGCCGTTTTTTGCGGCGTGTGAGGAAATGCGCCGCAGAGCTTAAAAGGGCAGGAATAAGCCTGTGTGTCGGCGAAGAAAGTTTTCTGCCGGTAAGGGCTTTCGGTATTGAGCTTTTTTTCGATGACACCCGAATCCTGAAAACAAAGGCGGCTGCTGCGGCGAGAGAGTTCGCCGCCGTCACGGCGCAGAATGTTGATTTTCTCATAACGGGAGGTTCAGCGGCAGATTTGATCAAAACCGCGTGTGAGCTTCTGAAGTTTCGCAAAACTGTCTATGTCGGGCATCCGTCATTCGAGGAAATTGCCGATGTGCTCTTTTCCGAGACAGGGGCGAGCGTGAGAAGAGACGTGCCGGAAAATGTGATAAGTGTAAATCTCGGCAGCGGTGAATTTATTTCGTATGAAGATTTTTTTGCAGATTCCGGGGATTTCAGAGTCAGGTTTTCGGAAAATCTTTTAAAAGAGCTTTCCGAAAGCGATCTCAGGCGCCTTGCTTCGTTGCTCGAAATAAGCGGTTTTTTGAGGGAAAATGAGATAAAAGTCGAATATTCTCCGAAAAAAATTTCAAAATTTACAAATCTTTTGCTTGACAATTCGACGTAAGCTATCTATAATATGATAGATTGCAATGGCGTTTTATTATTTATATAGTAGAAAAGAAAAATATAATTAGGAAAAAGAGGGAGTAAACATGGCAAAAACATACAAACTCACAGCAAAAAGGCTCGAGGAGCTTCGCGCTGAGCTCGACTATCTCAAGAACGTGCGCGAGAAAGAGGTTGCAGAGCTCATAAAAGAAGCGCGCTCATTCGGCGACCTTTCGGAAAACAGCGAGTATGATGAGGCGAAAAACGAGCAGGGCAAGCTCTTCTCCAGAAAGGCAGAGATTGAAAACATCCTCGCAAATGCAGAGATAATCGAGTTTTCCGAAGACACAGATGAGGTAAGAACCGGCTCTCGTGTCAAGGTATGCGACGTTTCCGATGACTCGGAAGAGGAATATTGGATTGTCGGCTCGCAGGAGGCAGACCCGTATAAGGGGCGCATTTCGGATGAATCACCGTTCGGACGCGCACTTATCGGTAGCAAGCTGGGCGACATTGTCGGGGTTGAGGCTCCGTGTGGCGTTATCGAATATAAGATCGTTGAGATAGGTAACTAATTTGACCGGGGCAGAGCGCGACCTTAGCGCCCGCCCCGGCATACTTGAATATTGGAGGACACAAAAAATGGCTACTGAAGAAACAAGAACAAACGAAGCACAGGCACCTGCTGAGGATTTGAACGAAATTCTCCGCGTGCGCCGCGAAAAGCTTGCAAACCTCGTTGAGGCAGGCGAAAATCCGTTTGAAATCGTTAAATATGACAGAACTCATCATTCTGTTGATGTCATTGAAAACTTTGAGACTCTTGAGGGCAGTGAGGTATCAATCGCAGGCCGTATGATGAGCCGCCGCGGAATGGGCAAGGCTTCCTTCTGCGACATTCAGGACCTCAAGGGAAAGATTCAGATTTATGTTCGCATAAACGATATCGGTGAGGAGAATTTTGCGAAGTTCCGCAAATATGACATCGGTGATATCGTCGGTGCAAAGGGAACTGTTTTCCGCACAAGAATGGGCGAGATTTCTGTCCACGTGACAGAGATAACACTCCTTTCAAAGTCGCTCAAGCCGCTGCCTGAGAAATACCACGGCCTGACAAACACAGATATCCGTTATCGCCAGAGATATGTTGACCTTATTATGAACCCCGAGGTAAAGGATACATTTGTCAAGCGTTCAAAGATCATAAGCTCTATCCGCCGCTATCTCGACGGCCAGGGCTTTATGGAGGTTGAAACCCCGATGCTCGTTTCAAATGCAGGCGGCGCAGCAGCACGTCCGTTTGAAACTCATTTCAACGCACTTGATGAGGATTTCAAGCTCAGAATTTCTCTCGAGCTCTATCTCAAGCGCCTCATAGTCGGTGGCCTTGAAAGAGTCTATGAGATAGGCAGAGTTTTCAGAAACGAGGGCCTTGACACACGTCACAACCCTGAGTTCACTCTTATGGAGCTCTATCAGGCATACACGGACTATCACGGCATGATGGATCTCACAGAGAATATGTATCGCCACGTTGCTCAGGAGGTTCTCGGAACGACAAAGATTGTATACAACGGCATTGAAATGGATCTTGGAAAACCGTTTGAGCGCATCACGATGGTTGACGCTGTCAAGAAATATTCGGGCGTTGACTTCAACGAGATCAAAACGCTTGAGGAAGCGCGCGCTATTGCGAAGGAAAAGCACATCGAGGTCGAGCCGCGCCACAAGAAGGGTGACATACTCAACCTCTTCTTTGAGGAGTTTGTCGAAGAGCATCTCATTCAGCCGACATTCGTTATGGACCACCCGATTGAGATTTCTCCGCTCACAAAGAAAAAGCCTGAGGACCCGAACTATGTTGAGCGCTTTGAGTTCTTTATGAATGGCTGGGAAATGGCAAACGCATATTCCGAGCTCAATGACCCGATTGACCAGCGCGAGCGCTTCAAGGATCAGGAGGAGCAGCTTTCACAGGGCAACGATGAGGCAAACACGACAGACGAGGACTTCCTCAATGCTCTTGAAATCGGTATGCCGCCGACAGGCGGTATCGGCTTCGGTATCGACCGCATGACGATGCTTCTGACAGACAGCGCGGCAATCCGCGATGTTCTCCTCTTCCCGACGATGAAGACAGAAAAGGAATAAGAGGGATAAATCCATAAAGCAAGAAAGGAATCGCAGAATATGAAAAAGAGCAGAGATTCACGCGATGTTTTCGCGGTGTTCAAGCCGGGGAGCTTTATGGGGGATGCGAGCTTTTGGGAAAAATTGAAATATTGGTTCAAAAACGTCTATTGGTTCCATTTTCGCTGGCTGACGCTCGGCGTGATTGTCGCAATCGTTCTTGCGTGTATGCTGATATCGGATGTCACAAACCGCGAATATAACGATCTCGATTATATTCTCGCAGGCTCGGTGTTTGCGGATGTTGAGCAGATGAGAGAGTTTTCCGATTACCTCGGTGGATTTATTGAGGTTGTTGATGAAGACCCTGACGATGGGGAAGTGCAAAAGCCGAAGGTCGGCCATCAGATGCTGAGTGTTGAGAGCATTATGGGCTCGGGTGATCAGGCTCTGGCTGTTGACGAATACAGCGCAGCAAGCCGTGATAAGATATCGGTAAGCATGGCAAACGATGAGGTGCTGCTCTTCTTCTTTGACCGCAGATATGCAGAGTGGTATGCAAAGGAAGGCGCGTTTGAGCCGCTTTCAGGCTTCGGCATCGAAAGCGAGAACGAATATTATGTAAGAGTGGACGAGCTTCCGATAATAGAGAAAATCGGAATAAACCACAGAGACGGCATCTATGCCGCAATAAAGGTAAAGACAGAGCCGAGAATGAAGAACGAGCGCATAGCCAAAAAATATGAAACAGCAGGCATTGTGCTTTCAGGGCTTCTTTCGGGAAAATAAGAAAAATGCAACGGGAGGTGCACGGATATGATTGAAAGAATTACAAGCCGCCAGAACAAGACGGTCAAATATATCCGTGCGCTCTCACGTGAACGTGATCTGCGCCACAGCGCAGGTGAGTTTGTGTGCGACGGCGAAAAGCTTTTGCTTGAGGCTGTGGCCGAGCATATGGAGATACCTCTTGTGCTGGCAAGCGAGGTTGCGGCAGAGAGGCTTCCGGATATTCCGGGTGCGAAGATATGTGTTGCACCTCAGGACATTCTGGACAGCATAACGACGCTCAAAACCGCACAGAGTGTCATCTTCACGTGCAGAATGAAAAAGGCGGAATATAAAGCTATGCCGTGTGCCCTCCTGCTCGACAGATTGCAGGACACGGGAAACCTCGGCACGATTATCCGCACTGCAGATGCTTTCGGAATAGGTGCAGTGTTTGAGGACGGCTGTGCAGACATATACAATCCCAAGACGGTGCGCTCGGCTATGGGCTCTATTTTCAGAGTCCCGGTTGTTTCGGCAGACTTCACAGAGCTTATTCCGCGCCTTCGTGCAGAGGGAATGAAGGTATATGCCTCTGAGCTTTACGGAGACGTTATGGAGCTTCCGGATACAGATCTTAACAATGCCG
The DNA here is from genome assembly GCA_017439555.1 of Oscillospiraceae bacterium. Classification (GTDB taxonomy): domain Bacteria; phylum Bacillota; class Clostridia; order Oscillospirales; family JAAYXM01; genus SIG480. The sequence continues at coordinate 15,884 of JAFSIZ010000072.1, read as the reverse complement.
CCGTCATCATAGGAAACGAAGGAAACGGTGTCCGCCGCGAGGTGGCGCAGCTTGCTGATGCAAGCGTCATTATCCCGATGCGCGGCGGTGCAGAGTCACTCAACGCAGCGGTTGCGGCATCGATATTTATGTATAAGATGAGCGGAAGGTGAGGTTTTGTATGGCAGAGCTTGAAAAATGGGTGTGGCTCTCTCTTGCATCCGGTGCAGGATCACAAAAGTCACATCGCCTCCTTTCGTATTTCGGCACAGCGAATGCGGTTTATTCAGCAGGCCGCGAGGAATATATAAGGATATTGGAAACAAGAAATCCGCGCAGCATAGCAAAGCTCTGTGAAAAGAGCCTTGACGAAGCGGAGAAAATCGTTATCACCTGCAGAAAAAAAGGAATACGTATCATAACAAGAGAAAGCAGCGAATATCCGCCGCAGCTTCTCAATATATCAAATCCGCCGTGTGTGCTCTATGCAAGGGGAGCAGAGCTTGATGCCGGCGGTGTGTCGATTGCCATAGTCGGCACGCGCAATGCCACAGATGCCGGTAAAGCGTCAGCGGAAAAGCTCGGCGGTGAGCTTGCGTCCTATGGGGCGACAGTAGTCACGGGGCTTGCAAAGGGGATAGATTCGTCAGCCGCGCGCGGCGCGCTTGATGCCGGCGGCAAAGTGATTGCCGTGTTTGGCTGCGGCGTTGACATATGCTATCCGAGAGAGAATAAATCGCTGCTTGAAAAGGTAATAAAAAACGGAACGGTAATATCCGAATATGCTCCGGGCGTCGGCCCTTCGAGGAGCACCTTTCCGATACGCAACAGGCTGATAAGCGGAATAAGCCTCGGCACTGTCCTGATAGAAGCGCCGGAGAAGAGCGGCGCACTGATAACCGCCTCGCATGCACTTGAGCAGAACCGCGATGTGTTTGTTGTGCCGTCAGGAATTCTCGACGGTGCAGGAGCAGGCTCGAACAGGCTTCTGAGGGACGGAGCAATCCCGGTTATGTCCGGGCGCGATGTGCTTTCGGAATATGAAGGCGTTTTGGGTGGCAGTATCGATCTGGAAAGAAAAGTCAGAGTTCCGGAAAAAACTGTGGAAAAGAAGGAAGAATCGCTTCCTGAAGGTTATCTTGAAAAATTCTCTTCAGATGACCGGAAAATTATCGCAACGATAGGCATGTCTGAGCTTCGTGCAGATGACATTGCCCGGCAGTGCGGAATGAAAATGCAAAAGGTCCTTTCACTTCTGACGTTGCTTGAAATACGCGGATGCGTAAAGCAGCTTCCGGGCGGAAGGTTTACGGTAAATATAAAGAAATAGTTTACACATAAGCCGCGGTTTCGCGGCGGAAACGGAGCGAATATATGTCATATCTTGTAATAGTGGAGTCTCCCACCAAGGTCAAGACAATAGGAAAGCATCTGGGAAGCAAATATAAGGTAATGGCCTCGATGGGGCATCTGAGAGACCTGCCCAAAAGCGATATAGGAATAGATATTGAAGGCGGTTTCGTGCCGAAATATCTCGCAATCCGGGGTAAGAGCGCGCTTATAAAGGAGCTTCGCTCACTCGCGGAGGAAAGCGATGCAATATATCTCGCAACTGACCCTGACCGCGAGGGCGAGGCAATATCGTGGCACCTTAAAGAGCTTCTGGGGCTTGACCCGAAAAAGACAAAGCGCGTAACCTTCAATGAGATTACAAAAAATGCAATCCTCGAAGGTATAAAGAATCCGCGCGATATAGATGAAAATCTCGTAAACGCACAGCAGGCGAGAAGATTGCTTGACAGAATCGTCGGCTATAAGCTTTCGCCACTGCTCTGGAAAAAGGTGCGCTACGGTCTTTCGGCAGGGCGTGTGCAGTCTGTTGCAACACGTCTCGTTATCGACCGCGAAAACGAAATCCGCGAATTTGTGCCGCGTGAATTCTGGACGATAGACGCGAATTTCTCGCGCATTGCTCCTGACGAGGGGCGCTTCCCTGCGAAGTTCCATGGCACAGAGAAGAAAAAGATAGAGCCTGAATCGGCAGAGGAAACAGACAAGATTATTCAGAGCATCAGAAATGCCGAGTTTTTTGTCAAGACAATAAAGCGCGGTCAGAAAAAGCGCTCACCTGTGCCGCCGTTCATAACCTCAACGCTCCAGCAGGAGGCTTCGCGCCGCTTCGGAATGTCGCCGAGCCGCACGATGACGATAGCACAGCAGCTTTATGAAGGTGTCGATATCGAGGGAATGGGCTCGACCGGTCTCATCACATATATGAGAACAGACTCACTGCGTATCGCAGATGAGGCGATTTATGCAGTGCGCAACTATATCACGGATGCCTATGGTGCGGAATACCTTCCGAAATCGCGCCGCGTGTTCAAGACGAAGAAGAGCGCACAGGATGCCCACGAGGCAATCCGCCCTGCAGACGTGTTCCTGACGCCGGATAGGATAAAGAAGAGCCTCACGGCAGATCAGTATAAGCTCTATCGCGTCATATGGTCGAGATTTGTGGCGTGTCAGATGGAAACAGCTGTATATGACACAATGAGCGTAGATATTGCGGCGAATGAATATATTTTCCGCGCAACCAGCTCTCGCATTGCCTTCCGCGGCTACACTGCGGTTTATTCGGATATGGCGGCAGAGCAGGAGGAAACGGAGAATCAGGTGCTTCCCGATCTTCGCGAGGGCGAGAAGCTCATATTTGAGGGCGAGAAGAGCGAGCAGCATTTCACAGCACCGCCTGCGCGCTATACAGACGGAAGCCTCATCAAGGCGATGGAGGAAAAGGGCGTCGGGCGCCCGAGCACCTATGCGCCGACAATTACGACAATACTCAATCGCGAGTATGTCATAAAAGAGGGCAAGAGCCTTAAGCCGACGCCGCTTGGCGAGGTTGTAAACAGCCTTATGGTTGATCAGTTCAGCGATATTGTGGATGTCGAATTCACGGCACATATGGAAGAAACTCTCGACGAGGTCGAGGAGGGCAAGAAGGATTGGAAGAGCACGCTTTCTGATTTCTATGGCCCGTTTGCAGAAGAGCTTGAGGCCGCAGAGACGGCTCTCGAGGGAAAACGTCTCAAGGTCCCGGATGAGGTGACGGATGAGGTCTGCGAGCTCTGCGGAAAAAATATGGTCATAAAATCGGGCAGATTCGGCAAATTCCTTGCCTGCCCGGGATTCCCTGAGTGTAAGAACACCAAGGCGATTGTCGAAAAAACGCCGGGAGAGTGCCCGACGTGCGGAGGCCAGATCCTCAAGAAAAAATCAAAGAACGGCTATTCCTATTATGGCTGTGAGAACTTCCCCGAGTGTACGTTTATGACCTGGGATGTTCCGCAGGAGGCAAAGTGTGAGATATGCGGCAAAACGATGTATAAGCGCTCGGGAAGAGGCCCGAAAAAGGCGTTCTGCGCAAACCCCGATTGCGAGAGATATGAGCCGCAGGAATATAAGAAGAAGGAAGACAAGCCGAAGAAATCGGCTAAAAAGGCTTCCTCAAAGACTGCGACAAAAAAGACAGCTGCCAAAAAATCAACGGCGGGAAGAAAGAAGACAGCGGAGAAGAAAAAGAGTGAGTAATGCATATGTTTACGGTGCCGGGCTTGCAGGCTGCGAAGCAGCCTGGCAGCTTGCGCGCCGCGGCGTGTCGGTAACGCTTTATGAAATGAAGCCAAAGGCGTTTACGCCTGCGCATAAATCAGAGGGGTTTGCAGAGCTTGTCTGCTCAAATTCCCTCCGCGCAGCAGGTGTTGAAAACGCAGTCGGGCTTCTCAAGGAAGAGATGAGAAGGCTTGGCTCGCTTGTTATGGAAGCGGCGGATGCGACTCGCGTTGAAGCAGGCGGTGCGCTCGCTGTTGACCGTGTGCGTTTTTCGGAGTATATAACAGAGAAAATACGCTCCCACAAAAATATAACGGTTGTAAACGAAGAGGTTTCCGAGCTTTCCGATAAAAGGCCGCTCATAGTTGCGACGGGTCCGCTCACGCGTGAACCGCTCGGCAATTCCATAAGAGAATATTTCGGTGGGCAGGAGTTTCTCGGATTTTTCGATGCCGCCGCACCTATAGTTACATTTGAAAGCATAAATATGGAGCGTGCATATTTCAAATCGCGCTATGACAAAGGCACAGCAGATTATATAAATTGCCCGATGACAGAGGAAGAATACCGCACATTCCGTGAAGCGCTGATATCCGCAGAGGAGGCAGAGGTTCACGGCTTTGAGGACGATAAGGTGTTTGAGGGCTGTATGCCTGTTGAGGTAATGGGACGGCGCGGCTTTGATACGCTTTGCTACGGTCCGCTCAAGCCTGTCGGGCTTCGCGATCCGAAAACGGGGCAGACGCCGTTTGCAGTTGTGCAGCTTCGCCGCGACAACCGCGAAGGCACGCTCTATAACATAGTCGGCTTTCAGACACACCTCAGATTCGGCGAGCAGAAGCGCGTGTTCTCGCTCATTCCGGGGCTTGAGAATGCGGAATTTGTGCGCTATGGCGTGATGCACAGAAACACATATATAAAATCTCCGGGTCTGCTTAATCCCGATTATTCGGTAAAGGGCGACAACAAGCTCTATTTTGCAGGGCAGATGACAGGCGTTGAGGGTTATGTTGAATCAGCATCCTCCGGGCTGTACGCAGGGCTTTCACTTGCGTGCAGGCTGTGTGGGAAAGAGCCTCCTGTTTTTCCGCAGACGACGGCAATCGGAGCGCTTGGGATGTATGTAAGCTCGGGAAGCGTCGGCGATTTCCAGCCGATGAACATAAATTTCGGAATAATGCCGCCGCTCGGCTACCGCGTTAAGGTCAAAAAGGAAAAGAACGCGGCGCTTGCGGCGCGCTCGCTTGAGGCTATAGATGAAATTGCAAAAAATTTACAGATGGGGCTGGTTGAGATATGAGAATAATACTTGATGCAATGGGCGGCGACCACGGTGCCGCAGAATTTGTCAAGGGCGCATATATGTCGCTTGCCGAACACGATGTTGAGATTGCTCTCGTCGGCGCGGAGGATGAACTGATCTCGCTTATGAAGCAGGAAGACCCGGATGGCAAATATTCAGCAAAAATAAGCATCATTCCGGCCACAGAGGTTGTTGATATGCACGATGACCCGCTCAAATCTATGAAGGCAAAGCCTGATTCCTCGATGACAGTCGCGCTCCGCACACTTGCAGAAGGAAAAGGCGATGCTGTGGTTTCCTGCGGCAACACGGGAGCACTTCTGACACAGGCGACGCTTATCGTAAAACGTATCAGGGGCATTCGCCGCGCGGCACTTGCTCCGATAATACCGACGGCAACAGGCGTTGCCATTCTCATAGACAGCGGTGCAAATGCCGAATGTACACCCGAATATCTCTATCAGTTTGCGCTTATGGGCTCGGCATATTCCGAGCGTGCGCTGGGCGTGAAGAGCCCGAAGGTCGGTCTTCTCAACAACGGTGAGGAGGAGCACAAGGGAGATGCTGTGCATCAGGAGGCATATAAGCTTCTTAAGGCAGCAGGAGATAAGGGCATCATCAATTTCATAGGAAATATCGAGGGACGCGACGGTCCGCTCGGTGCGGCAGACGTCATAGTGGCCGATGGCTTTTCGGGTAATGTCTACCTCAAGACTGTTGAGGGTGTAGGGCTTTACTTTGCGCGTGAGCTCAAGGGTATGTTTATGTCCTCGCTCCTCGGAAAGCTTGCAGGGCTTATGGTCAGAAAAAACATCGCAGGCTTTAAAAAGAAGATAGATTACAACGATGCAGGAGGCGCTCCGCTTCTCGGCATCAGAAAGCCTGTCATAAAGGCTCACGGCTCGACAAAGGCAAGATCTGTCTACCATTGCATAGTGCAGGCGTCGGAATATGTTGAATCCGGCATTGCGGCATCTCTTGCAGAGAGCCTGAAAGAAGGAAACGAAGCAGATGAGTAAGAAAACCACAGGCAATTATGAAAAATTCCAGAATACAATAGGCTATACCTTTAAAAATATTTCTTTGCTCGAGCGCGCGCTGACACACAGCTCCTATGCAAACGAAAACCGCGCAAGCGGCGTGCAGGACAACGAGCGCTTTGAGTTTCTCGGCGATTCCGTGCTCGGAATGAACACGGCGCTATATCTCTTCAACAAATATCCAGATGAGCCGGAGGGCGAGCTCACAAAAATGCGTTCGTCTCTCGTATGCACAGGCTCGCTCTGTGAGCGTGCGAGGGCAATCGGTCTCGGCGCAGAGCTCAGGCTCGGCCACGGAGAGGAGAGCGGCGGAGGACGTGACCGCGATTCAATCCTTGCCGATGCGTTTGAGGCGGTTATCGGCGCAATATATCTTGACTCGGGCGAGGAGAGCGCACGTGCATTTATAAAGCAGTTTGTTTTTGAATTTGAAAAGGGCGGCGAATGGAGCATCACTGACTATAAGACGACGCTTCAGGAAATCGTCCAGAAAAACCGCGGCGAGAAGCTTTCCTATCGCGTTATCGAATCCACAGGACCCGATCACGAGAGAAGCTTTACTGTCGAGGTTATGATAAACAGCAACCATATCGGCACAGGCTATGGGCACAGCAAGAAAGAGGCGGAGCAGATGGCTGCACATGAAGCTCTCAAGCTTATGGGAATGGAATAATGGGCGCGATAATCCCTGTTTTTATTCCCCATGTCGGATGCCCACACGACTGTGTGTTCTGCAATCAGAAAAAGATTGCAGGAACGCTCACGGCTCCGGACGGCGCTGATGTGAAGCGCATTATAGAGGATGCTCTCGGATATTCGGGAGAGCGGCCTCAGATTGCTTTCTACGGCGGCAGCTTCACGGCTGTTCCGAGAGAACTTATGTGTGAATATCTCGATGCGGCAAAGCCGTTTGTGGATAGCGGACTTGCGGAAAGCCTGCGCCTGTCAACGCGCCCTGACAGCATTGATGCAGAGCGCCTTGAAATCCTCAGGACAAGCGGTGTCAGAACGATAGAGCTCGGCACGCAATCAATGTGTGACGATGTGCTCGCGTCCTCGGGGCGCGGACACTCATCCTCAGATACACGCCGCGCCGCCGCGCTTATAAAGGAATATGGCTTTGAGCTTATTCTGCAGATGATGACGCATCTTCCCGGCTCGGATGAAGCAAAGGATATAGAAACCGCGCGTGAGATATGCCGCCTTCGCCCTGACGGGGTGAGGATATATCCGACGGTTGTAATCCGCGACACAGCGCTTGAGCGGCTTTGGAGAAACGGAAGCTACACACCTGCAACACCGGAGCAGGCAGCAGCTCTCGGGGCAACTCTTCTCGATATTTTTGAAGAGAGTGGCATACCTGTCATAAGATTCGGCCTGAACCCGACGGACGATCTTTCCGGCGGTGAAGCTCTTGCCGGGGCGTATCATCCTGCGCTCGGCGAGATGGCGCAGTCTGCGAGATATCTTGCGCGTGCAAAGAAGCTTATAGACAGCTGTGAAGAAAGAGGTAAGGCTCTTGAAATCAGCGTATGCCCGAAGCGCGTTTCAGTGATGAGTGGGCAGAAAAAAAGCAACCGCAAGGCGCTCTGTGAGGCCTATGGCTTCGATACGGTGACGGTCAGAGGCGATGCAGAGATTGCTGACGGAGAGATGAATCTGAGATTCATTAATAAATAATGCTTGAAAAACTTTGCGATACGTGGTAAAATAAAACGATAATCCGGAACATTGGAGGCACAGTATGGGATACACTCGAGAGGATATTGAAAGAATAGTCAGAGAAGAAGACGTAAAGTTCATACGCCTTCAGTTCACCGATATTTTCGGCACAATGAAAAATATTTCCATCACAGAGCGCCAGCTTTCGCGTGCGCTTGACAATAAGTGCATGTTCGATGGCTCGTCCATCGAGGGCTTTGTGCGCGTTGAAGAGTCTGATATGTATCTCCGCCCGGATCTCAATTCATTTGTGATATTGCCCTGGATTAAAGACGGCGGCAAGGTCGCACGTCTTATCTGCGATGTTTATGACACAAACGGAAACCCGTTTATGGGCGATCCGCGCTGTGTGCTCAAACGGGTTCTGGCTGAGGCTGCAGATATGGGATATACGGTCAATATCGGACCTGAGGCAGAGTTCTTCCTCTTCAAGACGGATGAGCAGGGCAACCCGACGGCCATAAGAAACGACCGTGCAGGTTATTTCGACCTCGGCCCTGTCGATACAGACGAGGCAGTTCGCCGCGAGATGTGCAAATATCTTGAGGAGATGGGCTTTGAAATCGAGGCATCCCATCACGAAAACGCTGACAGCCAGCACGAAATAGATTTCAAATACGGCGAGGCGCTCACAACGGCAGACAACATTATAACCTTCAAGCTTCTTGTAAAGACAATCGCCCACAAAAACGGGCTTCACGCAACCTTTATGCCAAAGCCGATCTATGGCATCGCAGGCTCGGGTATGCATATAAATATTTCTCTTTCAAAGAACGGAAAGAACATATTCTTCGATCCGTCGGATAAGCTTGGCTTAAGCCGTGAGGCATATTGTTTCATCGCAGGCGTCATAGAACACGCGCGCGGCATGTGTGCGGTGACAAACCCGATAGTAAATTCATATAAGCGCCTTGTTGCAGGCTATGAAGCGCCGATATATATCGCGTGGTCAGCCAAAAACAGAAGTCCGCTCATCAGAGTTCCGAGCGCGACGGGCGAGGGCGCGCGCATTGAGATCAGAAACCCTGATCCTGCGGCAAATCCGTATTTGGCATTTGCGGCGGTTCTCGCGGCAGGTCTTGACGGAATCAAGAGAAATCTCACGCCGCCTGCTTCAATAGAATCCAACATCTTTGAAATGTCACACCGCGAGCTTAAGAACAACAACATCCGTGCGCTTCCGGCAAATCTTTCCGAAGCGATTGATGAGTTTGAAAACGATGAGCTTCTTATGGATACCATCGGAAGCCATATTGCTCCGAAATATATCGAAGCAAAGCGCCTTGAATGGCACGAATACATAACCACTGTACACGAGTGGGAAGTCAACAGATATCTCGTGAAATATTAAGAGGGATAACGATGAAAGAACGTCTTATATTGCCTCGGGGCTACAGCAGAAAAATGACGATACGCGACACAGAGCGCGGTGTCAAGATGATAAAGGATATGTTCGAATCACGCCTTGCAAAGGCTTTGAACCTCGAGCGTGTCAGTGCACCGCTGTTTGTAAAGAGCGGAACAGGGCTCAACGATAACCTCAACGGAATCGAGCGCCCCGTTGCGTTTGATCTTCTCGAACAGCCGGGCAGCGTCTATGAAATAGTGCATTCGCTTGCAAAGTGGAAGCGTATGGCTCTTAAAAACTATGGCTTCGGCGTCGGCGAGGGTTTATATACAGATATGAACGCAATCCGCCGCGACGAGATGACAGACAATCTTCATTCCATATATGTCGATCAATGGGACTGGGAGCTTGTAATCTCAAAGGAAGATAGAAAAACAGAATTTTTATATGATATAGTGCGCAGAATATACAGTGTCGTGCGTGATGCAGAGCGCGAGGTGTCTGAGAAATTCGGAACGAGTAAAAAGCTTCCGGACGAAATCACCTTCGTCACGACACACGAGCTTGAGGAGATGTATCCGTCGCTCACGGCAAAAGAGCGCGAGCACGCAATTTCCAAAAAGCACGGCGCAGTATTCATCGCGCAGATAGGCGGAAGGCTCAAATCCGGCGGCAAACACGACGGAAGAGCTCCCGACTATGACGATTGGACGCTCAACGGCGATATAGTGCTCTATTATCCGCTTCTTGATTGTCCGTTTGAGATATCCTCAATGGGCATCAGGGTTGATGAAGAGGCGCTTCTGAATCAGCTCCGTGCAGAGGGCTGTGAAGACAGGCTGGAGCTTCCGTTCCAGAAGGCTTTGATTTCGGGCGAGCTTCCCTATACAATCGGCGGAGGCATCGGCCAGTCGAGGTTGTGTATGTTTATGCTCGATTGTGCACACATAGGCGAGGTTCAGTCCTCCGTGTGGCCGAAGGCAGATGTTGAAATTTGCGGAGAGCACGGCATCAAGCTTTTGTAATATAAGCATCAGAAAATTTTGAGTAGAGTCAGATTTTGACCCATCGCAAGACCGCACTAACCGGGGAGTCAGCGGTGCCCTGTACCTGCAATCCGCTATAGCAGGGGTGAATTCCCGTGTTGAGGCCGTAGGTGGTGTGGCTGGGTTATACAGTCGATGTTGATAAGTCGGTCCCGCGCAGCGTAGGGCTGTGAACCATGTCAGGCGGGGAACCGAGCAGCATTAAGCGGTTTACTGCGTGTGCCGTGGGTGCGCCGGCTTTGAGTCGATTGTATAAATTCCGCACAGCATCTGCGTTCGAGATATGGGTGTGCGGTCGTGCGATGGGTCAAAATAATAAACAAGGCAAAAAGCAGAGGTAGAAATATGTATCAGGCGCTTTATCGAAAATGGAGGCCGCAGTCCTTTGCCGATGTTGTTGGGCAGTCTGCAATATGCGACACGCTCACAAAGCAGGTCGAAACGGGCAAAACGTCTCATGCATATCTTTTTTCAGGCTCGCGTGGAACGGGCAAGACTACCTGTGCAAAGATTCTCGCAAAGGCTATAAACTGCGAAAATCCCTTCCACGGAAATCCTTGTAACAAATGCCCGTCGTGTGTCGGTATAACGAGCGGAGAGGTTATGGATGTCGTTGAAATAGATGCGGCGTCAAACAATGGCGTCGATTATGTACGCGACCTTCGCGATGAGGCAATATATTCACCGGCAAACGTCAGAAAGCGCGTCTACATAATAGACGAGGTGCATATGTTCTCAACAAGTGCATTCAATGCGCTGCTGAAGATAATGGAAGAGCCGCCGGAGCACGTTGCATTTATCCTCGCAACGACTGAGCTCCACAAGGTACCGGCGACGATCGCCTCAAGGTGCCAGCGGTTCATATTCAAGCGTATTCCGCTCACAGCAATCGCAGAGCGGCTCCAGTTCATCACGCGCAGTGAGGGAGCATCTCTTTCCGATGATGCGGCAGGCTATATCGCGTCTCTGTCTGACGGCGCGATGCGCGATGCGCTTTCGCTTCTCGACCAGTGCATTTCCGTCGGCGACGGCGAGGTTACGGCAGAAACCGTCGAAAACGTTGTCGGGCTTGCAGGCAGAAAGCAGACCTTTGATATGGCTCTCGCCATTGCTGACCGTGATCTCGGAAAAACGCTTACATTCTTGAATGAAATCTACACAGGCGGAAAAAATCTGACCTCGGTGTTGGGCGAGCTGTCTGAGATATTCCGCGATGTTCTGATTATAAAAACCGCTTGCGGTGAAGCCTTGCCGCGCCTTAGCGCAAGGTATACGGACGGTGAGCTGAGCTCCCTTGCCGAGCGGTTTGACAATATGCGTCTTTGCCGCGCGATAGCGGCGCTCCAGAATGCAACAAGCGCGATAGCGGCAAGCTCAAACAAGCGGATTGACGCAGAGCTTTGCTGTGTGAGCCTCTGTGAGGGGGCAGATTCGGGCGATGTCGATGCACTCATCTCCCGTGTCAACGAGCTTGAGAATAAGCTGAAAAACGGCGTTTTTACAGAAGTACCGTCAATCTCTGCAGCGGCGCCTGTGAAGGAGCCTGCGAGGGTATCACAGGGGGATGTGCCAAAACAGTCGGCGAGCGATGTGCCTGAGGTCAGAAAGCCGGCAGAGGCTTCTCCGATGGCGGAAAGAGAACAAAAGCCTTCCTCGTCAGGAGCTGCAGTGCCTCAGGGCGACGGAAGAGAAATATGGGGCAAAATCCTTGCTGCGGCAAAGCCAAAGCTTTCTCCCGGCGTGGTTCCGCTGTTTGGAGGAGTTTCGGCAACGCTTTCAGACAACACTTTATCGCTCTCGAGCGAAAATGCTTTTGTGCTCCAGATGTTGACACGAAGCGAAAATATGGATATACTTAGAAGTGCCGCAGCGCAGGCAGCTCCCGGAATCGTTGTGACGGCAGGGAAGAAGGCTGAGGCGCCAAAGTTTGAAACAAGCGGAATAGACGAGCTTCTCGAGGGGCTCGGCGATGATATTGAAATAACTGTAAAGTGAGGAGTTTTTGATATGGCACGTGGAGGATTTCCCGGTGGCGGAATGAATATGAACAATATGATGAAGCAGGCTCAGAGAATGCAGCAGGATATGCTTCGTATGCAGCAGGAGCTTGAGGAGCAGGAATACACGGCAAGCGCAGGCGGCGGTGTTGTCGAAGCGACTGTAACCGGTAAAAACCGTGTAACAGCAATCAAAATCAACCCTGAGGCGGTTGATCCCGATGATGTCGAGATGCTTGAGGATCTCATCGTGGCCGCTATCGGCGAGGCGATGAATCAGGCAGAAACTGCTGCGGCAGATCAGATGAAGAAAATCACAGGCGGTATGAATATCCCCGGCCTGTTCTAAAAATTTACGGAGGCAGTTGAGATGCGCTTTTTTACGGAACCGGTCGAAAATTTGATAGAGCAATTCCAGAAGCTGCCGGGCATAGGAAGAAAAACGGCGCAGCGCCTTGCATTCTTTGTGCTTTCGCTCCCCGAGGAGGAGGCAGAGGGCTTCGCAAACGCAGTTATCAACGCCAAAAAGACGGTCAAGTTCTGCAGTGTTTGCCAGAATCTTACCGACACTGATATATGCAGCTTGTGCTCTGACAATGCGCGAGATAAAACAACGGTCTGCGTTGTTTCAGACCCGAAGGATGTTGCGGCGATTGAAAAAACGCGCGAATACAACGGGCTCTATCACGTGCTTCACGGCTGTATATCGCCGATGAACGGCATCGGGCCTGATGATGTGCGCATAAAAGAACTGCTTGCGCGTGTTGCAGGCGGAGAGATAAAAGAGGTCATTATGGCGACCAACCCCGATACGGAGGGCGAGGCGACGGCTATGTATATTTCAAGGCTCATGAAGCCGTTTGGAGTAAGAGCAAGCCGCCTTGCATATGGCATCCCTGTCGGCGGTCATCTCGAATTCGCCGATGAAATGACGCTTACAAGAGCAATCGAAGGGCGTCGGGCGATGGATTAAAAAATAAACAATGCACAATGCGTTGTTTACATACGCGGGCGTGGTGGAATGGCAGACACGTTGGTCTTAGGAGCCAATGTCTTCGACGTGTGGGTTCAAGTCCCACCGCCCGCACCAAAAAAGAAGCAACTTTTGTCTGCCAAAAGTTGCTTCTTTTTTTATCCAAGCCGACAGGCTTGGTATATCATCACCGCGCGAAGCAAGGTGTATATCATCAAGGGCGGTTTTCCACCCTTGTATCTTATCACGCTTCAGCGTGTATAAATCTGTCGGCTTGATGATATACAACACTTCGTGTTGGCAATATGCAATTCCTTTGGAATTGATGATATACAAGGCTTACGCCTTGATTGATTTTACGATGTGTGATATAATCTGATAAAAGGTGGCGGTTTGGTGAAGGAAAGGAAAGCTGCGGAATTGATATATATTGAGCCGGGGCAGGCTCTATCGGCGCGCAGGTATGCGATGAATGATATGGATGATTACTATGCTTTTAAAAACTGCGGCGGTGAATCCGGAGGGGAGAGCGGAAACTGCGGCGGTGGCAAAGGCTTCGGCTGCAGCTGGATCGTTATCGTAATTGTCGTTCTGATGCTGATATTCTTCATCGCGGACGGCGCAAGTCGGGACGCAATAGAAACGCTGTTGAGCTTGGGGATTCTTGCATTTCTTTTCTTTAAATGGATATCGACATAAGGCGGAAAATATATGCTTTCCCGTCATTTGTTCAAATATCACGGTTGATTTTTCGCCGGAATATAGATATACTTAATTTATAAATATATTAGGAGTTGGTTATAATGGCGTTTTCATTTCAGGCAACAGTCGATAAATATAGAGATCTCATAATCGATACTCAAAATTATATCTGGGCGAATCCCGAAACGGGATATCGCGAGGTCAAGACAGGCAAATATATGGAGGATGCATTCGAAAAGCTCGGTTATGAGCTCATCCGTGCAGGCGACATTCCCGGATTTTATACAGTTATAGACACAGGAAGACCCGGACCTGAGGTGCTCATTCTCGGCGAGCTTGATTCGCTCATCTGTGCCGACCACCCGGAGGCAGACCCGAAGACAGGTGCTGCCCACGTTTGCGGTCATAGCGCGCAGTGTGCCGCGCTCATCGGAATTGCAGCTGCGCTCCGTGAGCCGGGTGCGCTCGATTCGCTCTGCGGAAGAATACGCCTCTGTGCAGTTCCGGCAGAGGAGCTTATCGAGATTGAATATCGCAAAGGTCTTGTGGAAAAGGGCGTTATCCGCTATCTCGGCGGCAAGACGGAGTTCCTCTACCGCGGATATTTCGATGGCGTTGACATAGCATTTATGGTTCATACAACCTCGGGAGAGAACTTTGTGTCACTTGCAGGCGCTGTCGGCTGTATGAGCAAGAGAATTGTATACAAGGGTGTTTCGGCTCACGCAGGCGGAGCTCCGTGGAAGGGTGTCAATGCTCTCTATGCTGCAAATCTCGGGCTTTCTGCAATTAATTCCGTGCGTGAAACCTTCAAGGAGGCTGACCGCATACGCGTTCATCCAATCATAACTAACGGCGGAAATGCTGTCAATGCAATTCCTGACAGAGTTGTGCTTGAGAGCTATGTCCGCGGCTATACGTTTGATGCTATCCACGAAGCGAACAGCAAAGTCAACCGCGCGCTTGTCGGCGCGGCACTCTCGCTTGGCGCGAATATCGACATTCAGGATTCTCCCGGCTATGGTCCGCTCTTTAACGCTCCTGCAATGATTGACCTTGCGGAGGATGCCGCAAAGGCAATTCCCGGCGTTCCGTTTGAAAGAAGTGATGATGTCAGCACAGGCTGCACCGATATGGGAGACCTTTCCTGCATTATGCCTGCTATTCATCCATATGCGCCGGGTGCTGTCGGCACAAGTCACGGCTCTGACTACAGAATCGCAGATCCGGAGCTTGCGTGTGTTGCATCGGCGAAATGGCAGCTTGAAATGCTTTCACTTCTGCTTTCTGAAAACGGCGAAAGAGCAAAGAAAATCATCGATGAATTCACCCCAATCTTTGCATCGAAAGAAGAATATTTCGATTGCATCGACAGCTTCATCCGCTCCGGAGATTGCATAGAATATGGCGAAAATGGCGCGGTGTGCCGTCTCTGATGATATAAAATAACGGAAAATCCGTCTCCTGCATATACTGGCAGCAAGGAGGCGGATTTTTTTGGAATATAACAGATTTGCCGCGGTTCAATATGCGCGGCGGTGGGCGTTTCGCAGAAACCCGATATATTATAATTTCGACGAAATCGGAGGCGACTGCACAAACTATGTTTCACAGGCGGTATATGCAGGCGCAGGAGTGATGAATTTCACGCCTGACTTCGGCTGGTATTATATCTCGCCCGAGCTTCGCGCACCAGCCTGGACGAGTGTGCAATATTTCTATAACTTTATGACAACAAACGAAGGTCCCGGCCCGTTCGGGCACGAAGCAGAGCTTTCAGAGGCTCGCCCGGGCGATGTTATCCAGTTTGCCTATAATGGAAACGATTTCTTCTCACACACGCTGATGGTCGTCTCCGTCGGCAGAGTGCCGATGCCGCAGAACATACTTCTTGCCGCACATACGCGCGATGTCTATCGGCGCCGTATGAGCACATACAGCTATACAAACGCGAGGTTGATTCATATAGATGGGGTGCGCGAGCCTTGATGTAAAGGAAACGGTGAAGTCTTCGGATTCCTCAGACTGTCGAAAAAGGCATGAGACCGCAAGCAGAGAAAATATATTGTAGGGGCGGATATTATCCGCCCGCAACTTTTGCGTTTGAATCAAAGTTTGACAAAATCCCTTGAAACATCGAGTTTCAAGGGATTTTCCGCTTG
>JAFSIZ010000071.1 GCA_017439555.1 Oscillospiraceae bacterium | reverse complement strand
GATTTTTAATGAAACGATTTCGAAAATTAACAGCTTGGCTCTTGACTTTAGCAATGCTTGTGACATTTGTACCGGGCATTACGCTGACGGCAAGTGCGGAGAACAAAACAAATTCAGACACATCCCCGGGCGGAAAAACTGCCTTGAATCAGGCAGGATATGAAGCTCTCGGCTTTTCAATGCTTGGGCTTGAAGTTCCCGGAGGGGATATTTTCGGCCCCGGGGGTAATACCGTTATGTTTGAACAGAAGGAGCTTTTGTTCAATTATAACGGCAGCAGTAACTACGGAAAGATGCTGCGTGATAATGTGAATCTATATCAGAATATAAACCCCGACGATTTGGAAGCTGCCGGAGCCATGTCGCTCTACGGACAATACCGAAACGATGACTGGTCACATCTGAACAGCGGTAACGGTTATAATTCCGGAAGACTTGGCGGAAACAATACGGCTATTGTCAAGAACACAGGCAATACTCACCAGAATATTGCTTATTCCACTTCAGTGGAGTTTAATAACGGCAGCGGCAAAAAAGATCACGTTGCAAGGGTTAAAATAAATGCCAATGAAAAACGTTCGGCACAGAAGGTTGTTCTTGAAATATATACATATGAAAACGGCACTGAAATCAGAAAGGGTGGCTGGAATCTTTTCTACGTCAACGATACGGCAAAAAGCCTTGCGCGTGCAGGTGTGTGGCGCAATCACGAATTTGATTCGCTGATTGAGGTTACCGCAGGTGACTATGATGGAGACGGCAAAGACGAAATTGCCGTATACGGTGCAAATAATGAAATAGAGATTTATAAATACACCGGAAGTTCACTTAGAACATGGAAGATTATTTCTGCATCGGCTCTGTCGGCAAATTCGGGTCTTTACAAAAGCGCCGATGATGATTTGGGCAATGTGGAAATGGCGGCAGTTGTAACAATGGCATCGGGCGACCTTAACAAGGACTATACCGACGAACTTGCTATTGCGGTTTCAATGCCCCGTGAAACAGATATAAGTAACTTCCGAAGCAACAACAATTTGTTTATTTACAGCTTAAACCGTGAAGACGGCACTTCTTCAGGCAATTTTAAGCAGGTTGGCAAAATTTCTCTTTCTGACGGAACAAACTCTATGGATTCTGCCAATGTTGCAATCGGAGATATGACGGGAAACGGTCATAAAGAGCTTGTTGTTGCAGGCTGGAAGGCTTCGGGGAATACGGACAGAAGTTCAACGATTATGGCACTCCATGTTGAATATAAGCGTTCAAACAAGAGCTATACAGCTAACAGCTTTCAGACTATAGAGCTTGAGGATACGGCTCCCGACAAAAAAGGCTCAACGGCGTTATATAATGCCCCTCCGGGAGTGGCAGTTGTAAATATGGGCGGGCTTACGGGTGAAACAAGCAGAATTTACGTCTTTATGAACAACTTCCTCTATAATTATGATACGGGAACCAAGCGTTATGAAAAGGTTCCGGGTGGGGACATTGAATTCCTTACAAAGCAGAAAAATAATGCAGATGAGAACACAGATAAGGACGAAACCTGGATTTCAAAGATTGTTACAGGTAATTTCTCGGAATCTGATGACGGCAAAGAAGCTCTTGTGGCGGTTATCGGACAGCGAGAATCCGGCGGAGACAGCACAGAACACTGGTATTATTACAGTATCGCATATCTTACACCCAACGGCACCGACGGTTTTTATAAGGGCTGTGAGGGCGTTGTAAATCAGGGTCGAAGCTACATAAACAGAACTGATAAATCCCGTGCATCTGTTTTCCTTGACCTTTGCAGTCCCAATACGGATGATGACTCCTTGCTTCTTAAATATAAGGGTGCGGAAGCATTCTACTCCAAGCCCGAGGTTCAGGCGATATTGCAGTCTGCTCCGTATTTCCAGGATGTTGCCGATTCTTTCGACAACTACCTCGATGACGGTGCCACCGGCTACGGCACAAGTGCGGGCAGCTCTTCGGGTGCAACGGCGAGTGTTTCGGCTGCACTGGGTGCATATACCGACAATGAGGTTCAGCTTGGCGGTGCAGGTCAGTTTGAACTTGAGGTCAGAGCTACCGTAAGCTATGACCACGAAAGCAGTCTTGAGGTTACCACTTCCCGTGAATTTATGGGTAATGCAGGCGATGACTATGTGGTAATGTACACCATTCCGTACTATCGCTATTGGTATGACGCATATGAGCCCTCAACCGGCGAAACCTACGAAATGAAAATTGAGGAGCCGCTCACTCCTGCTACGGTTATTGTTCCGGTAGAGACCTATGATGAAATTGCAGACCAGTACAGCGGACTGGAAAAAATCCGCGGCAATGTGCTCAAGAACACACCCGGCGACCCCTACAGTTATGAAGAGTGGGCATGCGGAAACTTTGAAGAAATCGGTGATATTCAGATGCTTACGAATGCCGGTGCTCAGAGTGGCTCGCTTGTTACCGTGAGTCAGGAAAGTGTTGATTCGGAAACCAACAGCTTCTCTGTAGGTGTAGAAGAAAATCTTAAGGTTGGCGCAGGCGGAGGACTTTTTGGCAACAAATCGGTTACCGGTGTTTCACAGTCTCTCAGTGTTGCAGGCGGCGGTGTGTTTTCGAACATGAGCGGCGTTGCATATACCGGCTCGGTTGACAACCTTCCCGCAGGCGTAAGCGGATACGGTTTTAACTGGCAGTTTGGTATTTCCGAGATTGAATTCAACGGCGAAACCGTAATAGTTGTCGGTTATCAAACCTCCAACGTGAAATCCGGACCTAAGGCACCGAAAAACCTTAACATAACAGATATATCCAGCACCGCTATGGGTCTGGAGTGGGAAGGAACAGATGATGCATCGGTTTATGAGGTTTCAATTTTAACAAATAATATGGAACTTCCCGTGGCTACAATTCCCGCAACAGATGTTGACGATGACGGTATGGTAAGATACACGGCAGATGAGCTTTCTCCAAACCGTCAGTATACCTTCCGTGTTACAGCTTCAAACGCTCTCGGCGTTCGCAGTGTGTCGGGTCAGGATGCTGTGGGAACAACCCTTCCGGAAAATTCGGGTAATTTTATGATTACGGCACAGCCCTCAGACACCAGCGCAGCACCCGGACACACGGCAGCCTTTGAGGTTGCCGCATCAAGCACAAACAAAGGCGCAATAGGATATCGCTGGCAGTATTACGATGAAACCGTTCGCACATGGATGCAGGTGGGCACCAATTCGGCAAAGCTCAATGTTACAGCTAATTCTGAAATAGACGGCAGAAGATATCGCTGTGTTGTTTATCAGGGTGATTATTTCCTTAGAACAAAGACTGTCACACTCCGTGTTGATAAATCTCCCACTAATACAGAACTAACCTTGAAAAATAATACCGATGTTTTGGCAGAGGGAAGCTTTGTTAAAGCCAGTGATACTGTGATGGTTCCCACCGGTGAGGTTGAGAGTTTGAAGTATTCAACCGAAACCAAGACCATAAACGGAGCAACTTACACCAGATACGGAACAGTTTCGGCAAATGATGAAATCGAAACATATACAGCTTCGGACTACTGGCTGAAAAACGGAACAGACGGAGAATTTTATAAAATAAGCGGAGATACTGCGACAGCGGTTCCTTCCAAACTGCTCCATAAGCATAGCTATAACTCGGCATATATTGATGTGGATGTTGAAGCTGTTACTGTTGATTCAATCACAATCAAAGAAGCGGCAGGCGAAGGAGAAGGCGCAACACCGGCTGTAACCTCCGCAAGTGCATATCAGACTGCCGACGGCAGAAAAATATACATTGCAAGCGACGGTAAAAACTATATATACGAAAGCGGAGCCTATAATGAATTTGGCACAGTTGCCAAAGGCAAGGATTCCGAAGCGACTCTCTACTTAAATGACGGAACTGAGTATATTGCGGTAAGTGAGCTTGTTGTTTACTATACGTCAACCACGGTAAGCGAACCCCAATACACACAGAAAGCGGTTGACGGTGATGTGATAACCTTTATTTCTTCCGTTTCGGGTAATGACGGAGCGGTAAGCGATCAGGAAGTTGTATTTTCAATTACCAACAAGGAAACCGGAACGGTAAGCAGCGTAAACGGAACACTGAAAAATGGTCAGTATACGGCTGAATATACATTTGATAATGCCGGAGTTTACGGAATAGTTGCAATCTATCCCGGAAGTGACACATATATCACCAGCCGTTCAGACGAAACAATTATTTATGCAACAGGAAGTAGTGATGAACTCGTACTCAGCGGCGGAACAATCACCTATGGCGACTCGCTTACTCTTATTCCTGCACTTTTGAAGAGTGACGGCACTGTTGACGGCAATATAACCGTAAGCTACACAAAAATTGTGCGTGACGGCAAAGCTGTTTCAACAAATCTTATAAGCGGCAATATTTTCCGTCCTGACAGAGCAGGTACCTATGAAATTTCAGCAACCTACGATACAATGAGTGTTACAGCGATTGTGAATGTTGATTACAGGGAACTGGTTTTAAGACCGGACGATGTTGAAACCGGAGTAAACGATACCGATAAGGAATCGAAGATGACAATGACCGTTGAAGACAACATTCTGGGTGACGGAGATTACATTCTCTATTCACGTGCAACAAAATCCAATCAGGTTGGTGAATATCCCATTTCTGTAACCCTTACACAGCAGGGTAATAACAAGATTTCGGGTAAATATATCGTGTATTCCGACAACGGAACATACACTCTGACAACAAAATCATACGAAATCACAGCTGATGCCGGAGCAAACGGCACGGTTCAGATAACATATTCTGTTGATGGCGGTAATCCCATAACAATTTCAAGCGGTATGCGAGTGCCGGAGGGCTCAACGGTTGTGCTTATTGCTCAGCCCGATTCCGGCTACGGCGTAAGCGGCTGGAGCATAGAAAAGGGTATTCCCACCTCCGTTGAACCGAAAGCCGGTTCAAAAACCTTCGAAAACATTACAGACGATGTTGCAGCAAGCGTAAGCTTCGGTCAGGTATTCAGCAGTCTTATTTACGGTTCAAACAACAATTCATGGGGAACGGTAACCGGCAAATATACCGACAGTAATGTAAGCTTTGTTTCCGGTGACAAAATCAATGTGATGCAGTCGGTAACCCTTAGTGCATCACCTGCCGAGGGATATGTTGTTGCAAAATGGACCAAAAAAGACCATGCTTCGGGCAAAAACGAAGTTGTGACAAACGGCGACGGTACAAACTACACAGGCTTAACCGTTAATGTTACCGGAGTTAATTCTCAGGTTGAGTATATTGCTGAATTTGAAGCAAAGAAAGCAATTACCATGAATTTCGAAGTATATGATTTGGGTTATTCCTCCGCGGTAAGTGCGGCAAATGTGTATGTAAACGGAGCTTTGCTTTCCAAAGATTCAAACGGCAATTTTGTGTACATCGGATATGAACACGAAAATGTTAAAATCAAAGTTTCAATTCCTGCAAATATGCTGGTTGACAGTTGGGAATTAAACGACAGCCCGGCTTATGACAGTGTGACTGACATAGAGCTTAATGATATAAGCGGAGATTATAATTTCAAAATAAACTGCATCACTCCCAATGGCAGAAAAGTAACCTTGCAAACTGCTTTGGAAAACACAAACGGCGGAACAACCTACGGTTCATCTTTAACCGCAACAAGAATTGGCGCTACATCCGTTGAATCGGGCAGTGAACAGCCTCAGGGTTCGGAAATTATCTTCACTGCAACACCTGCCGACGGCTACAGAGTAAACAGAATCGTTGTTGTGAACGAAGACGGAAGCGAAACATTGCTCACCGGCGAGGAAATTACTTCATGTAAAGTAACCTTGGATGTGGCAATAACCGTTAAGGCATACTTTGAAAAGAAACCTGTTGTAACCTATGAAAACAGAGCGGAAAACGGTGATATAACGGCTCAGACAAGCGGTGTTAACAAAGCAAGCGGCGACTATGTTGAATTCGGAAGCGCTGTTCAGCTGAATATCACCCCCGATGCAGGTTATGTTATTGATAAGGTAGAAATGACATCGGGCGGCACAACAAACGAGGTTGTATTCGAAATGGCAGGAGGCAAATCCGATGCCGCAACTGTCACCATTGAAGATATCGGGCTCGACGCGGATTTTGTTGTAACATACAAGAAAAAGCCTGTTATTACAATTGATTCGGCAGAGCATGGCACTGTTAAGACACAAGCAATAAAAGATTTTTCGGATACTGCAATCGAAAGTGGAAGCTATGTTGATTTTGGTACAAATTTAACAGTTACCGCAACACCTGATGAGGGATATTATGTATATTCCGTTATGGTTGATGGCGAAGTGAAATTCATAGATTCACAAGATGTTTACACAGGCGGTGAAGAAACCGTCATCTACGCTCCTGAGGATGGTGTTCGGGTGGATACCAAAATCAGTGTTGTTTTCAAAGCCAAGCCCGTAATTACCGTAAATAAAACAAATGCAACAGTTACCGTAAAATGCGGCGACGAGGAAGTTGCAACAGCTTGGGTTGAAAAATATACAGACGACCTTTCGTTTGCAGTTGTTCCTGACAACGGCTACGAAATGAAATCAGCTGTTACGGCTAATAATATCACAACAAAAGCCGAGAATGCAGATGAAAATGATAATAAGATAATTTCTGTAACCGATGTTATCACTCATGATGTGGATATAAAAGTTGTTGCCAAGCCCATTCCCACCATCAGCTTTAATGCGACTGTCGAAAAGATTGACGAAGAGGGCGATGGATATCACGGAACAGTTTCGGCAAATGTGATAAGAAAGAAACTGGACTTCTATACAGCTACCGTTGAAGCCGATACCGAAGCCTATGTTTATCGCGATTCTGTAATCAGCGTTGAAGCATCTCCCGAAGAAGGCTATCGTGTTCAGTCCTGGACAGTAAACGGTAATGTGCAAAGTGAAGCATCCAACACTTTGATACTCAATGCGACAGATGCTGATTATGAAGTATCCGTACGATTTGTAAAATCGGTTGCAGGCGTAAGCTTTGGTCCCACCGACGTCGAAGATGAACAGGGCTATATCAGCGAAGCAACAGCAGGCGGAGTAAGCCAGCTCGCTAATGCTTCGACCGGTATAAACCTTAGCGAAGGTGCAACTATTTCCTTTACAGCAACTCCGGCAATTGGTTATGAAGTTGACTGCTGGATGATAAACGGAGCAAAAGTCGATGGAACAGAGGGCATCACAGAGTACACCTACACAAGTCTCGGAACAAGTGAAAGCGTATATATTGAGCCTCGCTTTGTTCAGATTGAATATACCGTCACCGCATCGGTGAGCAACGGTGCAATTGCAATAACACCTTCACTTAACGAAAATAAAGCTCGCGGCGGAGAAATTCTCAACATTACGGTTACTCCGGATAGTGGATACAAAGTTCAGAAATGGCGTGTCAACGGTGAAGAGATTGAGGGCGAAAGCGGCTCGACTCTCATCTGGACAGTTCCCAACGGAGCATCAGCTGACCCGGCGGTTCATGAATACGAAATCCAGGCTGTTATGGATAGAGGAAGTTACAAAATAGCATATTCAACAGCTGATAACGGCACAGTTTCCGCTAATGTGGAAAACGGTGAATATGTTGATTCCGGAACCGAGGTTATTGTGAGCGCTGTTCCCGATGCAGGCTACCATTTGGATTATTGGAAGGTGAACGGTAAGAAACAGACATCAACTGAAAATTCAATCACGGTTTTGGTAGATGTTGACACAACAGTTGAAGCAGTATTTGCAATTGACCATGTTGCAGTTACATTTAAAGCGGAAGGCAACGAGGGCAAGATTACTGCCACATATAACGGAAAGAAATTCACAAGCGGCAGCAGTGTTGAATATGGTTCGGAAGTTGTCTTTACTGCAGTACCCGCAGAGGATGATATGGTTGGAGTATGGAAGGTGGATGGAGTTGAAGTTGATGGCACCGCAATGACCGATGAAGCAGATGCTCCCACAACCTACACCTTGAGTTCAATTACAAAAGAAACAGAGGTTTCGGTTGAATTCGTCACCCGTCCCGTATACAAAGTGTCCGCTCAGGCAATCGGTAACGGTATAGTTGAAATCAGCGGTGACGCAGATGCATTGGGCTATATTGAAGTTAAACGCGGAGAAAATGTAAAAATCACTGCCACAGCAAATGAATATTATCAGTTCAAGGGCTGGAGTGTTAACGGCAATCAGGCAGGCAACGAAAATGTTCTCGTTGTTGCAGGTGTCAAAAAGGATACCGAGGTTAATGCAGAGTTTATGGAAGCAGTTGGCTATAACATAACTCTTACCGTAAACAACACATCGGCAGTAACTCCTGAAATCAAAGTTGACGCAAACGGCACTCAAATACATCCCGGAAGCACAGCGGCAGATGCTGTTTCGGTTATCGGCGGAAAGAGTGTTACGGTTACGGTAACTCCCACCGAATCGAACGGAAGAAGCACAATGATGATAAAACGATGGTACATAAACGGTACCCCGGTTACAGATGAAAATGCAGCCGAACTTGGCATCGTGCTTGCAGACGGAGAGCTTTCCTGCGGATTCACAATTGCAAAGCTTTTGGAAAATTCGGATATAGCAGTTGACATAGCACCCTATGCAGGATTCGTAATCCCTGCAAACGGCGATGGATATAGTGTAGAAACAATTGAAAGAACTCCTGCATATACCAAACCGGAGACAGAAATCGCAATCGGCGGTGATGTTGTATTCAAGGTTGTTCCCGATGAATTTATGGGCATTACCAAGCTTTCGGTAAACGGTATTGACTGCTTGACACTTCCTGCCAAGGGCAGTGTTACTGCAATTGCAAACGGAGACGGAAGTTACACAGTAACAGTTGTAAATTCAGAAGCACTTGAGGCAGAAATAGAAGCTCAGTACAATACTCACACCGTTAACATCTCAAGTACCGTCAACGGTTCACTGGTTGTTGAACATAACAATGTTTCTGTTATAAGCGGTATGGCAGTTCAGGAAGGCAGTGAGCTTACAATCACAGCTGTTCCTGCCGATGGCTACAAAGTCAGAACACTGAAGGTTAACGGAACAAACTTCACATCGGGTTCTACCCACATACTTGTTGAAGATATCACAATCACCGCAACCTTCACAAAGACTTCAACCGGTTCATCGGGCGGAGGCGGTGGAGGCGGTGGCGGAACGTCTGCCTACACCGTGAAGTTTGAAACCAACGGCGGAACTGAAATCAAAAATGTTAAGGTTTCAAAAAACAGTACCGTTGAAAAACCGAACGATCCCGAAAAGACAGGATACATTTTTGGCGGATGGTATTGCGATGAAAACCTTGAAACAATTTATGATTTTGAAACAAAGGTAACCAAAGCAATAACACTCTATGCAAAATGGAATCCTCAAGTGGTTGACCCGGGCGAATCGTCCGAGTGGGAAAATCCGTTTACTGATGTCAATGCTGATGATTGGTACTATGAAAATGTTGAATATGTAGTAGAAAACAGCTTGTTCAACGGTACAACCGAAACAACATTTTCACCTGATAAGAATATCACAAGGGCAATGATGGTTACAGTCCTCTATCGTGCAGAGGGAGAACCGGAAATTGCAGGCACAACAACTTTTGAAGATGTTGACAGCAATGCTTATTATGCAAAGGCGGTTGTTTGGGGACAGCAGAACGGAATAATCAAAGGTTATTCCGAAACTGAATTTGCACCCGACCAAAACATCACAAGAGAGCAGATAGCGGCTATTATACATCGCTATGCTGATTTCAAGGGACATGATGTATCGGCAGGGGATAATACAAATATTCTTTCTTTCGATGATGTTCATCACGTTTCGGAATATGCAATCGGCGCTATGCAGTATGCAGTGGGCTCGGGTCTTATCAAGGGTAAGAGTGAATCTACCTTGAATCCTCTTGACAATGCTACAAGAGCAGAAGTCGCAGCTATTCTTGAAAGATTTATCGAAGCTAATAAGTAAACATTAAAAACCAAAATGCACCGCTCTGACAATTTTAAGTCAAGAGCGGTGCATTGGTTTTTGCAACGGGTTATATTAATTCTTTATTATTCTCTATGAAGCGTAATGTCGTCAACTTAGTGACCAATACACAAATTGGAGTTTATCGGGGAGATGGAATTGGGCGATAGCGAAAGGCTCTCCCTGTGTAAGGGGAGCTGTCACCGCAAGGTGACTGAGGGGTTGTCAGGGAACTTTAAATCGCCACAAACGCAGTGATTGAGGCAGTTTGCTACAACCCCTCCGT
>JAFSIZ010000070.1 GCA_017439555.1 Oscillospiraceae bacterium | reverse complement strand
TTTGTGTGCTTTCTTCGGCTTGACTACAAGCTTCGGAGATTTATCACAACCGTTAGCAGCATAAACGACTAAGACAACCAAAATCATATTCAGAACCACAAGAAAAGCTAAATTGGTTGTTGCCGTCAACACAGTAACAGTAAGAACTGCAAATACAGCAACGATACTCCATCTCTCCATTGTTCTTATATTTAACAAACAAGAGCTTCCGAACAGAAGAACAGCAACAGCGAAGGTTATTGCGATTACCCGTATAATGGACATTTGTGCAAGTCCTTCCAGCTCTGCCAAATCCCGCAATTCGCTCGGCAAAATTAAATACTCTATTAAAACAGCCAGCAACCACGAAAGAATAATGTGGCGCACAAAGTTTGGAACAGTAAACGGATTATAAATATTTTTTTCTTTTGACATAACAACACCCCTTGCAGCAATTGTACAAGGGGTGTCTTTCATAAGATTGGGATAATTCTTACAAATTCCTTTCAGTTTTAGGAAGTTCAACGATGGCACTGAACTGGTCGCCGTCCACAGCTACTCGGAAGCTGCCGCCAACGGATTCTGTATAAGTCTGGGCGATGGCAAGACCTAAGCCGCTACCTTTTGTAGAACGGGCTTTATCGCCTCTTGCAAAGCGTTGTATGATTTCATCTGCCTTAAAATCCATCTCATAGGATGAGGTATTCATCATACGAATGAAATAACTGTTTTCCTTTTCTTTGACCTCTAAGTAAATTCGGGTGCCTGATAGAGCATACTTGATTGCATTGCCTAAAAGATTTGCAAATACCTGGTGCATTCTTGCTCCGTCGGTAATAACAGATACAGAGTCAGATTCATAGCTTCGACGCACAGTAAGTCCGGCATTTACAAGCTGATCGTCGAATAAACCAACAGTCTGCTCCAACAAACGAACAAGATCAATTTGTTCCTTCTTGCTTTCTACAACACCGCTGGATACCTTGGTCAGTTCAAACAAGGATTCAACGAGCTCATTCATATAGCAAGCCTTCTGATGCAGGTAGTGAAGCTGTTCCTGTCCTTCAGATGTTAATGTTTCTTTTTGCAAAAGCTCACTGTAACCGAGTATGGAAGTCAAGGGAGTACGTAAATCGTGAGAAACATTGGAGATTAGTTCAACCTTGAAGCGTTCACTGGTAACGGCAGTACGGACAGCCTCCTCGTGCTGAGCCTGCACATCAAGAAGCTGTGACTCCGTTACAGAAAAAGCTCCGTCGCTTACAGTAATTGGCTCGCCCTTCTGATAGTTGTCAAGCTGCTTTTCGAAGTGATTCAGATCGGCGCCGTACCTCCAAAGGCAACATACACCAAATATCGCTGATACCAAAAAGCAAGAGATACTTATCACAACATGCAAACTCCGAGTATCAACATTGAAAAAATAAGTAAAACCGATCAGCGAAGCGATAATCCATCCGACAAAAAACAAAAGAGATATTTGAGGCGCGGTAGACCGTTTGACAATTCTGTGAACCAAACACCAGGAAACAGAAAACCTTGCTCTTAACCATCCGAATAATTCTCTGATGCTGAATAAAATGACAAAGGCACACGCTATCTTAAAAATCAGGGTTAATGCAGTAGTATCGGAACTCAAAGAAATTAATTCCTTATCGAGCAATAAGTGATATGTTGCTGCTGACAAAGCAAACATCATACTTAATCCGTCGGGGCCGCAGATAGGATTTTTCTGAGATAAGACAAAAATCGCTATACCGGCAGAAACAACAGAGGCAAAAGAAAGTATAGAGCCAAGTAGCCTTTTGGTGCGATAGCTCATTTTTTCGGATGTATTATATGTATCTGCTTGAGTTGAATCGATAACGGGTGCTGTTGTTGTGACTATTGTATTATTCTCAACGTTTTCTCCTGCCCGGTCCATATCGGAATGTAATGTTTCTGTAGAAGGGTTCATAACCACAGTAGTAGTAACAGTCGTTGTTGTGGTAGTAGTAACGGTTGTTGTATCATCGATTGTAGAATTATCGGCATCACCGTTCAACATTTGCTGACCGAAAGTCCAACAAAATGACGCTACGATTAGCAGAATCAAAGCAATATAATTACGGCGTTTCAAAGACATATCCAATCCCCCAAACAACTTTCAAATATTCCGGCTTCTTCGGGTTAAGTTCCAACTTTTCCCGAATACGGCTGATATGTACCATAACCGTATTTTCTACTGCATAGTTATTACTTTTCCAAACTCTCTCATAAATTTCTTCCGCTGAATACACTCTGTTTGGATTGGACATCAGAACTTTCAGTATCTTGAATTCCGTTGCAGTAAGTCTGACTGACTCCCCACG
>JAFSIZ010000069.1 GCA_017439555.1 Oscillospiraceae bacterium | reverse complement strand
TTGTAAACAACAGCCCGGACGGGCTGAAAAGTTATAAAAAAACGGAGGAAATAATTATGAACAGATTCAAACGCATTCTCAGCGCACTAGTCATTGCCGCAATGGCACTTTCCCTTATGCCAACCTTCGCCTCGGCAACAGTGGGGGATAGCATAGTATATGATTTTAATGAAAGTACAGATGCTTCATACAGTGCAACATCTGTTACTTCGTATACCGATGCTGAAAAAGGCTGGATGTATTATGATATGACAGCGGGAAAAGCTGCGGCGTATCTGCCAAGCTATAACCCTAATTATATTCAAATAACATCGTCTGTCGGACAATATTTTGCGATAAAGATAAAGGTTCCGGAGTCCGGAAAGTATGACATGTCATTAGTGTGTTATCAGCATGCGACGATTGGTGGCTCTGCTGATATGTATCTTCTTCCTGGAACAACAAAACAAGAAAATATTGCAGCGTTAATTGAAACTGCTGAAACTGTAAATGGTAATGATGTGTTGTTTTATGCAGACAAAAACACGTATCCGACAACGCTGAATGTTGCCTTTGATTACCAAATTCTTGCAGGAGAATATGTTCTTGTTTTTAAGGCAACCGGAATCAGTCCATATATGACCAATGCAACTCATATATCCAAGCAATATGCATATATGTATCCGGCAACCTTAACCCTCACGAAAACCGCAGAAGCGGAAGATGACGGTGAGGTGACTCCACCAGAAGAAGAGAAAAAAGACCCGATAACACTTACGTTTAATAATGGAACTGTCTCGGGGGACAATCAAACATATATGAACGCATTAGCTTCTTCATCTGATGATTTTTCAATAGTAGCTGCTGAAACTATGGGAGAAGCACAGGGAGCTCAGTATTCAAGGGCGAATGCAATTAATTTGATGTTTAGAGCTAAAGCCGGAACTTCACAGCAGAATTATTTTAAGATGATAGGAAACGAAACTGATGCAAATGCCGGCAAATTCACTGTGCAGGCAAATAACATTCCGGCAGGAACGTATAAAGTTGACCTCAATGTGACAGATAACGCAAGAGGTATAGGTGCATATGTATACGTAGGTAATAAGTATGTTGGTTTTTGCGATACATACAAAAGTGACCGGGAATGGGGTGCAAACCCGGCAGATACGGATACAAAAGAAATTGGTTATGTAACGATAGTAGATGAGGATAACAATGCAGAAACAACGAATACTGTTAAAATTGCAATTTGTTCAGCGGCAATAGATGCTTCAAGTACAACTTCCAATTATTTAACTCTCAAATCCATCACCTTCACTCCCGTTGACGCAATCCCCGCTTACGGCGATCTCACCTATGAAGTTACCGGCGCAACTGCGGCGGGTGACGGTTACACCGTTGAAAATAACACAACTCTTTCACTTACTGCAATGCTTTCCGGAAAGCATCTCAACGGCTATAAGCTTGACGGAGCAGAGGATGCAGACAACTGCATCAGGGTTACCTCATCGGATTCGGCAGTAGTTTCCGTTACGGATACAAAAGCCGCACTTGACAGCGCAAAAATTTACGCCTCCGATTATAAGCCGGTATATACGCTTACGGCACTTAAGTCCAACGCAAGCGCAGATATCACCGTTGAAGCAATAGTTGACGGAATTCCCGTCGCATTTGAAAGCTTTAAAGTAACTGTCGCAAAATCGGATGCAGATGAATATGAGGCAGAGGCAGTCTTTGCGTGGGGGACAACTCTTCCGTCAGAGCTTTCCGGAAAAGTAACGGTTTCCGAAAAGGACGGTGGTACGGTAAATGCCGGCGAAATAACTGCTTCAAAGGGCGCAACGTATACCTTTAAGGCAACGGAAGAGATTACAGTCGGCGAGATAACATACAAATTCATCGGCTGGAAGCGCGGAACAACAAGCAATGGTGCTGCGGCTTTTATAAGCTATGAACCGGAGGATGAATATACCGTCTGGT
>JAFSIZ010000068.1 GCA_017439555.1 Oscillospiraceae bacterium | reverse complement strand
TGCAGATGTTTATCCTGATTTTCACCTTGCAAAGGTAAGTTTAAATTATCCAAACTCCCACGGTCTCGGATACAACGGAAAGGTTGTAGGACAAATTTGGGAAACAAACGTTCTTGATGTATTCAATACTGCATATGATGCCTTCTATCCGATGACGGATGATGCACAGGTAATTGGATATTTGTCTGAAAAAGCGGATGAGCTTGGCCTTGAGAATAAAAAACTCAATGCAGATATGATTCGTGAGAATATGGAAGACGGAATCCTTCGTGAGACTTTCAGCGCAGTAAAGAAAGGTCAGACAAACGGAAACTTTGGTATGCATCAGCTCAATGTTACCTATGCCGCAGTTGCACTTGACAATCAGCCTGAAACAGACGAAATGTTTGATTGGCTTGGTCGCTACAGCATTGTAAAGCGTGAGCCTATTGTTGACCCGGTATACGGCGGCACCTGGGAAGGATATTATGTTTCTAACAGCGGCGGTGACATTCTTCTCAAGTATGTCCGCGACGTTGACCGCGACGGTTTCGGAAATGAGGTTGGTCTCGGATATAATGCATTGTGGCTCACAAACGGTATTACAATTGCTGAGACGATAAATCGTTATGACCCCAATACCGATCTTAACCTTTTTGAAAATCCCAAGTATGTAAAGATGTTCAGTGCATTTGTACGTGAAACTCTTGGTGATGGTTATAGCATCCAGATAGGTGACTCCGGCCGTTGCGCAGGAGCGGGGCTTTCAAGCTATGCTTCAGAGGCACTCCGTGCATATAATGCAACGAAGAAACCGGTTTTTGCACAGATATATAATTTCTATAAGGGCGGCGAGCTTGATGATGTTTATATCGACATCTTCACCGACAATGATGGGCTCAAGGGTGAGATTGAATCTGTAATTGAGACTTATGGCGAATATAAGCTTGTTTCAGAATTTATGACAGGTTTCGGTCTTGCTGTCCTCCGAGGAGGCGAGAATATCCCGTCATCCTCTGGAAACGGAAATGAACAACGCTACGACACATGGATGTATTCGGGTATCACCGGAGGTCACGGCCATTATGACTCACTTGCTCTTGGTATTGATGCCTATGGCTTCAACTTTATGCCTGACGGCGGATATCCGGAGAACACAGGATATAATCCCAACAGATGGCAGTGGGCAAATGCGACTATATCGCACAATACGGTTGTTGTAAACAATGACTCCCAGTCTGCAACCTCCGGTTCAAAGCCGCTTCACTTTGACGACTCCGGAAGAGTAAAGCTTATTGATGTAAATTCTCCCGGTGCATATACTGCAACTGATATCTATCGCAGAACTGCTGTTACGATTGAAGCATCAAACGAAGTCGCATATACTCTTGATTTCTTCAGAGTCAAGGGTGGAGACAGCCATATCTACAGCTTCCACACACAGTCTTATATGGGCTACACAACAGACGATCTCAACCTCGTTGCACAGGTTGATGAAAACGGAAAGTTTGTCGGCTCATATGCAGGCGCAGATGTAGCCTATGGCGAAGACCCGAACACGCTTCTCAACAGCGCTAATTATGTAACAAAGTATACACGCGGCTACACATGGCTTGACAACGTCAATCGCGCCGTCGAGCCTGAAACGGGCAATTTCTCCGTAAACTTCAAGCAGACAGACTTTAACAAGCAGGTTGAGGATTCAAAGGGACTTAATCTTAAGTTCACGGCACTCAATGACTGGGAGCCGTCAAGTGTTGGAATTGCAACAGGTTATGCTCCGAGAACAAACGCGAACAAGAATGTTCCGGGACTTGACTATATGCTTATTCACCGCGATGGCGAAAATCTCGATACATTATTTACCTCACTTCTCCAGCCGTATAAGGGCGAGGCCTATATTGCAAATGCATCCTCGGTTTCGGTTGAGGTAGCAGACGGAAGAGCAGGCAAGGATGATGTCGTCAAGGCTGTTAAGGTGGAGCTTACAAACGGTAGAGTTGATTATGTAATCTATGCTACAAACAACGCTGTTACATATACAGTAACAGACGGAGACATAAGCTTTAACTTCCGCGGATTCGTCGGTGTATACAGTGTAAATGAGGACAAGGAAAACATTTACACATATATCAATGACGGCGATATTATCGGAGATGTTGAAACAATAAGCGCATACACGGGCAAGGTTGTCGATTTCACAAAAGAGCTTACCGATCAGAACTATATAACGGTTTCGTTCGATACAGATGTTGATCTTGATAATCTCGCAGGAAGATATATCTATATCAACAACTCCGGTTCATCAAACGGTGTATACAGGATTGAAGGCGCTGAGACGGGCGAGCAGGGAAATATTGTTCTCGACCTCGGCGACGTCAGCTTTATAAACGGATTTGTAAGCACATCAAATCTCGATGCAGGCTATACCTACAATATCAATGCAAAACAGACCTTCTCGGTTCCGCTTTCAAGCGTTGGAGATGATGCACCTGTGTTTGATGCTGTATCTGAAAATCTCAGCACATCTTCAGGAAGCGCTGTAAGCGTAACACTCAATGCAGAAAGCCCGATAGGAAAGAGTGTTGTATATGAAGGTGATATCCTCCCGAGAGGTGCAGCCATTGATGCTGAAACAGGAAAGATCAGTTGGAAGCCGACAAATTCACAGATAGGCGAAAACGGATTCCGGATTATAGCAATTGACGAGGATGGAAGAGAATCGGCGGTAACGTTTACAGTAACTGTCTATGGTTCGACAACAGGCGGCGGTTCACAGACACCGAGTGAACCTTCAACCCCGAATGAGCCCTCAACACCGTCAATACCCTCAACACCGAGCACTCCCGGTAGTTCCGGTGGCGGCGCAGGTGGCGGTGGCGCAGGGGGTGGAGACAGTGCACCTGCTCCATCAACACCTTCAACCGATGTCAATGACGATACAACAACACCGTCCACACCGTCTGATGACGCAAATGTCCGTTTCATCGACCTTGGCGCTCACGCTTGGGCGGCGGATGCAATCAACGCACTCGCTGATGAAGGAATAATAAAGGGCACAAGCGAGAACACATTCTCACCTGCTGCAAACATCACGCGCGCAGACTTTGCGCTTCTCCTTGTCCGTGCTTTCAAGCTTGAATCGGAGAACACAGAGAACTTCGCAGATGTAGCGGCAAGCGACTATTTTGCACGTGAGCTTGCGATTGCAAGAAACACCGGCGTCATAAATGGCATCGGCGATAATAAGTTCGCGCCGCGCAACACAATCACACGTCAGGATATGATGACGATTGTATACAGAGCGCTTATGACCCTCGGGGTTGAACTTGAGACAGGTGATGTTGAGTATCCTGACTTTGCGGACGTTGCACCTTATGCACAGGATGCAGTCAAGGCGCTCATCGCAAGTGGCCTCGTCAATGGCAAGAACGGCAAGATTGCTCCGACTGATTATACAACCCGTGCAGAGGTTGCGGTTTTGCTTGACAGAATACTTGACTATTTGGCACAGAAATAATACAATGAACGGGTGAAGACATTGTTCTTCACCCGTTTTCACACAGTATAAGGAGAATTTATTATGTGTATCAAAGAAAAAATGCAGCTTTTAAAGAACACACCGATAGTTTCCTGGCATGAGCACGTAAGGGCGGCAGAGCAGATTGGTGATTGCGATGTAAGCGATTCGGAAAGGCTTGATACCGAGCATTGTGATGCCCAGATAAAGCTTATGGATGAGCTCGGGATTGACAAAATCGTTGTTTCGCGACCGTTTGCGGCAGAACCCAAATGTCCGCCGGAGAATTTTATCCGCGGCAACAATGTTGTCTACGAGGCAACACAGCGCCATCCGGGAAGAATCTACGGCCAGGCGTTTGTGAATCCGGGATTTTGCAAGGAAACTCTTGTTGAGCTTGAGCGTTGCGTCAAAGAACTCGGCTTTGTCGGAGTTAAGCTCTATCATCAGTATTTTATGGATGATCCGGCAATGTTTGCGCTTGTTGAAAAATGTATCGAGCTCGATATTCCGATACTTATGCACTGCGCGCACATTATGGATCCGTGGACACGCAAGCGTCAGCCGCGATGCTCAGACGGCGTGCATATGGCAAACGTAGCGCGGCGTTATCCCGAAGCGACCTTCATTATGGGACACATCGGCGGAGGCGGCGACTGGCAATGGGCGATAAAGGCGATTGCAGATTCCCCGAATGTCTATGCGGATATAGGCGGTAGCGTGCACGACCGTCCGCTCATAGAGGAATCCGTCAGATATCTCGGCGCAGACAGACTTCTTTTCGCAACAGACGGTGCGTGGAGTTCCGGTATCGCAAAGGTTCTCGGCGCAGATATCTCTGAAGAGGATAAGAAAACAATTCTGTCAGGGCGTGCATTCTCAAGATTTTTGAACAAGGCAGGTAAATAATTATGTTTATAGATATCAGTACATATGTCGGCCACTGGCCGTTCCGCAATCTGAAATACAACACACTCGAAGGGCTTGATGCACTTGCACAG
>JAFSIZ010000067.1 GCA_017439555.1 Oscillospiraceae bacterium | reverse complement strand
TGATGTTGACACTTGGGAACGGGTACAGGAGTTAAGAAAGAACAAACGCCGACCAACAAGAACAGGCAAAAGCAATATGTTTTCAGGGCTTGCCTATTGTGCTGATTGCGGACAGAAACTTTATTACTGCACAAGCAAGTATTTTGAAAGCAGACAAGACCATTTTGTATGTTCCACATCACGCAAAGGTAAGGAAAACTGTTCAACGCATTTTATTCGTGCAACGATACTTGAACAAGGTGTGTTGGCACATCTTAAATATGTAATCGGAACTGTTGCAAGTTATGAAAATCAATTTCGCAAGGTGTTGGGTGCAAAGCAAAAAGCGGAAGTTAAAAAGGAACTTTCTGCAAAGAAAAAACTGCTCGCAAAAAGCGAAAGCAGAATTAAAGAGTTAGACCTATTGTTTCAGCGTATTTACGAGGATAATGTCAGCAAGAAAATCTCGGACGGAAGATTTGAAACACTATCGGAAACTTACGAAAAGGAACAGGCAGAATTAAAATCACTTATCGAAAATTTATCTATTGAAATATCCGAAACAGAAGAACAATCCGATAATGTAGAAAGATTTATTTCAAAGGTACATAAATATTTTGATTTACAGGAATTAACTCCGTCAGTATTAAACGATATGGTAAAGCGTGTTTATGTTCACGCACCGCAAGTAATTGACGGAAAACGAACACAAGAAATTGACATTGTTTATGATTTGGTCGGCATACTGCCACAATCATTATTTAAGCACGAAGAAACGGCATAGAAAACCTATGCCGTTTCAACGAAAACAATATTACTGTTTTATCAAGGACACCCTAATGACCTGCTTTTTTTAAGATAATTCTTCTATCGCGGCATCAATACGGCGGAGAGTTTCTTCTTTTCCAAGGATATGGCAGAACTCAACACCACCGCCCGGTGTTACCTGCTTGCCCGAGAGGGCTGTGCGGAGCGGCCAAAGAACAAAGCCGTTCTTTAATTCCTTTTCTGCAATATACGCAAAGAGTGTGTCGTGGATTGTTTCAAACGTCCAGTCGCTGATTCCCTCAATTACGGGACGAAGCTCGCGGAGCGTTACAAGCGCGGTTTCCGCATTGGTCTTCATCTTTTTGTGGAAATACATCTCACTGTCATATTCGGGAACTGCATCGAAGAAGTCGACCTGCTCGGGAATATCGGCAAGGCGCTCGCAGCGCTGTTGCAGAAGCGGAGCGATGAGATCTGGGTCGATGTCGGGATTCTTAACTCCCTGTCTGATATAGGGACGTGCGACATCCGCAAACTGTTCGGGTGTCATTGCTCGGATATACTCCGCATTAATGTATTTAAGCTTTGCAACGTCGAAGATTGCGGGAGATTTTGAAATACCCTTGAGCTCAAAGATATCGACAAGTTCGGAAAGCGAGAATATCTCCTGCTCACCACCCGGACTCCAACCGAGAAGCGTTACATAGTTTACAACTGCATCCTTTAAATATCCTTCGTTTATGAGGTCTTCATAGGACGGGTCGCCGTTGCGCTTTGAAAGCTTATGCTGAGCATCCTTCATAACGGGTGAGCAATGGACGTATGTCGGGATTTCCCAACCGAATGCTTCATAGAGAAGGTTATATTTCGGAGCAGATGAAAGATATTCCGAACCTCTTACAACATGAGTAATTCCCATAAGATGGTCATCAATGACGTTTGCGAAGTTATATGTCGGGAAACCATCTGACTTGATGAGAACCTGATCGTCGAGATCTTCGTTCGGAACAGTTATATCGCCGTATACAACATCGGAGAAGGTTGTTGTTCCGCTTGCAGGCATCTTCTGACGGATGACATAAGGAACACCTGCATCGAGCTTTGCCTGAATTTCTTCGGGAGAAAGGCGTGAGCAACGTCCGTCATATTTTGTCGGAGCATCGCCTTCCTTTTCCTCGTGGTCTGTTTTTTCACAGAAGCAGCGGTAAGCTGCGCCGCGCTCGATGAGAACTTCGGCATACTGCTTATACATTCCCATACGCTCACTCTGGACATACGGTCCGACAGGTCCGCCGACGTCGGGGCCTTCATCGTAGTCAAGTCCTGTTTCACGGAGCGTTCTGTATATAAGGTCGGTTGCACCTTCGACAAGACGCCCCTGGTCGGTATCTTCAATACGAAGAATAAAGTCGCCGCCATTGTGCTTTGCAATCATATATGTGTAGAGAGCGGTGCGAAGGTTTCCTATGTGCATATATCCCGTGGGGCTCGGAGCAAAACGAGTTCTCACTTTCCCCTTCGGAATGCGAGCCTCTGCCTCCTCAAAAAATTTCATATCCATAACATCATATCCTTATCATTTATCTCGCCACCGCTTACGCGGTGGTTGATAGTTTCTTATTCAAGAACTTCTCATCACCGCTTACGCGGTGGTTGATAGTTTCTTATTCAAGAACTTCTCATCACCGCTTACGCGGTGGTTGATAGTTTCTTATTCAAGAGCTTCCCATCACCGCTTACGCGGTGGTTGATAGTTTCTTATTCAAGAGCTTCTCATCACCGCTTACGCGGTGGTTGATATATTATCAATGCTGCAAAACAATTTATTTCTTTTTTGCCCAGGAATCCTTGAGCGAAACAGTTCTGTTGAACACGAGCTTATCGTCACTCGAAAGCTTTGTGTCAAGGCAGAAATAACCGTTGCGGAGGAACTGATAATGTCCGTCACCAAGGCCTGACTTAACCGCGGATTCACATTTGCATCCCGAAAGTATTTCGAGTGAATCGGGGTTAATGTTGTCCGTAAATGCGCCGCCTTCGGGGAATTCTCCAGGATTTTCAACGCTGAAAAGATTATCATAGAGGCGAACCTCTGCATCAACTGCATCGGCTGCCGATACCCAATGAATTGTTCCCTTGACCTTGCGCTTATCGGGCGTGTCTCCTCCGCGCGATTCGGGGTCATATTCCGCGTGAACAACCGTGACATTGCCGTTCTCATCTGTCTCAAAGCTCTTGCAGGTTACATAGTATGCGTACTTGAGTCTGACTTCGTTGCCCGGGAACATTCTGAAATATCCCTTGACAGGCTCTGCGAGGAAGTCTTCAGCTTCGATATAAAGCTCACGAGAAAACGTTACCTTATGTGTTCCACTGTTTTCATCTGCAGGATTGTTCTGCGCATCGAAGGTTTCCGTCTGACCCTCGGGGTAGTTATCGATTATAAGCTTTATCGGGCGGAGAACTACCATAAGACGAGCGGCATTTTCGTTGAGATCTTCACGGATGCAATGCTCAAGGAAGCCATAATCAACCGTGTTATATGCCTTTGAAACGCCTATTCTCTCGCAGAAGTTGCGGATGGAGCGCGGAGTATATCCGCGGCGACGGAGACCCGAAAGTGTCGGCATACGCGGGTCGTCCCAACCATCAACGTGCTTTTCCTCGACAAGCTGACGGAGATAGCGCTTTGACATAACCGTGTTTGTAACATTGAGTCTTGAGAACTCAATCTGACGCGGCGGATTTTCAAAGCCGATTTCGCGGACGACCCAATCATAAAGCGGACGATGGTTCTCAAACTCGATTGAGCAGAGAGAATGGGTTATACCCTCGAGCGCATCTTGAATCGGGTGAGCATAGTCATAAAGCGGATAGATGCACCACTTGTCACCCTGACGGTGGTGATGTGTGTGAAGAATTCTGTATATCGCCGGGTCACGCATATTCATATTCGGCGATGCCATATCTATCTTTGCGCGGAGCGTGTGGCTTCCGTCGGGGAATTCACCGTTCTTCATACGTTCAAACAAATCGAGGTTTTCCTCGACTGAACGGTCACGGTATGGGCTGTTCTTGCCCGGTTCAGTGAGCGTTCCGCGGTATTCGCGCATCTCGTCTGCCGAAAGGTCACAGACATATGCCTTGCCGCGTTTGATAAGCTCAACTGCGAACTCATAGCACTTATCGAAATAGTCGGAACCATAGAAAATTCCGCCGTTGGGCTCTGCTCCGAGCCAGCGCAGATCCTCTTCGATTGAACGGACATATTCGTCATCCTCGCGGACGGGGTTTGTGTCGTCAAAACGAAGATTGAAGAGCCCATTATATTTCTGGGCAACACCTGCCGAAATCCATATTGCCTTTGCGCTTCCTATATGGAGATAACCATTCGGCTCCGGCGGAAAACGCGTGTGGATTTTTGTAAGCCCCTTTTCGGCGATATCCTCGTTTATCGCCTCGTGGATAAAATTGGTTGGGTTTGTATTAACGTCCATTATGTCAAACTACCTCCGTTTTGCAGTTCATAATTTTCTAAACTATATTTTACCACACATTGACCGCAATACTCAATAGTAAATTTTAAATATTGACGATTTTTTAGGGATTTGCTCCTGTTATGCAAAGAAGAGACACCTCCTGCAAAAGGTATCTCTTCTTTGCCGATTTTAAAAATCAATCCTCGAGATTTCCGCCGCCACCAACATTGCTGTTGCCTGCTCCGCCTGTAATTCCACTTGTCGTGATTACATCTTTTGCAGAAATTTCAATTTTCTGCATTTCAGGCGCCTCATATTTCATTTCCTTTCACTCCTTTCATTTAGTTTTTACTGAAATAGTCATCTCTGTATGCATTGACTGACTCATGCATTTCAACCATATCATCATAGACTGTCTTTTCGGCTTCTCCGAACGTTCCGGTTGTATCTGCACCTCTTATTTTTGCAAGTTCATATGCATTTCTAACCTTAACATCACTGTAATGACAGCCATTTTCGTCCTTCACATAGAACATAACATATGCATTACTGTTAAGCTGATATGTGAATATTCCTTTGTTATAGAGAGCTGTGATATAGCTTCCATCCACCGTCGCATCGCCGTTTTTGCTACTGAAAACATACGCATCTTCTTTTGTTTTTAACTCGTCCGCTGTCATTGAGCTAATAGTCCCCTCGGTATCATAGAATACTATTGCACCATATTCCTCAAGCGCGCTATAGTTAATATTTGTCGGTTTTTCGCTGTTATATACACGAGCATTAACTTTCAATCCCCACGGCTCTACTAAAATCAATTGAACAGAGTTTCCGAAGCTGTAGCTCTTCGTTGTTTCTTGTTCAAAACTTCCGTTTACTGCAACATACTCTTTGAGGGTAGGCGCTTTTTGAATCGGAAGCTCTTCTATCTTCTCAAACTGTGAACGGTATATTTTTATATCCTTTTCAAGTTCATCCATAGACGTATATACATTTCTTTCAAGCTCATTCTTGAAGTTTATGTTATCATCTTTTCTTGCTTCCAAAAGAGTTTTTATGTTGCGTTCACGTATCGGCGCATATGTAATGCCGTTTTCATCTTCGATATAGAACACAACAAAAATTGAATCCGATATTTCAAATGTATATAACCCTTTGTCGTAGTTTGCAGTTATGTAGCTTCCGTCAACAGTTGCAGTTCCTGCTTCTTTTGAATATTTCAAAGCTGCAGGATTATTGATTATATCCTCAACAGTCAGGCTTTCCTGTGTTGCATTTTCATCCGCAAGCGCACTTGCACGAATAAAATATGCGCCGTAGTCAACAAGCGAAGAATAATCAATATTCGTCGGTTTTTCGTCCGTATAAACACGAGCATTTGCTTTTAAAAACCACGGCTCTATAAGACCTATCTGGACGGATTGACCGAAGGAATAGGTGATGGGAGTTATTTCTTGTTCGCCATCTGACAGCGCTACAAACGGGATGCTGTTTTCTAATGCATACCCCTCTGCATAACTACCGGAATAGCCGTAAATAGTAAGATTATCACAATCTTCAAAAGCATAATCACCAATACTGAATATAGATTGCGGTATCTCTGCAGATGAGAGGTTTTTACATTCAAAAAAAGAATGATTACCAACTGTTTCCACACCATCCGGTAGAGTCACATTCGTAAGACCTTGATAACCGCAGAACAAATAATCATTTACAGAAGTTATTCCTTTCGGAAATACTACACTTACAACAACATCCCCGTCCACACGTAAATTCTCAGCGTAGCACAGAGGATTTGCAAACCGATCTTCAAACTTTATGCTGCACCACGATTCAACACTGTCTGCATATACATCAACAAGCGCATCACACTTGAAAAACGCATAGAAATTTATGTTTTCGATTTCTCGAGGAATGTTTACTTCCGCAAGACCCGTACACTTATAAAATGCGTACTTTCCTATATCTGTTACACTGTCTGCAATTATCGCTTTTTGAGTATATATAAGGTTTGAAAAAGAAAAACTTCCTATATAGTTAATACCGCTTTGAACAACAATTGTTTTTATCTTTGTACGTAGCGCATACCACGTAGCAGTTCCCGATGATCCAAAATCTATCATAGAACCCATTCCTGCAATAGTCAGGACTCCAAATTCATCCAAAATCCACTCTGCATTCTCTCCGCAAGTTCCTCTTTCTATAATTTTAACCGGTTCAACAACCTTTACAGTGCAATCTGCAGTATATCCTCCATCCATTGTGGTAACTGTAATTACTGCCGTACCTTCAGAAACTGCAGTTACTTTACCGAGTTCATCCACCTCTGCTACTGAACTGTCCGAAGACGACCATATGATATTTTTATTCGATGCATTCTCCGGTGCCACAGTCGCCGTAAGTGTTGTTGTCTCCCCGACATTCAATTCTATATTCACCGTATCCAAACTTACACCTGTCACAACCTTTGGTGTTATATCAACAAACGGGATGTTATTCTCAGATGCGTATACCTCCGCATACGTTCCGTTTTCCGCATAAATTGTAAGCGCATTACATCCGTAAAAAGGATATCCTTCAACATAAATTAAATCAGATAAATCCATTATTTTTTCCAAACTTTTACAATTATAGAATGCACCATCCCAAATTTCACGTACTCCATTTATCCAAACAGCTTTCAGTTTCTCACAGTCTGCAAAAGCGCAATTTGGTAAAAAATCCAGTTTTCCATCTATTATTTCTACACTCTCCAAATTGACATACTCCGTCTCCCATGTCGTATAATCAGCAAAACTGCATATTCTTGTTATGTTACCTCTAATAACAACTCTACTAATCATAGATGCATACGGAAACCACGGAGCTTCCTTATATCCGATTATATCTAACCATCCTTCACCCACAATGGTCAAGTTACCCGTCTCATCAATTTCCCAACCAATATCTGTTCCATATTCGTCATTAGAGTAATTTCCGCTTGCTATGATGTCTCCGAACACCGCTACACTGCACTCTGCGCTCAGACTTCCGTCCTCTGATATAGCGTAAACGGTGGCATTTCCTATATTATTCGCAACAACAATTCCTGTATTATCATCTACCGCCTCAACCGTTGCAACCGATTCATCGGAAGATTTCCAGATTAAATTCTTATTTAAAGCTGTTTCTGGCAATACGGTTGCAGAAAGTATCACGCTTTCTCCTCTCTGCAAAGTAACAGCTCCTCTATCCAACTCAACACTCATTACCCAATCCGAATAATCAAACGGAATTCCTGATGCTTCCGCATAATCATACGCCGCACTGCCGTAGCGTCCGTATATTGTAAGTTTACTACAATCTTCAAACGCTCCGTACCCGATGTATTCTACGCCATCCGGAATAACCATTTTATTAAGATTGGAACAATATTCAAAGGCATTTTCTTCAATTCTCTTCACTTTATCCGGAATGCTGACTTCGGTAAGATTACCGCACTGACTAAACGCTTTGAATCCAATATTAGTGACATTCTCCCCTATTACCACATTCACCAGATCGCTTCCGCAAAATGCATACTCGCGTATACTTTGTATGGTATCCGGAATTATATACTCTTCACCACTTTTCGCCTCCGGATACAATACCAATTCTGATTTATCCGCAGTGAACAAAACCCCGTCTTCAACACAAAAGTATACACTTTCCTCTACAATAATATTGTCAAGTCTTTCGCATCCGTAAAAAGCAGCCCAATCTATAGTTTTTATACTTCCCGGAATTGTGATACTTTCCAGGTAAGAGCACATCTCAAATTCCCACGGCCCTATCTTCGTCATTCCGCTTGACAATTCTATCGTTCTAAGATTCTCACAATATGAAAAAGAGCAATCAATATTCATAACGCTGTCCGGTAATTCTATACGCTCTATGTACGAGGAACTAAAAGCTTCACTTCCAATGCGCTCAACCGTGTTACCCAAATCTGCACTTATTAAGCTACTGCAATAAAAAGCACGGTCTCCAATACTTGTAACTCCATCCTCAACCACAAGCTGCCTGACATATACCTCATTTGAAGAAAACGGAGCGGTATCATATTTATAATCCCA
Organism: Oscillospiraceae bacterium; assembly: GCA_017439555.1. Classification (GTDB taxonomy): domain Bacteria; phylum Bacillota; class Clostridia; order Oscillospirales; family JAAYXM01; genus SIG480. Next base: position 6,783 of record JAFSIZ010000067.1, on the reverse strand, counting down.
CATTTCTCCTGTTCCGCTTATGGTGAGCGTCCCATCACTATCAAGCGTCCAGTTCAGATTATCGCCGCAAACACCCTCAAAAATAACATCGGAATCATTCCATCCCGGAATAACTTCACTCTCCATAGATCCACCATCCCACGCAGCTGCAAAACCATCATACGATTGTGGTACACACATACATAATGCCAAAATAAGAGCTATAATTTTCTTTCTCATATTCTCATCCTTCCTGCTTTTTGATTTACATACATTTTAGTACAAATCTTTACTAAAGTCAATAGTAAACATTTGTACTATGGTAAACTTATATTAGTCTCAAGAGAGGATGTGGTTGTATTGAGTACGGATCTGTTTCTGCGCCGTATGCGTGCATTGCGCGAGGATAATGATATGACACAAGCAGATGTTTCTTCCATTCTCGGAACATCGCAGACAATGTATGCGCGGTATGAACGCGGAGCAAATGAGATGCCGATACATCATCTTGTCACACTTTGCAAATTATATAACGTAACATCCGATTATCTTTTAGGAATAACCATTGATAAAAACAGAAGCCGCGGAACGGTACAAAAATAGCGTAGCCTTACCTGTTAAAAAGTGTAAGACTGCGCTATTTTTGTACTTGCCGTTATGCAAAACCGCCGTTTCAATCTCATATACTGTTTTTGTAAAGGGGCGATGTATATGCCGTTTTCTGACAGAGAGCTGCTTGCGCGGATGATTCAATGCGAAGCCGGCGGCGAGGGAGACACAGGAATGCAGGCTGTTGCGAGCGTTATTATGAACAGAGTCTATGCGCCCGACGGCGAATACGCCAGAGTTGGCCTGCAGAACATCAGGAACATAATTTTTCAGCCCGGGCAATTTGACTGCGCAACCGATTATCTCAACAACAGATATAATCCTCAGAACATATATAATATGAATCCCGAGCAAATACATTATGACATTGCAGATTGGGCAATCGCCGGAAACAGGCTGTATCCGCTCGGCACGGCACTATGGTTTTACAATCCTTTCTCGCCTGAATGCAGAGAGTATTTCCCCGTCAGAACCGGAGTTTTTGCCGTGAGAGTCGGCGAGCATTGCTTTTATAACCCAACGGATGCTTATTCCGAAACTTAAAAAGGAGCGTTTTTATGGATTCTTTAAACGGCAGACTCAGCTTTTCACAGACTCCGCCGAGATCTGACTTTGACGAGCAGGGCGTTGTTTCGCAATCTCAGATTATGATGCTGTCCGAACAACTGCAGACCTCAATCGGCTATTATGTCAGCTGTGAATTTCTCATCGGCACACAGATTATCGAAACGCGCGACGGTATTCTCGCCAAGGTCGGCACCAATTTTCTTACGCTCTATCAGCCAAATCTTGAACGCTATATCGTCTGTGACCTGTATGCATTGAAATTCATAACAATCTATAACAGCACAACCGTTCCGAGTGTGAGATAGAAAAAATCCGTTCGCCAAAGCGAACGGATTTTTTCTTATTCTGTCTTTGTCAGGGCATATTTCTCGCTATATTTATTAAAATCTTCGACAAAGTCTCCGCTTGCCGAATGCTTGACAGCGTTGAGATAGCCATGAGTGTCAAGCTCTTTCTTTCTGATCTGGATGATGCATACCGCGATATTTGAGCAATGGTCAGAAACACGTTCGCAGTTTGTGAGCACATCCGAAAGGATAAAGCCGAGTTCAATTGTGCAGTTGCCGTCCTGCAGGCGTTTTATGTGACGTGATTTTATTTCACTTCCGAGGCTGTCGATAACCTGCTCAATCGGCTCAACGTGAGCTGCGAGCTGCACATCGTCTTCCTCAAAGGCTTTTATCGAAATATCAAGTATTTCTTCAACGGCACCGACCAGAACCCTGAGATCTGCCTTTGCCTCATCGGAGAAGGAAATTCCCTTTTCGTCCATTTCGCGCGCTGTTTTTAGAAGATTGACAGCATGGTCACCGATTCGCTCGAAATCGCCTATCGTGTATAAAAGCCTTGAAATTTCGCGACTCTCCTCTTCTGATATGCCAAGTCCAGAAAGTTTTACAAGATATGAGCCGAGCTTGTCCTCATATGTATCTATCAGCCCTTCAGCCTCCTCAAGCTCCTGCGCACGCTTTTCCGAAAACTCCCACATAACCTCCACAGCATCACACAGAGTTGATTTTGCAAGCTGCGCCATTTCAACCGCTATACGCTTGCAGCGCTCAAGCGCAAAGCTGGGGGTATTGAGAAGACGCTCGTCGAGGAAGTTTGTGCTGTCCTCTGCGACAGTGTCTGGAACAGAAATCGTCGCAAGATGTCCAAGCTGTTTTGAGAACGGCAACAAAATAAACGTCGAGAAAACGTTGAACGCTGAATGAAGTATCGCAATATCGACAACGCTCATCTGAAGGGATTTGAAGCTGAATTTGAATATTAGATCCAGCCCATAGAACAGAACAAACACTATTATAACGCCGATTATATTGAAATAGAGATGAACAAGAGCTGCGCGGCGCGCATTCTTCTTCGCACCGATGCAGGATATGAGCGTCGTTGTGCACGAGCCGATATTCTGACCGAGAATCATCGGTATTGCAAAGCCATAGGTGACATTTCCTGCGACCGCCATCGCCTGCATAATACCTATGGATGCAGACGAGCTCTGCAAAAGCGTTGTCAGAGCAAAGCCTGCAAGCATTCCGAGGAACGGATTTGTGAACATCAGAAGGAACTCCTGAAAACCGTCAAGGCTTGTCAGCGGCTCCATCGCATCAATCATTGTATTCATTCCGACCATAAGTATACCAAAGCCAACAAGGATTGACCCGATATCGCGCATCTTGCTCTTTTTTGAGAGCATAATCATCGCAATTCCTGCAAATGCAAACAACGGTGCGAAATTTGAAGGTTTGAGAATCTGAACAAAAAAGCTGTCGCCCTGAATGCCGGTAAGACTCAGAATCCAGGCTGTCGCCGTCGTTCCTATATTGGCACCCATTATTATGCCCGTCGCCTGGGCGAGCTTCATTATACCCGAGTTTACAAAGCCGACAACCATAACCGTTGTAGCCGCAGAGGACTGAATTATCGCTGTCACCACTGCGCCGAGAAGCACACCCTTGATTGTCTTATTGGAAAGACGCTCAAGTATCCCCTCGAGTTTGCTTCCGGAAACCCTCTCAAGACCCGAGCCCATAACCTTCATTCCGTAAAGGAACATTGCTATGCCGCCAAGTAATTCAAAAATCGTGAAAATATCAATACCCAAGTCAATTCTCCTCTCTCCTACCGGGCTGTTGTCTTCTTTACTCTTGCAAATTATACCAAATGTATCATAACACATTTTCAGCAACAATTCAATCTGTTATTTTTCTTGAACTTCATTGTGTTTAAACCGATATTTTTTGTCAATAATTTCTATATACAAAGGAGGTAGCTTATGAGAACAGATATATTTCACCTTGATTCCTACATTCCGCCCGACGGACTTTCATATCCACAGCTGTTCAATGAGCTCGACGCGATAAGCGGAGGAATTTCCGAAATAACCCCCGAGCTTGCAATGAGCATCGGCTATGCTGCCGCAAAGACCGCGCCTCGGATTGCCGTCGGATATTCCGAATGCGGAATATGTAGCCTGCTTGCAAACGCTTTCATTGCAGGAGCAGGAGCAGGCGGCGCAAAGCTGACCGAAACGGATGCGTCATTCTATGCCGTCGCCGCATATATTGCACGATGCTATCTTTTCAATCTCACCGTATTTTTTGAAAACGATAATGGCAGGCTTCGCATACGTATGGCTGATAAATTCGGGCTTCCGCCCGAGCGTGAGGTTCAGCGAAAAATCGAGTTCAATGCCGCTTCCGCTTCACATCCAGGTCTCGGTGCAGCAGATATGGTTATGCCAAAGCGCATAACGGGAACAAAGGAGGCTTTTGCGCTTGCCTGCGCTTCCGATGACAAAATCGCAGGCTTTCCGATTACTGTGGAAGGCACAAACGAAGCAGCAAACATCCTGCGATATTGCCTCGCATCTTCAGGCTGCCGCATATGTGATCCGCAGAGAGGCGTTGTGACCCTTGCGGTCTCCGATGACGGAATGCTGCTCAGAATATGCGATGAACGCGAGCGCTGGCTCGATGACGGACACGTCACAACACTTCTCGCGCTTGTGCATTTTCTGAGCGGTGCGTGCGAGCTTGCAGTCAATGCTTCTGCTCCGAGCGTTGTCGAACAGATTGCAACGCAGTTTGACGGACGTATTATGCGGATAGGGCGCGACTGTGGTGCGCGTGAGGTTTTCCTCAAGCAGAATATACTGACAGATGCACTGAGAAGCGCCGTTCACCTTTGCGCCTATCTCAGTGACAGCGACACAGAGCTTTGTGAGCTGGTTGATCGCGTTCCCGATTTTACGCTCATATCGCGCGAGATTACTGTGCGCAGTGACAGGATGGCACTCCTTGCGGGACTTGCCAAAAAAAGCCGAGGAATTCATATCGAGGATATGGGAGAGCTTCGTTTCTGCACAGACGGCGGCTGGGTCAACATCTCACCTTCCCGTTCAAAAAGTGCGCTCAGGATTACCGGCGAAGCAATGAACGAGGAGATAGCAGCTGAGCTTTGCGACTTATTCGTTGAAAAGGCGCGTTCTCTCGACGAAAGCGGACAAAAATAAACGCTGGACAAATTTGCCAATTTGTGGTATCATATTTTCATATTTATTTTGTCTTTATTTTTCGAAATTACTATATAACAACTTAAAAGCGGAATTGCGTTTTCTCTGTATTCGTTTCTGGCACGTCCGGTCATCGGCATAGTGGGGTATGCTGATTTTGCGGTCGCTTCCGGTGCGATACGCTTTATACGAAAGCGTGTTTTTTTCGTATGCAATTTTCGCTTTTATACATAGTAGGAGTTTCGGTTTATATTGAATTATCTGAACAGTAAGGAGAATTGTAAATTAAATGGCACAAAAATTAAAGGTATTTTCACTTGGCGGTCTCAACGAGATCGGCAAAAATATGTATGTCTATGAATATGCAGGCGAGATTATTGTCGTCGATTGCGGCGTTGCTTTCCCGGATGACGATATGCTCGGCATCGACCTTGTTATTCCCGATATAACATATCTCAAAAAGCACAAAAACAGAGTCCGCGCTATCATCATCACCCACGGTCACGAGGATCATATCGGCGCTCTCCCCTATGTTTTAAAGGAAATAAGCGCCCCGATCTATGCGACAAAGCTTACGGCCGGAGTTATCAAAAAGAAGCTTGAGGAGCACAACCTTCTCTCCAAAGTCAAAATAAAGCTTGCCTCCCCCGGTGACAGAATAAAGATAGGCAGCTTTGATGTAGAGATGATTCACGTCAACCATTCAATTGCTGACGCAGTTGCCCTTGCCATCAAAACGCCGCTCGGCACTATAATCCACACCGGCGACTATAAGCTTGATATCACTCCGATTCAGGGAGAAATGATGGATATAACAAGGCTCGGCGAACTCGGCAAAAAGGGTGTGCTTGCGCTTCTCGGCGAATCCACGAACATAGAACGTCCTGGGTATACCGTCTCTGAATCGACGGTCGGCGAAACGATGGACTCCCTCTTCAAAGACTGCAAGCAGCGCATTATTGTTACCACTTTTGCATCAAACGTACACCGTGTCCAACAGATTATCCACACTGCTGCGAAATACGGCAGAAAGGTTGCGATAAGCGGGCGCAGTATGGAAAACATCATCGAGGTAGCCAGAAATCTCGGATATCTTGATGTTCCGAATGATGTTCTCGTCGATCTCAACACAATAAGCAAGCATCCGAAGAACAAAACCTGCATTATAACCACAGGCAGCCAGGGAGAGGCAATGTCAGGTCTTTATCGCATCGCCTTCTCCGCTCATAAAAAGGTCGAAATTATGCCCAACGACCGCGTTATTATCTCCGCAAGCCCCATTCCCGGAAATGAGAAGGCCGTAGGCAACGTCATAAACGAGCTCTATCGCAAAGGTGCCGAGGTTATCTACGAAAAGCTCGCCGAGGTTCACGCCTCAGGTCACGCCTGTCAGGAGGAGCTCAAGCTTATGCTTGCTCTGACCAAGCCGAAATATGTCATTCCTATCCACGGTGAGCACAGACACCTGAAAGCTCACGAGGCACTTGCAGTGCGTATGGGCGTTAAACCGAAAAACGTTTTTGTCTGTGATATCGGCAGAGTTGTCGAATTCACAGAAAAGGGTGCCAAGCTCGGCGCAACCGTTCCCTCAGGAAAGCTTCTTGTTGACGGCTCAGGAGTCGGCGATGTAGGCTCCGTCGTACTCCGCGACAGAAAGCATCTTGCGGAGGATGGAATCATCACTGTCGTTATCACGCTCAGCCGCGCTACCAGACAGATACTCGCAGGACCTGATATTGTCACACGCGGATTTATATATGTCAAGGAAGCGGAGGACCTTATGCTCGAGCTTCGCTCATTTGCTGCAGAGGCGCTCAACGCCTGTATGAGAAGCCGATATACTGACTGGAACTCAATCAAGACAAACCTGAAAAACAGAATTTCCGACTATCTCTATCAGAAGACCAAGCGTACACCGATGATTCTCCCTATCATTATGGAAGTCTAAAAGATAAGACGCCGCACAGAACATTTGAACTGCACCCCATTTGTTAGACAAGTATGATATAATACTTGTACTAAGAAAAGGGGTGTTTTTCTATGCCTAAAGGAGTACCGAACAAACGATATACAGGAGAGTTTAAGCAAATGGTCGTAGAGAGCATGCTACGAGA
>JAFSIZ010000066.1 GCA_017439555.1 Oscillospiraceae bacterium | reverse complement strand
GCACCATAAAAGACAAGAATTTGGATGCAGAACAAATTATAATCAGTCGCGAATCCTGACGGATTTGCGACTGATTTAATGCAGTTATGCGCCAAAGGATTGCTTTTTATGGCGATTTATCCCTATGTGAAGCCGCCTTTTTGCGGCATTTTTTATTATGCAATTCTTGCTGTTGCAGCACATTTTCCGTCAGGACGGATTATTCCGATTTCGCGTGCACCGTCGTCAGCGATGCGGATGAAGAAGGAAAGCTCATCGCCCTCATAGCATTGTGCGCGGAAGTTGATCTCGACGAAGGATATGTTCATTTCCGAAAGCTCGCAGCAGGTGAAAAGCCCGAAAAGCGCGTGGATATATCGCGCGTTATTCATATGCTGGCCAAGGTCGATGTCTGTTGAGCATATGGTGTATTTTCCAAGAAGCTCACAACCGCTGAAATCCTCGGTGATTTTGATGAAGGGTTCTTCGCAGACAACATCGGGAAGATGTTCGAGGTTTTCGGGATATATCTCAGAAAGCTTATGAGGTCTGCCTGTCTCAAGGTCAACTATAGCCCATTCTGTTTTTCCTTCGGCAACAACGGAGTTTTCGTGTTCAAGCATATAATATCGCGTGCAGCGCGCTCTGCCGGGGACTTCCGGCCAGGTGGATTCACAGAGCGCATCGCCGACATTTGCAGGCGTGTTGATTTTTATTTTTGTGCGTACAGCGACCCAGAATAATCCCTTCTCTGCAAGAACATCTGAGCCGAGGCCGAGGCTTGGTGCGTGCTCTGAGGCAAGGTCGCCGAAAAGCGAAAATATGCTTGGAATGCTTAAATGCCCTGTATTGTCACATTGGCTTATAAGAACGCTTGAATTCTTTTCAAGTTTGCAAAGCATAAAAATACCTTCTTTATCAGAATTAATTGAAACGGAGCCGCAATATAAGCGGCTCCGTCGGTTTTACGGATTGACCGAATAGTTCGGTGCTTCTTTTGTGATGTAGATATCGTGGGGATGGCTTTCCTTGAGACCTGCGCCGGTAATCTTGATGAAACGGCCGTTTTCACGGAGCGTTTCGATGTTCGGAGCACCGCAATAGCCCATACCTGCGCGGAGACCGCCGATGAGCTGATATACAGTATCACCTGCCGAGCCCTTATAAGGAACACGTCCTTCGACGCCTTCGGGAACGAGCTTGCGGTTGTTCTGCTGGAAGTAACGGTCGCGGCCGCCCTTTGACATTGCGCCGAGTGAGCCCATACCACGGTATACCTTGAAGCGACGGCCCTGATACATTTCAAATTCACCCGGAGCTTCGTCGCAGCCGGCGAGGAGTGAGCCGAGCATAATGACGGATGCGCCTGCGCAGATTGCCTTCGGGATATCGCCGGAATATTTGATACCACCGTCTGCGATGACAGGAATGCCATATTTGTCTGCAACCTCAGCAACTGTCATAACAGCTGTGATCTGGGGAACACCGATACCTGCGACAACACGCGTTGTGCAGATAGCACCGGGACCCATACCAACCTTGAGTGCGTCTGCACCTGCGGCGATAAGATCTGCAGCAGCTTCAGGCGTTGCGATGTTACCTGCGATAAGATCGATATGGGGGAATGCGTTCTTGACCTTTGCGATTGCATTTCTTACACCGATGTGATGGCCGTGAGCGCTGTCGAGAACGAATACGTCAACGCCGGCATCAGCGAGAGCCTTTGCGCGGTCGAGCACGTCGGCTGTGTTGCCGATTGCACCTGCGACAAGAAGCCTGCCTTTTTCGTCACGTGCGGAATTGGGATATCTCAAAGCCTTTTCGATGTCTTTGATCGTGATGAGCCCGCGGAGTGCCATCTGATCATCAACGATAGGAAGCTTTTCTATTTTGTTTCTGCGGAGAATTTCCGTTGCATCCTCGAGTGTTGTGCCGACAGGCGCAGTTACGAGATTGTCCTTCGTCATTACCTCGCAAATCGGGCGTGTGAAATCAGTTTCGAATTTCATATCGCGGTTTGTGATGATGCCGACGAGCTTGCCGTTATCGCATATCGGAACACCGGAGATGCGATATTTTGCCATAAGGTCATCGGCGTCGCCAAGAGTGTGCGTGGGGCTTAAGAAGAACGGGTTTGTTATAACTCCGTTTTCGGAGCGCTTGACCATATCAACTTCATTAGCCTGCTCTTCGATGGTCATATTCTTATGTATAACGCCTATGCCACCCTCACGTGCAATGGCAATTGCCATACGCGACTCTGTAACGGTGTCCATAGCTGCGCTCATAATCGGGATGTTTAATGAGATGTTTTTCGTAAGACGCGTGGAAACGTCGATATCTGCCGGGAGAATTTCGCTCTTGGCAGGAATGAGAAGCACATCATCGAAGGTGAGGCCTTCGCCGTAAATTTTTCTGCTGATATCCATAATCCGCAACGCTCCTTTGTTTAATTTATTTAAAGATTATAATACACCAAAACTATCGTATTTGTCAAGCGTTTTTGGCGTTTTTCGCCATCAGTCCTCTTTGTTTCTTATTGAAAAATCAGAATTGAGAAAAGAACCTTTTTTCATCGAGCCGCGGCCGAATCTGCTTCGTATTTTATCTATGGCGAGCTCTATGCGCTCCTGTTTTCCGCTATCCTCTTCGGTTTCAAACAGCGAAAACTGTTCCAGACCTGCGCTTTCCTCGTCTATAAGAGAAGATACTGTAACGGTAAGCATTCTGACAGCGGTCTTCTTTACTTGAAATGCATCGTGATAAAGCTCGAGTGCAGCTTTTGTTATGTCGTGTTCAAGATGAGTCGGGCAGGAAAGGGTTTTCTGCCGTGTTGCCGTGCGGAAAGACGGATCCCTGACTGTGAGTGCAACAACGCAAGCTTTCAGATGTTTCTTGCGAAGCCTTGCGGCGACATCGTCTGACAGGACTGTGATTCCGGTTTTTATCTCGGAAATGTCTGTGAGGTCATGGGGGAAGGTCACCCCACGGCCGATGGATTTCGGATCGCTTTCCGCGAATGCCGATTTGACGGGTGAAAAGTCAAGGCCGTTTGCATAGTCGTGTATCGTTTCACCTGTTTTTCCGAGTAGCGAGGAGATTGCGGCACGTGAGCTTTGCGCAAGCTCGCCTATTGTGGATATACCGAGCCTGTCGAAAGTCTTTTTTGCGCTCTTTCCGACGAACAGAAGATCTGTGACAGGTAACGGCCAGACGATTTCCTTATAATTTTCACGCGATATGACAGTTGTCGCATCGGGTTTTTTATAGTCGCTGCCGAGCTTTGCAAAGGCTTTGGTAAAGGAAACGCCGACAGAGATGGTGAGCCCTGTTTCGTTTTTGACAACCTTGCGCAGTTCATTTGCAATTTGTTCCGGAGTGCCAAAAAGGTGGGCGGAGCCGGTTACATCAAGCCAGGATTCGTCGATGCCAAAAGGCTCGACAAGATCGGTGTAACGCAGATAAATTTCGTTTACAATCTTCGAGTATTTGGAGTATTCATCATGGTGGGGAGAAACCAACGTAAGCCCGGGACATTTCCTCTGCGCCTGCCATATGGTTTCCGCGGTTTTTACGCCGAAGGCTTTTGCCTTTTCGTTTTTTGCGAGAATTATGCCGTGACGGTTCTCGGGATTTCCGCATACTGCAACAGGAAAAGCGCGGAGCTCAGGGTTTAAAACCTCCTCGACAGATGCATAAAAGGCATTCAGGTCACAGTGTAATATATATCTGTCATTCAATGCTCCTCACCTCCTTTATATCTATAAAATAAGTGTATTCCCGAAGAGTCTGTTTGTCAAGCAAAAACGGCTGCTTCCTTTGCGGAAACAGCCGTTTTCGTGTCTGCTTAGTTGTTCTGCTGATTCTGGTTGGACTTGTTCTGCTGATTCTGGTTGTTTTTGTTCTGCTGATTGTTCTGATTGCTCTGGTTGCTCTGCTGGTTCTGGCTGTTCTTGTTCTGCTGGTTCTGGTTGGACATTGAAATTCACCTCATATAATAATGTATCAAAGCGCAACGGCGCGATGATGTAATGATATTTTGCGCGTTTCTTCGGAGGTTTATTCATATTGAAAAAATTTTTTGCTCTTTTTTCAAAAATATAAATTTTGCGAAAACAGGAATTCAAAAAGACAAATAACAAAAAATGCTTTTGCTCACTTGAAAAAAGAATGACAATGTTGTATACTATTATATTATAAAATACCCAAAGGAACGAGGAATAACAATGTCAGGACATTCCAAATGGAAGAATATTCTCCACAAAAAAGAAAAAACAGATGCACAGCGCGCAAAGATTTTCACAAAAATCGGGCGCGAGATAGCCGTTGCGGTTAAAGAGGGCGGCCCGGATCCTGCAAGCAACTCAAGGCTTGCGGCTTGCATCGCTAAAGCAAAGGCAAACAACGTGCCGAATGATAACATCAAGCGAATTATCGAACGCGCCTCTGGTGCTGACGGTGCGAGCTATGAAACTATCGTATATGAGGGCTATGGCCCCTGTGGCGTTGCAGTTATCGTCGAAACAATGACAGACAACCGCAATCGTACAGCTTCGGAAATGCGCCACTATTTCGATAAATACGGCGGAAATCTCGGTGCTTCCGGCTGCGTAAGCTGGCAGTTCGACAACAAGGGAATAGTTGTTATCGAGCGCGGTGATGCGGAAGAAGACGATGTTATGATGGCATGCCTCGATGCAGGTGCTGATGACGTTGAGGTATCCGAAGAGGTCGTCGAGGTTTATTGTGATCCTGTAGCTGTTGCTGAGGTAAGCGATGCTCTCGCATCGGCGGGATATACTGTGGTTTCTGCTGAGGCAGAGCTTGTTCCGCAGACATATACAAAGCTTGAGAGCGAAGACGATATCAAGAATATGCAGAAGCTTCTTGAAATGCTTGATGACAACGACGACGTACAGAACGTCTATCACAACTGGGAAGAGGAATAGGCTTTTTAAAAGGAAGGGGAAGATGTCATGTCTAAGATTATTCTTAGCGCAGACCGCACCTGCGATATAGGTCAGGAACTTCAGGAAAAATATTCCGTAAATCTTATCTCATATTCAATCACGCTCAACGATAAAAAATATATGGACAGTGTTGATATATTCCCGGATGATTTGTATGCAGCATTCAGAAAGGACGGAACGCTTCCGAAAACCTCGGCAATAAACCCGGCTGAGTATGTCGAATATTTCAAGCCCTGGGTTGATGAAGGCTATGAGGTAATTCATATAACGCTTTCGTCTGCGATTACGAGCAGCTATCAGTCTTGCCTGCTTGCTGCAGAAGAGCTTCCGGGCGTCCACATCATCGATTCAAAAAATGTTTCAAGTGCAATAGCCCTTCTTGTCATAGAGGCGGGCGAGCGAATTGCAAAAGGTCTTCCTGCAGCGCAGATTGTTGAGGAAGTGTCTGCGCTCCGCTCAAAGAGCCATTGCAGCTTCGTTCTCGAAACCCTTGAGTTTATGAAGGCAGGCGGAAGATGCTCCGGTGTTGCTGCTCTGGCAGCAGGTGTTCTCGGCCTCAAGGTTTGCATTGAAGTAAACAACGAGACGGGCGAGCTTCGCGCTTCGAAAAAATATCGCGGAAATATGGATAAGGTGCTTGCTCAGTATGTCAGAGAACAGTTTGAAAAATACCCGGAAATCAATCCCGAGCATATGTATATAACACATTCGGGTGTGCCTGAGGAACGTCTTGCGGCTGTTAAGAAGCAAGTTGAGGAAACCGGGATATTCAAAAATATCTACACAAGCCGTGCAAGCTGCACGATATCCACACATTGCGGCCCCGGCACTCTCGGTGTTCTTTTCCTGGAAAAGTAAATAATAACAGTAAAAAGCATTCGCGCAAATTTTGCGTGAATGCTTTTTCTATATATCTCTGTTCTCTATTGCGTCAATGCCGAGCTTTGTGGCGAGGCGGATTTTTTGCCTTTCACGCTCATCTTCACAGGACTCCAGTCGCTCTTTCATCTTGCGCAAGAATATTCCGCGAAGCGTTTCCTCTCCGATGCCTTGCCACATATCTTGCGGTGCAATTGTTTCGTCAAGGATTATAAGCTCATCATAGCCTGACGAAAGCTCGCGATAAAGCACTTGTGCATCAAATTCTTTGCATTCGCCTTTGAGCGTGAGCCTGAGATGCTCGTGTGATGCAGGATAGGGGAGTGATTCCTTTATATCGGGAGTTTTTTCAATATCGACTGTTATATCGCGATATCGGATATCGGAGACGGTGCGGTGCTCAAGATTGACATATCCCTTATGAATCTCGCCAATGTAAAAGCCTGTCGCGTGAGCTTCGCGGAAATCACGTGCTTCGGGAATTCCGCAATATGCATAACAGGTCCTTCCGGCCTTGCGGATTTCTGTGGGCATATGGATATGTCCGAGGGCAACGAAGTCCGCGCCGCATCCTGATATTTCATCAACGCTGACAGGACAGTATTTCTCTGTGCAGCTCAGATGAGAATGGAGAATTACGATATTTGTAAAATCATCATCCGGGGCTTTGAAGTCTTTGAGGATTCTGCCTTCAAGGTTTTCTGATGCATATGCCGCGCCGAAGATGCGGAGCTTTGCTGACGGAAGCTCGGTTGAGGTCAAGGTATTCTCTGTGAATATATACACGTTTTCGGGAAAATTGAGTGTTTTATAGGGAGAATCAAATGTATATGGATCGTGATTTCCCGGAGTGATGAAAACCGACGCCCGTGTACGCGAAAAATCGCGGAGAAGGCTCTCTGCCGTTTCGGTGTAAATCGGATATGAATCAAAAAGATCGCCTGCGATGATTATTGCATCGACGTTCTCTTCGTTTGCGATATCGATTATTTTCGAAACAAGCGTGCGCTGACCTGCCCGACGCTGTTTTGCAACATCGGGTGAAAGCGATGTGAACGTGCTGTCGAGATGTATGTCAGCCGTATGGATGATCTTAGCCATATGTCCTTAATCCTCAAGTATAATATTTATGCGCTCAACGGAGCAGCATTTCCCATCGTCGGAGATATCAAAGCAGGCGCCGTTTATCATAAGTCTGCCGCTTGCTTCGCTGAAACGCTCCGGGATTTTTCCGAGAAACGTTGCGAGGGATTTTTCGGGAACGCAGCCGATGACGGAGCTGTATGGTCCTGTCATACCGAGATCGCAGATAAAGCCTGTGCCGCCCGGGAGGATTTTTTCATCTGCCGTCTGAACATGGGTGTGAGTGCCCCAGACTGCAGAGATTCTGCCGTCGACGTAAAAGCTGAAGGCTTGTTTTTCACTCGTTGCCTCTGCATGGAAATCGCAGAGCGCGAAGTCATATTTTCCTTCACATTCGCGCAGAATCCTGTCTGCCGTGAAAAAGGGATTATCCGCGCCGAATTGCATGCCGCAGCGCCCTATAAGATTGATAACAAGAGCGCGCTTGCCGAATGCATCGAATATTCCGTATCCGATACCGGGAGCATCCCCGGGGATGTTATGGGGGCGCAGGAGTGAGGGTTCGTTTTCAATGTATGATGAGATCTGACGCCTGCCCCAGGTATGGTTTCCGAGCGTGATGACATCTGCACCTGCACGAAAAAGTGCTTCGGCCTGCTCGGGAAGAATGCCGACCATATCTGCATTTTCACCGTTGATAACAACAAAACGGGCGTTGTATTTCTGTTTGAGCGCAGTGAGGTTGCGCTCTATAGCTTTGACGCCGCCCTTTCCGACGACATCACCGATTGCAAGAATTTTCAAACAGGATACCTCTTTCTAAAAAAATAAGTGGTGTATTCCACTGATATTGTATCACAAATATCGGGATTACACCACTGTATTTTTAAATTATTTTGCGTAGTCAATCGCGCGGGTTTCACGGATGAGATGAACTTTGATCTGTCCGGGATACTCAAGCTCGCTTTCAATCTTCTTTGCGAGCTCGCGTGAGAGAAGGACAAGTTCGTCATCGTTGACCTCGTCGGGCTTGACGATTATGCGGACCTCACGGCCTGCCTGGATAGCATAGGAACGCTCAACTCCGGCAAATGAGGTTGCAATCTCTTCGAGCTTTTCAAGACGCTTGATATAGTTTTCGAGGTTTTCACGTCTTGCACCCGGGCGAGCTGCGCTGATAGCATCTGCCGCCTGAACGATGCAGGCGATAACTGTTCTTGCTTCAACATCGCCGTGGTGAGCCTGAATTGCATGGATGACTTCATCGTTCTCTTTGTATTTTTTAGCAAGATCAACACCGATGGAAACGTGGGAGCCTTCGACCTCATGGTCAACGCTCTTGCCAAGGTCATGGAGAAGACCTGCACGCTTTGCGAGCATAACATCGACACCAAGTTCTGCTGCGAGAAGCCCTGAGATATGAGCGACCTCGACGGAATGCTTGAGCACGTTCTGGCCATAGCTTGTGCGGAAACGGAGACGTCCGAGAAGCTTGATGATCTCGGGGTTGAGACCGTGAACTCCTGTGTCGAATGTTGCGCGGTCACCCTCCTGCTTGATGATGTGATCGACATCGCGGCGCGCCTTTTCGACCATTTCTTCGATTCTTGCCGGATGGATGCGCCCGTCGGAGATGAGCTTTTCAAGGGAGAGACGCGCGATTTCACGTCTGACCGGATCGAAGCTTGAAAGAGTGATTGCTTCAGGCGTGTCGTCGATGATGAGATCGACGCCTGTGAGAGTTTCAAGGGTGCGGATGTTGCGGCCTTCACGACCGATGATGCGACCCTTCATTTCATCGTTGGGGAGCGGAACGACAGAAACAGTTGCCTCAGCAACGTGATCTGCTGCACACTTCTGGATTGCGAGAGATATGAGATTGCGAGCCTTGCTGTCTGCTTCTTCCTTGAATTCAGCTTCAAGATCTTTGAGGCGTACAGCATAGTCATGGCGAACCTCTGATTCAAGGTTCTGGATAAGATATTGTTTTGCTTCTTCGACTGTGTAGCCGGAAATTTTTTCGAGCATTTCAAGCTGACTGCGCTTTATCAGCTTAAGCTCTTCGTTGAGCGCTTCGTTTTCTTTGATTCTCGTTACAAGAGTTGCCTCTTTTTCCTCTACGGCCTCGTGTTTCTTGTCGAGAGATTCCTCTCTCTGTGTGACGCGGCGCTCCTGCTTCTGAAGCTCTGCGCGGCGTTCCTTCATTTCGCGGTCGAATTCGGTTCTGCTCTTATGGATTTCCTCTTTGGCCTCAATAAGCATTTCGCGTTTCTTGCTTTCTGCGGCCTTTATTGCATCGTTGACAATTCTTTTTGCTTCTTCTTCGGCGCTTTTGATGCTCTTCTCCGCAACCTTTTTGCGGAAGCCCATGCCGAGAATGAATGCAACGATGGCAAAGACGGCGCAAACCGCCACAATGATCAGCCATGCTATGGGTGAAAGTACGTTGAAGTTCATATTGTTTGCATTACCTCCTTTTTGTTTTTGGTGTTTCAGAATTTCAATCAGTCCATATGTAATAATTCAAGTTATTGTAAAATGCGAAAGCTTCGCATAGCGCAGTCAATAACAACGATATTATCCATCCTTTATATTTTAGATGTAAATTGACAATATGTCAAGGTCAAGATGCAAATTTCTGAAAAATTATTCATTATTTTTTGCCTTGACTTTTTCCTGCGCACACGATAACATAAAATACAGGAAAGTGGGTGAGTCGGAATGCTCGATGAGCTTGGTATAAACGGATTTGTAATGGAGCAGGACAGACGGTATCTGAAGCTCGGCACAGATGCTATGCTGTTGTCTGAGTTTGCGCGTGTGCCAAAACGAGGAAAGGTTTGTGACCTCGGCTGCGGTACGGGCGCTGTGTCTGTGCTCCTTGCCGCAAGGCACGAAGGAATAGAGCTCCACGGTGTTGAAATTGTGGAGGGCGCAGCTGTGCTCTGCGAAAAAAACGCATTGCATAATAAAATCGAAAACCGCCTTTTTGTGCATAATATTGATCTGAAGGACGCGCGCAGCGAATTTGAGGCAGGAAGCTTTGATGCTGTTGTCTCAAATCCACCGTTTATGCAGGCTGACGGAGGGCTGCATACAGAGCACGAGGAGCTTCTTTGTGCGAGAATGGAGATTTGCTGCACGATTGACGATGTCTGTGCGGCGGCATCATATCTGCTGAAATTCGGGGGAAGCTTTTCCCTTGTATACCGTCCGTCGAGACTTGCTGATTTATTTTCGGCGCTTGGCAAATATAATCTTGCGCCGAAGCGTATGCGGTTGGTGCAGGATACCGTCAAGGCTGAGCCTTCGCTTGTTTTGCTTGAGGCGAGAAAAGGTGGAGGAAGCGGCAGCAAGCTTATGCCGTGTCTTATTCTCAAAAATCACGACGGAACGGAAAGCGAAGAGACAAAAGCGATATACAGGAGAAAATAATGATTGTTTTCAATTCTGTGAACTCATTAAAATATTGCAATAACAAAAGAAAAACTTGCAAAACACACAAAGTAGAGTTATAATTAATTTAAGCAGTGAAAAAAGGCGTTTGTCCGTTTTTTCAATAATAATTGTTTTATTGAAATATAATTGCTTGGAAAGGAATGAAGGAAATGAGAGTACTCGCTATAGGCTGCCATCCTGACGATCTTGAGCTCAGCTGTGGCGGAACGCTTGCCCGTATGGTCAAAGAAGGCTATGAGGTCTATACCTGCCATGTATGCAACGGCGATATGGGACACGTTGTGATTATGCCGAAGGAGCTCGGAGAGATGCGCACCAAAGAGGCTGAAAATGCGGGCGAAGTTCTTGGCGTGAAAAAAGTGTATAATGTCAATGTAGGAGATTGCATGATCTATGCTGACGATATCAATGCACGCCGCGAAATGGTCAGAATTATTCGTGAGGTCAACCCTGATTTTATAATCACACACGGACCGGACGACTATATGAACGACCATCTTCAAGTCAGCCAGCTTGTTTTCGAAACAAGCTTCACTGCAACTGTCGGACATATGTTCCCCGAAACAGGAGCACCGACCGGTGGGTGTGTTCCGATATATTATATGGATAACCTTGCGGGAACAAATTTTGTTCCCGAGATGTATGTCGATGTAACGGAGTATATCGACCAGAAGCTTCGCGCTGTTGAGTGCCACGAGAGCCAGATAGTCTGGATGCGCGACCACGATAAGATTGACTTTATCGAGTTTGTACGCTCCTGCACACGTGCACGCGGACTTCAGTGCGGTGTTATGTATGCTGAAGGCTTCAAGACCTGCAAGGCGCATCTTCGTCAGACAACAATCAGACATTTGCCGTAAGGCTTAATTTAAAGGAGGAAATTATTATGGATTTTATCAGCACAGTTAAGGGTTCTCTTCTTGAGGGCTTCTACCCGGAAGGCTGGGATTTTGAAAAGATAGACAAATGTTGCTCCAATGCACCTGAGGCAATTTTCGAGCGCCAGGATTTCTGGCATCCGGATTTTAAGCCGGTTCAGTGCGACAACGTTGCAGAGTTTGATATGATGATGGGCCACGAGATTGCAAACCAGATCAAGATGGCTCGCGATGAAGGCATCAAGCTCGCAATGATTCTTCCGGCAGGACCGATGGGTATGTATCGCTGGGCAGCATACTTCCTCAATGAGTGGGATATTGATTGCTCACACGTATACGGCTTCAATATGGACGAATGGTCAGATGCTGAAGGCAACACACTTGATCCGAGCAATCCCGGCTCATTTACATATGCAATGCGCGATGCGTTCTACAGCAAGATCAATAAGACTGTTCCGGAAAATCAGAGAAACTTCGCAACAAAGGACAATCTCCCGACATATCCGGAAAAGATTGCAAAGTTGAAGGCAGAGGGCGCTCGCCTTATCACAACCTTCGGTATCGGACGTATGTGCCATATTGCGTTCTGGGAGCCGCAGTTTGCAGGCGAGTTCGCAACGGATGAAGAATGGAAGAACCAGATGTACCGCATCGGTGCAAAGCTCCATCCGCTCACAATCGAGCAGAATGCTATAACAAGCTTCAAGAGCCGCACAACTCTCGTTCCGTGCCGCGCTAACACAATCGGCCCGGGTCTCTTCCTCCAGTCCGACAGAATTATCGGCGGATGCGACGGTGCGCTTTCACGCGGTATGCAGTGGCAGGGAATGTCCCTCTGGATGACGCTTCGCTACGGTCCGTCGCGTTGGGTAACATCCTCCTATATGCCGACTCTTGCAGGTAAGCTCTTCTTCCTTCGTGAGCTTGCAGGTCCGCTCGTTGCAGAGTGCAACTAATTGAAAATTTTGTGAGGTAACATACAATGAAGAAAGTAAGATGGGGTGTTATCGGCGCCGGCGGCATTGCTGACAGGCGTACACTTCCCGGAATGATGCTCTCCGAAGAGGCAGAGCTTATTGCGGTTATGGAAATCAACGAGGAGCTTGCAGAAAAGCTTCGCGCAAAATATGGCGCAAAACGCGCATACACAGACCATAAGGCTCTTCTTGCAGACCCTGAGGTTGATGTCGTCTATATCGCATCTCCCGTCAACTGCCATAAGGAGCAGGCAATTGATGCCGCTCGCGCAAAGAAGGATATCCTTCTTGAGAAGCCAATCTGCCTTGATATTGCAGACGGTGAAGAGGTGCTCAGAGTTTGTGAGGAAGAAGGCGTCAAGATTGCGACAGGCTTCCTTATGCGCTTCCACGCAATCAACGCAAAAATCCGCGAGATTATCCAGTCCGGTCAGATTGGTCAGCTCGTTTCCTGCCGTGCACAGTTTTCTTGCTGGTATCCGGATATCCCGGGTGCGTGGCGTCAGGTAAAAGCGCTTTCAGGCGGCGGGGCACTTATGGATATGGGTGTTCATTGCATCGACCTTATCCAGTACATCACAGGCTCAAAGGCAAAGAAGGTTGCTTCTTTTTCAAAAACACATACCTTCTCTTACGAGGTTGAAGATCAGGCATCACTTATGATGGAGCTTGAAAACGGTGCAGTTGCATATGTTGAATCAAACTTCAACATTCCTGATGCGGTTCCGTCAAAACTCGAGTTTTATGGCACTGCAGGCTCGATTGTCGCAATCGGAACTCTTTCTCAGGAAGAGGGAGGAACGATTGAGGTCATTGCCGCAGACAGCACTCTCGGCTATGACGCTCAGCAGACAAGAAATGAAGTCAAGAAGATTGACGTTGAGGTTGAGTTTGGCAATATGTATACAAAAGAACTCGATTCCTTCGGACGTTCACATCGTGACGGTGCTCCGATTGAGGTTCCGGCAGCCGATGCGATTTATGCACAGCGCGTAATTCAGGCTGCATATGAATCTTCCGAGACAGGTAAGTTTATAGAACTTTAATATGGTATTAATACCCCGCTTTTTGCGGGGTATTTTCTAAAAAGGAGAAAAATATGTTTAAATTCGGTGTTGCAAAGCGTGATATAACTCCGCTCGAATCGATGGTGATTCCCGGATATTTTGAAAAGAGATTTGTCAAAACAATACTCGACCCGCTATATGCGAAAGCAATGGTTTTTGAGAATGACGGAGCTTTTGCAGTCGCGGTTGTCTGTGATGCAATTAATCTATATCGGGATGATGTTCTGAGAATTCGCCGCGGAATTTCCGAAAAAACAGGAATTGCTGAAAAATATATTTCTGTTTCGGCAACGCATACGCATACGGGTGGACCGACCTGGGACTGGAATGATGCAGCGGACCACGATCCGCTTTATCTTAATATGCTTGTCGATGCCGCAGTTGAAGCAGGCGCAGAAGCATTTGAAAAGCGCGAGGAAGCAAAAATAGGCTTTGCAAAATGCGAGGTTCCCGGGTATTCATTCATACGTAGATTCAAGATGAAAAACGGGAGGTATCTGACGAATCCCGGGTTTGGAAATCCGGACATTGTTGAGCCTTGCGGAACTCCCGACAATTCATTCATTGTCGGAAAGGTGTGCAATAAGGACGGAAAGCTTCTTGCTTTTATCTCAAACTTTGGAGTGCATCTTGATATGATGGGCGGATATCTCAATGACAGCTCGAAGGTTTCGGCGGATTATGCGGGCTATCTTGCAAAGCTTGTCAAGGATAAATACGGCGAGGATGCTGAAAGTGTATTTTTTACAGGACCTTGCGGAAATACAAATCATAATGATTTCACAAAGCCGATGCGACCGGAAAGCGACGTTCCGACATATCAAAGAACTGCAAAGGCTCTTTTTGAAGCACTTTGCAAGCTTGAAGAAAAGATTGTTCTGTCAGATGATGTCAAGCCCGTGGTTTCTCGCGAGTTTCTTTCTGCGCGCCTCCGCGTTCCGACGAAGGAATATGTTGAGACGGCTCAGGCAATTCTTCGCGGTGAAAATGTCAAGTTTATGAACTACGGCATTGAAGCGTATAATTTGAAGCAACGCCGCCATATCGCCCTTGCGACGATGGATGCGTTCAATAACCCCATCAAAATGATTGATGTTGAGGTTATGACGCTGACTCTCGGTGACAGTGCGATTGTAACGTGGCCTGCGGAGGTTTTCGTTGAATATGGAAAAGCAGTTCGCGAGAAGTTTGCAGATAAGAACATTATCATAGCTGAGCTTTCAAACGGTTCGTTCGGATGCTATCTGCCGACAGAAGAGGCAATAGAGCAAGGCGGATATGAGCCGACAATTACAGGCGCGACAACTCCCGAGCCGAAGATCGGAACAGATATGGTAAGCGCAACAATTGATATGCTCAATTCAAAATTTTAAAAGATGAAGTGCCCCGCATTGCGGGGCACTTTATAGGAGAGAAATATGTTAAAGTTTGGAATTTGCGAAAAAGATATTACTCCAAAGGTGGGGCTTAATATGCCCGGATATTTTCATTTCCGTCCGTCACAGGGGGTTCTTGACCCACTTTATGTGAAAGCAATGGTTTTTGAAAATGGCGATGAGTGTTTTGTGTTTGTGGTGTGTGATGCGGTGGAGCTTTACCGCAAGCATACTATAGGAATACGCAGACTTGTTGCGGAAAAATGTGATATGAATCCGGAAAATATTTCCGTAAGCGTCACCCACTCCCACACAGCAGGACCTACCTGGACTTGGGAAAAAAGCTATTTTGAAGACGAAGAATATTCAGGTTTCCTCATAGAAAAGGCAGCTGAGGCGGTTTGCGAGGCATATACAACGAGAAAACCTGCACATATGAGTTCGGCTTTCGGAAAGCTTCCGGGAGTAGCGTTTATAAGACGTTTTTACTTAAAAGACGGAAGCTTCGCAATGAATCCCGATCCCGACCTTGTAAAATGTGCTGAAAGTGTTCCTGATGAAACTTTTATTCTTTTAAAAGTTGAATATGAAGACGGAACTCCTGTAGCGTTTATCGAAAATTTTGCGCTCCACGCTGACAGTGTGGGTAAAGATGTGATTTCGGCAGATTATCCGGGGGTTGTGGCACAGCTTGTGAAAGAAAAATACGGAGAAAACGTGCATAATGTATTTATAAATTCTGCCGCAGGTGATGTGAACCATATAGATGTTGAAAGACTTAAAGGCGGAAACGTGGCAGACTATAAAGAATGCGGCAAAAAGATATTTGAGAAGATAGTTGAGCTTTCTGAAAGGCTTTCTCCCTGCAAGTGTGAAGATGTTATTCCGAAGACGATGTATTTCAGTGTTAAAAAACGTAAGCCTACCGAAAGGAATTACGATATTGCAAAACGGATTCTTTCCGGTGAGGATATAGATTTTGACGGATATAACAACGATGATGTAACAAAACGCATATTTGCGATTGCGGCAAAGAGTTGCTATGAAAGTGAAGTTAAAGAATTTGAAGTTGAGATAAAAACACTGAAACTCGGAGATGTTTATTTTGCAATATGGCCGGGTGAGGTGTTCTGCGAATTTGCAAAGCTTGTGAGAGGTGCAAATCCAGATAAAATCGTTGCAATTTCAGCTCAGGCAAACAACACTGTTGATTGCTATGTGCCGGGCAAAACAGCCTTTGAAAACGGCGGCTATGAAACAAGGGAAAGCGTTGAACTCATGCCCGATAAAAACGCAGGATACGAAATAGCCGAGAATACAATAAAGCTTTTTAAAAGCTATTGACGAAATGGTGATTTTTTATTAAAATATAGATATGAAAATATAGGTTTTTAAGCCAAAAGGTGGTAAGTCAGATGTATGATGTAGCTTGTGTTGGCATTCTTGTTGCCGATGCTATTTGTAAAGAAGTAAACCGACTCCCCGATAAAGGAAAGCTCAATCTTATTGACAGCGTAAAGCTCTATAACGGCGGTTGTGCAATGAGCGCGGCTATCAATATGTCAGTTCTCGGTTCAAAGACTGCAATGGTAGGTAAAATCGGTGACGACGGCTTTGGTTCATATCTTAAGGGAGTTCTTGTCGATAAGGGTGTCAATATTGACGGTCTTGTTATTGAAAAGGGCGGAGATACCTCTGCATCCGTTGTTGTGGTCGATTCAAGCGGTGAGCGCTCATTCCTTCATTGTAAGGGAACAAATAATACCTTCTGCTATGATGATGTCAATTTCGATGTCATCGAGAATTCACGCATCGTATTCGTTGCAGGCGCAATGCTTATGAGTAAGTTTGACGGTGAGGATTGTGCAAAGGTGCTCAAGCGTGCGAAGGAAATGGGCAAGATTACAGCTCTCGACACTGCCTGGGATGACAGTGGCAGATGGATGGATGTATTGAAACCGGCGCTGCAGTATGTTGACTATTTCATTCCGAGCATTGAAGAGGCCATTGAGCTTGCAGGCGGAGAAACAGACCACGAAAAGATTGCTGAATGCTTCTTTGACTGCGGCGTAAAACACGTTGCAATCAAGGTTGGTAAAGACGGATGCTTTGTAAAGGAATCCCGTGACAGCAAGGGTGTATATGTCGCTCCGTTTATGCGCGAGAAACCTGTTGATACAACAGGTGCAGGAGATTCCTGGTGCTCGGGCTTCCTCCACGGAATTGCTATGGGCAAATCAATGGAAGAGTCAGCACTTATCGGTAATGCAGTCGGTGCACATATCATCATGGCAGTCGGCGCGACAACGGGAATAGTTCCATATGCCGAAATAGAAAAATTCATAGCAGAGAACGGAAGATAAATTCTAACTTAATAAAAGAAAACGGCCCGTATCGTGCGCATCCAATGTGCAAGCTACGGGCTTATGTCCGGCTGATGTTATATAAAAGGTATTTTGAAAATACTTATGGCATAATAATAAAAAACAGGTGATTGATTTGTCGATATTCGACCTTTTTAAGAAAATCGAAAGTGAAAGAAAACCTCCGGCAGGAAAGCCTGAGTGGATAATAGCCGGGCTTGGAAACCCCGGTAAGGAATATGAAACCTCGCGCCATAATACGGGGTTCATAGCGCTTGATACACTTTCGGGAATGAATAAAATTGATGTGCGTGAGCTCAAATTCAAAGCGCTCTGCGGCAGAGGCGAAATCGCGGGGCAGAGTGTTCTGCTTCTCAAACCCCAGACATTTATGAATCTTTCGGGTGATGCGATTGTTCAGGCGGCGTCATTTTATAAAATACCGATGGAACGTGTTATTGTCATATATGATGATATATCACTTCCGACAGGAAAAATACGTATCCGCGCGAAGGGAAGTGCGGGTGGACACAACGGTATCAAGAATATAATTGAGCGCAGCGGGACAGATGTTTTTCCGCGCATAAAGGTTGGAGTAGGCGCGCCTAAGGGCGAGGGAGAGCTTGTCGGCTGGGTGCTCGGCTCGTTCTCGAAGGAAGAAACCGAAACGCTTACAGACGCAATCGACCGCGCTTGCAAGGCGGTTGGTGAAATAATGAACAATGGATGTGCAACAGCTGCACAGAAATTCAATTAGAGGCAGGTATGTCATATGCTGGCGCTTGGCGAGCTGTTAAAACAGAATAAAGATTTTGCAAAGCTGATGCAGAAGCTGGAAGCCGGAGAATGCCCGATTGCGCTCTCCGGCTTATCTGCCATACATAAGGCACATGTAATCGCGGCAGTGAGGATGATAACAAAAAAACAGATTGTGTGTATATATGCTGATGAGCTGGATGTCCGCCGCGCCGCAAAGGATATTGAGATTATGTGTGGAGAAGCGCCGCGGATATTGCCTGTGCTTGAACGCTCGTTCCATGATGTCGATTCGTTTTCACATGAATTTGAACACGAGAGGATTGCAACGCTCAAGGCTCTTGCTGACGGTGTGTGCGGAATAACGCTCGCGCCCGTCTTTGCACTGATGCAGCGCACAGCACCGCGCGAAACTGTTGCAGGAAAGGCGATAGCCCTGAAGCTCGGTATGGAGATTGTTCAGGAAAAGCTGATGTCAGATCTTGTTGCTTATGGCTATACGCGCGCGGAGCAGGTCGAGGGCGAGGGGCAGTTTGCTGTTCGCGGCGGTATCGTTGATGTTTTTTCGCCCGGGCAGGAAAACCCGGTGAGAATTGAGTTCTTCGGCGATGAAATTGATTCTATGGGCTTCTTTGAGACAGAGACACAGCGCCGCATCGAAAACACAAAGGCGATAAAGCTGCTTCCGGCAACAACTCTTGAAAACAGCGCATATGAAGCTCTTGGTGAAAAGCTTTCTGAAGCTCTGGCGCGTGAGAACAGGCGAAAGAAAAAGAATGAACGTCTTATAAAAACGCTTGAGAGTGATATGGAGCTTGTTGAAAACGGGCTTCCGCTTCGTGCCCGTGACAGATATTTCAATCTCATTTACCCCGAGCATACCTGCGGCCTTGACTATATATCTGAGGACGCAATAATATTCGTAGATGATTACTACAGAATACGCGATGCGGCAGGCAGAGAGAAAAAACGCGAGGTGGAGGATATAAAAAGCCTTATCTTCAGCGGATTTCTGCTTCCCGATACAGATTGCCTTTGCGAGGATTTTGAGCTTGTACAGCGTTTTATTTCCGAGAGCAAAAGCGTATTCCTGGAGGCGTTTGTCCGCGCAGAATACGGAATATCGCCAAAAGCCGTATTGTCGATGGTTGCGCGCTCACTTCCGAGCTATGGCGGCAATCTGGAGCTTGCGTGCTCTGAAATTTCGGAATATCTCGAGGACGGAAACCGCGTTGTCATACTGACAGGAAGCGCAAAAAGTGCAGAGAATATGCAGGTGCTTTTGCGTGAGCGCGGAATAAATGCAAGCATTGATCTGATGCTCGCACATCTGCCGCAGGAGGCCTGTGTCATAATTGCAGTCGGCGTATTGTCTGCAGGCTTTGCATATCCAGGAAATGATTTTGCGCTCTTTACAGAGGGGCAGCTTATGCGTGCGCCGTCAAAGCGCGGAAGGATAAAACGCGATAAAAAGAACAGCCGGAAGATAAATAATTATCGAGACCTGACTCCGGGGTGTCTTGTCGTACACGATCTTCACGGAATCGGCAGATTTGCAGGGATTTCAAAGATAAAGACAGATGGCGTCGAGAAAGACTATATAAAAATTATGTATCTCGGCACGGATGCGCTATATGTTCCGGTAACGCAGCTTGATATGGTTTCAAAATATATCGGTGGCGGAGAGGATGGCGGCGTGCGTCTTTCGAAACTCGGCGGTGCAGAATGGCACAAAGCAAAGCTTCGCGCAAGAGGTGCGGCAAAAGAGCTTGCGGAAGAGCTTATCAAGCTCTATGCAGCGCGCCAGTCGCTTGAACGCGAGCCGTTTCCTGCCGACAGTGATTGGCAGAAGGAGTTTGAAGAAGGATTCGAATTTGAGGATACTGATGATCAGCTTCGTTGCAGCAATGAGATAAAGGGCGATATGGAAAGAAACTATCCTATGGACAGGTTGCTTTGTGGAGATGTCGGCTTCGGAAAAACGGAGGTTGCTTTCCGAGCTGCGATGAAATGTATTCTCGGTGGCAAGCAGGTCGCAATCCTTGTGCCTACAACTGTTCTTGCGGAACAGCATTATATAACCGCGTGTCGCCGCTTTTCGAATTACCCGATAAAAATCGGCCTTACATCGCGTTTCTGCTCTGACAGGAGAAATAAGGAAACTCTGCGCGGAGCAAAGACAGGTGAGCTTGATATGATAATCGGCACGCACAAGCTGCTTGCCAAAACGGTTTCTTTTAAAAAGCTCGGGCTTCTTATTGTTGACGAAGAACAACGCTTCGGTGTTTCACACAAAGAGCGCCTGAAGGAAATGACAAAGGAAGTCGATGTGCTCACACTTACAGCGACGCCGATTCCGAGAACGCTGAATATGGCGCTTTCGGGAATTCGTGATATGTCTATTATGGAAGAGGCGCCGCGAAACCGACATCCTGTGCTGACCTATGTTTTTGAGCACGATCGTGAGATAATTGCCGATGCAATCCGAAAGGAGATTGCGCGCGGAGGTCAGGTGTTCTACCTTCACAACAATGTGGCATCGATTGAAGTATGTGCCGCGCGTGTGTCAAAGCTCGTTCCGGGTGTCACTGTGGCAGTCGGTCACGGTCAGATGGGTGAGGGTGAGCTTTCCGAGGTTATGCGGAAGATGAGTGAAGGCGAGATTCAGGTGCTTGTTTGCACAACGATTATTGAGACAGGTATCGATATTCCGAATGCAAATACTCTGATTATTGAGGATGCAGACAAGATGGGGCTCGCTCAGCTTCATCAGATACGTGGGCGCGTCGGAAGATCGAACCGCCACGCATATGCATATCTGACATATCGCAGAGGAAAGGCTCTTTCGGAAATTGCAGAAAAGCGCCTTGCGGCAATAAAGGAATATGTTGAGTTTGGATCAGGCTTCAAGATAGCGATGCGCGACCTTGAGCTTCGAGGTGCCGGGAATGTGCTCGGCGCAGAGCAAAGCGGACATATGATGAGTGTCGGATATGATATGTATCTGAAACTTCTTGAAAATGCTATCGCGGAAGAAAAGGGAGAGACTGCGCCGAATGCTGAGACGTGCAGCGCAGACCTCACGGTTTCCGCAAACATTCCGGAGAGATATGTTGCATCAAGCGAAACCAGAATGGATTTGTATCGAAGAATTGCGTCGATAGAAGACCGTGATGATGCAGACGATGTGATAGATGAGCTGTGCGACCGCTTTGGAGAACCTCCGCGTGAGACAATGACGCTCATTGATATCGCGCTTCTTCGCAGCGCGGCAGCAGAAGCAGGAATTTCTGATATAACGCAGAAGGGGCAGAGTATAAAGATAACGATGGTTGATCCCACGTTTGATGTGATTTCAAAGCTTTGCGCGCGAGCTGAATATAAAGGGAAAATACTTCTGAACGCAGGGCAGGAGCCATATCTTATGCTTAAGCTGAA
The DNA here is from genome assembly GCA_017439555.1 of Oscillospiraceae bacterium. Lineage (GTDB taxonomy): Bacteria > Bacillota > Clostridia > Oscillospirales > JAAYXM01 > SIG480. The sequence goes on along the minus strand of JAFSIZ010000066.1, from coordinate 7,109 downwards.
AAGCGGAGACGAGCCGATTGACAGCACGCAGAAATTTATAAAAGCATATAAAGAGGCAAAAGAACAAACAGAGCAGGATGCTTGATAGCATCCTGCTTTGTTGTTTTATGAAATTATCGTTGAATGGCATTTTGTTTTTCTCCTTATTAAGTTTTTCAGCATAGATACTGGCGACTGCATATTTTGAAAATGCTGTTGCGCGTCGTGAGTCGAGACGGATAATATCGCGGATTATTGATGGGAGAAACTCATCTCATTTCACTTCGAGGATGATGCCCGCATTTCCTGTAGGATATGCATATGCCTGACGCGTGTAATCGATGATTGTTTTCGGTCCGGGTCCGTCATTGCGCATTTTTGAATAGAGAACGGAATGCAGCGGAGGTGTGGTTTCTGTTATTTTTCTGTTTCTCCGCGTGAGAGCGATTCGGCAAGCACCGCTGAAATCAAAAGGCTTGATTTTTGGCATAGACCACATAAGCTCAGAGGCTGTGCTTATGTTGATATAGAAGAAACAAAGACGTATACGGCGTATATTTAATAACGGCATCAGGCGATGGCAAACTGGAAGATACACTGCCGTTCCTTCCTGCTTCTGTAGGCAACGATATGTAATAAAAAGAGAATCCGCTCTGCAATAATTGCAGGGCGGAATTTTCGCTTTTATGGGGGTTAAAGTTTTGCAATAAATACGATAGAATCTGTGCCTTCATATTTTGCACCGATGCTGCCGCCGAGCAGGGAAATCATAGCCCGAGCAGCCGAAAGCCCGATGCCGTAACCTCCGTTTTTTTGCGTGCGCGCAGTGTCTTCTCTGTAGAAACGGTCGAAGAGCTTTTCCGGGTCGCAGGCAGGCAAAGCTTCGCAAGTGTTCCTGATGCAAAGCTCTGTTGTTTTTTCGTGCTGAGCGAGATGGATAGCAACCGTACTTTCCGGTTTTGCATATTTGACTGCATTGTCCAAAAGCGTGGATATGATGCGAATCAGATATTCTTTATGTGACGTGAGCGTTATGTTTTCGGGGATGTCGGGCTCGAATGAGACTCCGCGCAGTGCGGCACTCTCGATGAACATATCTGTGCAATCGGATAGGAGCAAGCTCATATTGACCTCTTCTTTCGGCAGGTCGATGTGAGCTTCGTCAGAACGGGCGAGAGTGAGAAGATCCTTCATAAGACCGTCGAGGCGCGAGACCTGTGCTTTTATATTGCGGCTCCATTTGTTTTCTCCGTTTCGAAGCTCCATCGCTTCGGTATTTGCAAGGATTATTGCAAGCGGCGTTTTTATTTCGTGCCCGGCGTCTGTCACGAATTGTTTTTGCTTTTCGATATTGCGGGCGATAGGAAGTATTGCCTGTCTGGAAAGCAGGATAACTACAAGAAGCATCAATGCCCAGACTGCGAAGCCTGCAAGCACGGAAAGTGCGGCAACGCGAAGCACAGCATAGCGATGTGAGGATGTGTCGAGGAAGACAAAAGCTTTTCTGCCGTTTATGGGGGATATGGAAATCTGATATTTAAAGTTTCCGATTTTTCCGGATTCCGAATTCTCGTTTGCTGCTTGTTTTACAAGCTCAAGTGCTTCGGCTCGGGAAAGCGAAGAGATTCTGTTTAAGTCAAGTTCATATTCTCCGCTATTGTCTCTTGCTGAAAAATACACGGCAGCCATACGTGTGTCTTCGGGTGGAGGCGGAGAGAAAAATCTTCGCTCGCGTTCGTTGCCCGGAAGTCTTCGATGGGGCATTGCTTCTCCTGTTGCGAGGATATTGAGGAGCTTGTCTGTTTCGTGCGAGGAATACCAGGTGTTTGCGATGTTGATGATTCCGAGCAGAACGATAAGAAGAAGTGTTATGGCAGCCATGGCTGTGATGACAAAGCGTTTTTGGAGTTTTTTTGTCATGATGTAACCTCCAGTGTGTATCCTATGTTCCGTTTTGCACGTATCTCGATATCTGCGCTGAGTGAAGAAAGTTTTTTGCGGAGATACGAGATGTAAACCCAGACGATGCCGATATCGGCGTCTGTGTCATAACCCCATACCTTGACGAGAATGTCTTCGGTTGAGAGATAGATTCCTCGGTTGAGCATCAGAAGCTCCATTATTTTATATTCAACCTTAGGGAGTGTGATGCTTTTGCTGTTCCCTGAAAGCTCGTAGCTCTGCATATTAAGGGAAATGTTGCCATATCTGAGAATATCAGGTGTGAATTCCTCGCGGCGGCGCAGCATTGCGCGCACCCGTGCGAGGAGCTCTCCCATTGCAAACGGCTTTGGCAGATAATCATCAGCGCCGGCATCAAGACCTGAGATTCTGTCATCAATGTCTGCTTTTGCTGTCAGCAAAAGAACCGGGGTGTTTATTCCGCTTTTGCGGAGCTCTGAAAGGACTTCGAGGCCTGAGCGCTTTGGCATCATAATGTCGAGGATTATGCCGTCATAGTGTTCGGCTTTTGCATAATCAAGTGCATCTGCACCGTTGTATACGGCGTCGACAGAGTAGTTGTGATAGGTCAGGATATCCACGACAGCCTCAGACATACTTATTTCGTCTTCGGCATATAAAAGTTTCATAAAAATCACCTAGTACATATTGCTACATGAACCTTAAAATAAACTTAACGCGCACGGAAAAGTGCGCGTTAATATGAAAATTATGCTTCGGAAACACCGGTTACGCCGGGGATTGAAATTATCATACGGATAAATTCGTTGCGCTCGCCTCGGTCATCTGTATGTATTGTTATAACTGCTTTATCACCCGGAGTTTTGACAGACATAACTTCAAAGTTGCGTTTTGCAAATTCCTCGACATACTCTGTAAGTGAGCGCTTTTCGATGTTGACATTCACCTCAAAGGTCATTGCGCTTGCGCGTATTTTCAGCGAGAACGGGCGGAGTATATATATGGTAAACATCATAAGGGCCACGATTGTCAGAGCGACCTCGAGAAAACCTGCACCGATGACAAGGCCGAGACAGCCTGTTGTCCAAAGGCCTGCGGCAGTTGTGAGTCCTCGCACACGGCTGCGGTTTACAAGGATGCTGCCTGCGCCGAGAAAACCGATGCCGCTGATGACCTGTGCGCCGAGACGTGTGATGTCTGTGATTGATCCGCTCTGCTGGGTTATGAGCTGGCTTACAATCATAACGGAAGCGGCGCCGAGGCAAACTATGATGTGTGTGCGAAGACCGGCATCGTGCTTGCTGCTTGCGCGCTCAATTCCGATAAGGCCTCCGAGGATGACGGATGCAACGAGACGGACGAGAACAACAAGGTAAGTGTTTAAATCAAAATAGGACAGCAGGATTTCCATAAATAACAGCTCCTTTAAAAAATGTCGGGAAATAAGCAAAAAGACGCAGAAGTGTAATCTGCGTCTTGGCATTCTTGCTTGTGTGTACTTATATCGCGCGCTGAACCTTACCGGAACGGAGGCATCTTGTACATACATAGATGTGACGGGGTGAACCATCAACAATAGCTTTCACACGTTTGATGTTCGGTCTCCACATTTTGTTGGAACGTCTGTGTGAGTGGGAAACCTTGATACCAAAGGTTACGCCTTTTTCGCATATTGCGCACTTTGCCATTTGCCGCACCTCCTTAAAATCTTGTCAATAAACAGCATCTAATATAATAACAGATTTATTCTTAAATTGCAAGCATTTTTTTGAAAAAAACGAAAATTTTCGATTGTGTTATTTATTATATGTAAATGATGCGATATATGTCGATAAAAGTAAAAATTCGGAATTTATTCCACTAATTGTGCCTTGCACAGATCCTCTGTATCAGCTAAAATAGAAGCAACTATACCGAAAGGAAGTGGTTTTATGAAAAGAATTCTGATTTTTTTGGCGTCGGCTATGATGCTCTTGCATCTCGCTTTTGCTGCAGATGTAAGCATAGACGGTGAAGCGTTTGAAGGAGCAAAGCTTATAAATTCGGTTACATATGTGCCGATAAGGGCGTTTTCCGAAAGGCTTGGGGAATTTGATGTTGCGTGGGATGCTCCGAATCGAGCAGCAACGGTGACGGGGGAGAATGTTGAGCTTAATGCGGCGATCGGCAGAGGCTACATTGAATGTAATGATCGTTGTGTCTATTCCGGGAATGATAATATCATTGTTGATGGCAGCGCGTATGTTCCGGTTCGCTCTCTTGCAAAAACTCTCGGTGCATCAGTAGAATGGAATGCAGTGACGAGAACTGCGGAGGTGACGACGGGAGCTGAACGTTTTAAAACAGCAAATGAGTTTTATGATCGCGACAACCTATATTGGCTTTCGAAGATTATAAATGCGGAGAGTGAGGGTGAATCGCTTCAGGGTAAAATTGCTGTGGGAAATGTTGTGCTCAACCGAGTCAGAAGCTCTGAGTTTCCTGATACGGTCTACGGTGTGATATTTGATAAGAAGGGCGGTGTTCAGTTTACACCTGTTGCAAACGGGAGTATATATAAAGAGCCGAATGAAGAAAGCATAGTCGCAGCGAAAATCTGCCTTGAGGATTATAAGCTTTCAAATAAGAACATCCTGTTCTTTTTGAATCCGACGATATCCACGAGCACGTGGATACCTGATAACAGGGATTATGTAATGACAATAGGACGGCATGAGTTTTATTCATAAAGAAAACAGGCTGCAGCAAAATATTTTTGCTGCAGCCTGTCGGTTGATTAATCGTGAATGGTGTCTTCAGTTGTGTGAGAAAGTGTTCTGAGCTTTCTGGCTTTAAAAAATTGAAGTGCAATAAAAACAGCGCTGATTATAAAGCAAGGTAAAACGAGTGCATAACCTATGTTGATTATTTGCTCGTTTTTGATGAGCCAGAAAAACATATATTCTTCTCCGGCATCTCCGCCGTCAGGTAAGAGCATATACGGAAGCGGATATGTGATATATGATATGATTGTGTAGAAACGAAGTGGGGTATTTTCGGCTGCTGAATCTGAAGAATATAAGGAGGAGAAGAGGAAAAGTATGGCGTGGATTGGTGCGATGCCATATACGATGAGAGCAACTCTGAACCATCCCATATTGAAGATGAAAGCGGCAACGGCGACGAGCGCTGAAACAAAAGGCATAATAAGATAAATCTTCTTTGGTTTTCGTGTGTGCTTTTTTGTTGCAAGCTTGTATATGAGATAAGCAATTCCGAAAACAAATCCGAATCCGATAGCCAACGAAAAAATTACATAGAGGATTCCGAATATGTTGAAGATTGATTCCAATTCAACTGCTCCTTTCAACTAACAAAAGCTGTGCGGAAGATTATACCCACACTGCTTTTGAAAATTAATTTATGTCGTCAACGTTATATGGCGTGTTCTGGTAAACATAATAGTTGAGCCAGTTGGTGTAGAGGAGATGTGCATGGGCTCTCCAGGTGACGACGGGAGCGAGCGACGGATCATCTTTCTTGTAATAATTTTTTGGAATTTCGATCGGTTTGCCGAGATTTACGTCGCGCTCATATTCGCTTGCGAGAGTTCCGGCATCGTATTCCGGATGTCCGGTGACGAATATCTGGCGTCCGTTGCGCCCGACAATGAGATATGAGCCTGCTTCTTTTGAAGACGCGAGAACTTCAAGCCTGTCGCAAGCGGCGAGCGCTTCTTCATCTATTGCAGTATGGCGTGAGTGTGGTGCATAGAAAACATCGTCAAAGCCTCGGAGGAGAGGACAGGTCGGATTTAAGTTCTTGTGGCGAAAGATACCGAATACCTTGCTGTCGGTTTCGGATTTTCCGATTCCATAATGATAGTGAAGTGCGGCCTGAGCTCCCCAGCAGATATGAAAAGTCGAGAAGACGTTTGTCTTTGTCCATTCCATAATTTCGCAAAGCTCTTCCCAATAGTCAACGCTTTCAAATTCGAGAGTCTCGACAGGTGCACCTGTGATGATCATACCGTCATATTTTCTGTTTTTGATATCGGAGAAATCTTTATAAAAAGAATCGAGATGCTCACTGGATGTATTTTTTGAGCGATGGGTCGCAGTTTTGAGCAGGTCAAACTCGATTTGAAGCGGAGTGTTTGACAAAGCGCGCAAGAGCTGTGTCTCTGTTGTGATCTTTGTGGGCATAAGGTTTAATATAAGTATGCGAAGTGGGCGTATATCTTGGTGTGATGCACGGTCTTCCGACATAACAAATATATTCTCATTTTCAAGTATGCTCCGTGCCGGGAGCGCATCTGGTATTTTGATTGGCATAGCATAGCCTCCGGATTATTTCTTTTTTATAATTATATATGAAAGCTATACTAAAATCAATCATAAAATTATTTTGCGTCTGTTTATATGCTTGCAGCAATCGGTGATTCCGCAACCTGCTGCTTGAAATGCCAGGAGCTTCCATAAATCATGGTTACATCCGTTGCTTTCGGGTAGACCGAAGCTATTGCAGAAACAAGAGAGTGCTTTTTTTGTTTCACGCCCGAAGAAACCGTCGAGCTCACCTTCCTTGAATCCGAGCGATGCGAGGGCATCCTGGAGAACGAGAACAAACAGACCGATATCTCCTTGGTTGACTTCCGGATAGCCTGCGGAAGAGAGCGCGACGTGGTTGCCCTCCTGAAAAGGGAAGTTGTGATCGTGACAAATTTGCGATGTGTCGGCGGCGAGACCTGCGTAGTGCATTGACTCTGCTGTGTGTCCGCCTTCGGCGATTCTGCGAAACGCAGCCTGTGGATAAATGTTGCCGCGTGACATATCGGACCATTTGTGCAGAAAATCCGTGGAGGTCCAGCCGATTGAAGAAACGGTGTTTGAAAAGAAGTCTGAAACGGTCATTGAAGAATAGCGTGTATAGGGCATGTTGTGATATGATTCAAGTCTATAGCGCTCGAGACGTCTGCTATCATTATTATATATATAAATCGTATACATAAATAACCCTCACAGTTACAGGAGAAAAGCAATGCTGTATTACATTATACACAGGGCTTGTGGACAGCGTTAAATTTTTTTAAAAAAAACGAAAAAAGGTATTGACAATTGTGGGAGTATTTAGTATAATAGCAAAGCACCTCGAGAGAGGGGGGCCGGATGGGCCTCTGAGGTCAAGAAAAAATTCAAGAACTTGAAAAAAGTACTTGACAAGCGAAG
>JAFSIZ010000065.1 GCA_017439555.1 Oscillospiraceae bacterium | reverse complement strand
TTTGTAAATACATTATTTGAGATTTCCACATCGTGGCACTCTCCCGATTCATACCAATAGTTTGCATCGCCCGGAATGAGAATCCCGCTTCCCGAGGATTCAAAGAGGTTTTCAGAAATCACAACCTTTTTCGGAGTTGAAACAAGAAGTCCTCTTGCACGGCAGGAGCCAAACCGGTTCTTTCTGCAGATAAATTCCGCCGTTGCCGATATATTCTCTATGGCATAATCACCGCCCGGAAGTGAAACCGCATCCTTAAAATGAATAAGGATTGTTTCAGCACTTTCCTTTTCCCAAAAATCCACAACGGCACTTTCCACCACATTCATATGCCTTGAATCTATTATGTTTATAACGTCATTTTCTTTTGCAAAAAACGAAAAGTCCTTTGCATCCTCGTGCATATATCTTGCACGGATTGTTTTTCCGCCGTTCTTTATCTCTTCAACACGCATACTGCAGCCGTGAATGTTTATGGGATCGTCCATAAGTCCCAGAAACGAACATCCCTCCACAACAACTTTACCTCTGCAGGAGGTTATGTGCATACCGTCGTCTCTTCCGCAGGATATTCTTCTGCCTATTTTAAAATTCGGCAGAAAATCCACATTGCGATAAGTTATATTCTCGCAGAACTGGGTGAGAATGCCGAGACCGCCGCAACTGTGTACCGTTATATTCTCAAAAGTGATATTTTTGCAGTTTTCAACAAATATCCCCGGGTGAAGTCTTGCATTATGACGAAGCACAAAAAGCTCGCCCACTGAAATTTTCTTTATTTCATCCTTGTTTTCAGGGTAAAGCCGCACTTTGTTTTCGGAAAGCTCCTCAACGTGTTTTACAACAAATCCGTCTCCCGAGGAATGTGCAACGGTAAGATCACTATCAAATCTTATCTGTGAAAAATCGTGTCGGAGCGGACTCGGTTCTTTTTCACCTATATCAAAATAAAGCCAGCCATCGCGGCAGGTATACGGAAACAGCCTGCCATCAATGAATATATCAACATATTCATCAGAGAAGGAGAGTATCTCACCCTCCGCAACAAGGGGCGGATTAAAATCTATTGTGAGATTTTTGATTGTGATATTCTCAGAACTATCAATAACAAAGGGTGTGAGATGTCCGCGGAAGATAAATTCAGCGCCGTTTCCGTCAATAATAACATTCTTCCTATCCTTTATTACGAATGCCGCATACTGCGAATCTGTGTTTGAGGTATTGGAAAAGCTGTAGGTACATTTCTTTGCATCCTGCTTTTTTATAAAATATGTATCCTTCTGAAAACTCAAAACACCGTCACATTCCGAAAGCTTCAAATCAAAATCTGCGACATTTAACCAATCGGAATATTCCGTTTTATTTACACATTTCATTGCCGTTGCCTTTCTCCTGTTTTTCAATGAATTCATTCTATCACATAAAACTTCCATTTTCAATCTATTGCCACAATCTTCACAATGTGATACAATATCTAAAGAAATTTTTATGGGAGGTTTTCCCTTTTGAATATATCGGAAGTTTTTAAGAATACGCCGCTTGCCCTCGCGCCGATGGCAGGAGTGACGGATGCGGCGTTCCGCGAGGTATGCAAAGCCTGCGGCGCAGACATTACATATACGGAAATGGTATCGTCGAGGGCGCTTGTCTATCAGGACAGCAAAACCCACACGCTGCTTCACCGCAATGAGGGCGAAAGCCCGTTTGGTGTCCAGCTTTTCGGAAATGAGCCGGCCGTTATGCGCAAGGCCGCGGAAATTGCGATAGAGCGCACAGGCTGTGATTTTATTGACATCAATATGGGTTGCCCGACTCCGAAGATCGTAAACAACGGCGACGGATCGGCGCTTATGAAAAGCCCTGCGCTTGCGGCGGAGATCGTCCGCGAGATAAAGCGCGGAATAAATATTCCCGTAACCGTCAAGTTCCGCAAGGGCTGGGATGGCGGCTCGGTAAACGCTGTCGAGTTTGCAAAGGAGCTTGAGCAGGCAGGCGCAGATGCGCTTGCAGTTCACGGCAGAACGCGTGTCGCAATGTACTCGGGGCGCGCGGATTGGGATATTATACGCGAGGTCTGCGACGCAGTGAGCATCCCTGTCATTGCAAATGGTGATGTCTTTGAAGGCTTGGATGCCGCAAGGATGAAGAAAAGAACAGGCGCACAAGGCATTATGGTCGGCAGAGGTGCATTCGGAAACCCCTGGATTTTCGGGCAATGCCGCGCCGCGCTTGATGGAAAGGAGCTTCCGCCGCTTCCGCCTCTTGAGGAAAGGCTCGATGTGGCAGTGGGGCAGATAAGAAAGAGTGCGGAGATTCTCGGCGAGAAGATAGCTTTGCTCGAGGCAAGGAGGCATATAGCGTGGTATCTTCGCGGTGTGCGAGGCGCGAGCTATTTCAAAACGCGCGTCACCGGGATATCGACGCTTGAAGAGCTGCACCGCCTGCTCGAGGAGATAAAGCACACTTTAGGATAAATGAAAAGTGACTGTAAAAACATCTTTTTACAGTCACTTTTTTTGTCAGCGCGAGGGGATAAGCGTCTTTATATAGCGTGTGATGCTTGTGCCGAGCGCGGAGAGGGAAAGAGCATATGTGCCGATGCCTGCCGCGGCGGAGATGGCAAGGGCTGCCGTGGGCGATATAGCGCGGAAGCAAAGCTCGCCGTATACTATATTGCACACAAGCGCGGAAAGCACAGAACAGATGAGCGGCGTGAAAATCCAGTTGCCGAAGCGCAGCCTGAGCCCGAGCCTGCGCACCAGACAGACGGTGTTCAGCACAGCACCGATACCGTTTGAGACAGCATAGCCGAGAACGAATGCGCGCATTCCGAATCCGCATATTCCGATGCACCAGGTGAAGATGAGCTGGATGATTCCGCTTATGACGATATAGACCGCGGCGCGGGTCTGCATACCGATGCCGTTGAGCAGCGCACCCGTTGTGAGCTCATAATAGGAAAAAAGTGTGCCGATACAGAGCGGAAGCATAAAAGCTCCTGCCGATTCATGGGAGAAAATAAGGCGGCAAATATCCTCGCCGAGCGGAATCATAACCGCAATACAGGGCATCGCAAGAAGTCCTGTGGCGTGGACGGTCTTGCCTGCCTTGCGCCTGATGTCGGAAATGTTGCCTGCGGCAAGAGCTTCGGAAACACGCGGTACCATAATCGATGTGAGCGAGGCAATAAACGCGATTGGCAGCGAGAGCAGCGGCATCGTCATCCCGAACATAACGCCGAGCGCTTCGGTCGAGGCGCGCACCGTTGCTCCTGCCGCACGGAGCCGCAGAGGAATAAGGACGGAGTTGAGAGAGGAGAGCAGGTTATTTACCGTTGCCGCCGCAGAAACAGGTATGGAAACTGCGAGGAGCTCCCGGAGGCGCGGCGGCTTTTTCGGCTTTGAGGAAAGCCGCTTTTTCTCAGGCAGATAAAAGAGGCTCAGAAGTGACGAGCTGAAAAGCTCGCTTATCACCATACCGATGAATATCAGCATCGCGCACGTGCCGGGGTCATCTGCGCGGAAGAATATCAGAAGTGCGGCGACGGCGAGTGCGCGTATTATCTGCTCGGAAAGCTCGGAGGCTATCTGTGGTGCGACGCGCCCGACGCCGTAGAAATAGTTTTTATAGATGTTTTCGATGCCCGTCAGAAAAAGGCAGACAAAAACAAAAGGCAGTGCCGGTGCACAGCGAGCCTCACCGAGTGCGGCCTCTGCCACATTCCGTGCGCGCGGAAGAACGATTGCGGCAACGGCAAAAACAGAAATGAAGAAGACTCTGCGCGAAAGGGAAACGGTTCTCCTTGCGCCACAGAAATCGCCCGTGGCGGCTCTTGCGGCGGAAATGCGCGCAACGGCGACTGTAAGGCCGGAAAGACAAAGAGATGAGATTACAGAATAAAACGGCATAACGAGCTGATACACACCGAGTCCTTCGGCGTCTGTCATCCGGCTCAAGAAAATGCGATAGAAAAATCCGAGCAGCTGAAGCAGCGTGTTGGAAGCGGCGATTGCTGACAGACTATAGAAAACAGAGCCGCGGCTGATTTTCGTAATTTTCATAACAACACACCTCCGTCATAAATTAATATGACAGAGGTGGAGAAAAAATCACTGTTTGGCCGCAAGTTTGAAATTTCACCATACCACACTTTCCGCGCAATAGCAACCACCCGAGGGGGGATTCCTCTCGGGTTCTGTCAGCAAATCATTTTATCTTCCGATTTTCCCATTGCGCGATGTCTCAAAACTTCTTGTTTGAATCGTTCCATTTCTGCTTGTAGTTCTTCAAGAGTTCAAGCTTTATACTTCTCTCTGATGGCATCAAAATCAATATCTTTTTCTCTCCATACTCTTTCCGGCTCATCAAACAAATCCAGATAATTCATTACTTGACCGTCCACTCAAACATTTCTTTGAAATCCTCATAGCATTCCTCGCATATCCAAAATCTCGCATCGTCCTCTACAACATAAGAAGAATGAGTTTTTTCATCTATTTTCCCCCAACAAAAAACGCAATGATCATGATCCCAATTGGGGCTCGGTTGTATATAATGTGTATGCAGAAGTGTTCTTCTTTTTAAATAATCTTCTTGATCTGTTAATCTCCAATCCTCACTTAAAGGTTTTCCCATTCTTCTTTCCTCCTAATTCTGATAATTCAATTCTGCCGTCTTTATATATTCTGAATACATTTTTATCAGGATCCGTATAATCCCAGGGTGGACCTATAGGGTCAGGATGATTCAAGTCCCAATGGAAACTAACCTTCTCGTCAGGGTTATACCACGCTCCCAATCCATCACTTGGAGGTTCCTTTCCTCTCCATACGAATCCCACACCCGGAGGTGTTGAAGGCCCGTCTCATCGACTACATCTGTCCAGCTGTAACCATTCGGTGTTTTCGATTGATTCGGGGCTGCAAACGGATCACTTCCGAACGTAAGGTCTGCGCCGGAATAGCCGTTTGAATAATCCTTCTTTTTACGTCCCATTTCTTCTCTTTTCATTATATTGCTTTTCTCTCTTTTTGTAAATCCCATTATATTTGCTATGTCATTTTTACCACTCTCCTTTTTCTGCAAATAAAAAGAGACACCTGAATATGCAGATGTCTCAGCTTGAATATTATAATACAAATTTATTTGTTTTCACGCCATCTTTTTGCCAACTTTTTAAAATGCAGACAACCGAAGGGAGCAATCATCCCTTCGGTTGTTGTTTTTATATGATTACGTGCGTGAGTGTGCTTTGTTTAAGGTGAGCAGCTTGTCGGAAAGCTCTTGTGTGATTACGCCCTCAGGCATACGCCAGCGCCAGTTGCGGTCGTTGACTGTGCTCGGCGTGTTCATACGCGCCGCGGTGGGCAGATTGAGAACATCCTGCATCGGGATGATGGCAAGCCGCGCCACAGAGCTCCAGGCGGCGCGCAGAAATGCATCGAAGAGCGTTTCCTCATCCTGCGGAGCGAGATAGCGCCGCGCGAAATCGAGGCGGTAGACGGGGGCTGATTCGATAAAGCCGCGCAGAGTGTCGTTGTCGTGGGTGCCTGTGTAGACGACGCAGTTTTCAACATAATTGTGGGGGAGATAGAGGTTGTTTTCGTCGCTGTCAAAGGCGAATTGCAAAACGCGCATTCCGGGAAGCTCGCATTCGTCGCGCAGACGGAACACCTCATCGGTGAGAAAGCCGAGATCCTCGGCTATCATATTGAGCTCCGGGAGAGCGGAGCTTACGGCATCAAAAAAGTCTTTTCCCGGGCCTTTTTCCCAGTGACCGCAGACTGCCGTCTGTGCGCCGAAGGGGACGGACCAATATGCCTCAAATGCGCGGAAGTGATCGAGACGGACAGTATCGAACATTTTTGCACAATGTGAAAGCCTTGCTATCCACCAGGAATATCCGTTTTCGCGGAGGCGGTTCCAGCGATAGGTCGGGTTGCCCCAGAGCTGACCGTCTGCCGAAAATGCATCGGGCGGACAGCCCGAAACATCAAACGGTGTGAGTGAATCGTTTAAATTGAATATCTCGGGGGCTGACCACACATCACACGAATCGAGCGCGACATATATCGGAACATCGCCGATAAGTGATATGCCCTTTGAGTTGGCAAAGCGGCGAAGCTTTTCCCATTGAGAGAAGAACATAAACTGCTCAAACATATAATAGCGCTCATCGTCTGCATGGGCAGCGCGCCATTCGCTAAGCCCCGATTTTGAGCGAAGCTCTGCCGGGAAATGCTGCCAGGCGATTCCACCGAGCTCATCGCGGATTGACATGAACGAGGCGTAATCCGCTATCCAATGACGCTCGCGGTCGCAGAAGCGCCCGAGCTCTTCGAAATCCTTGAATCTTGAATATGCAATGCGCAGAAGGCGCGTTCTTTCGGGGATAACGATTTTATAATCAACGCGCTCGCGGTTTTCGATCTCTGCGCTTTTTAGCTCCTCAGCCGTTATGAGACCTGCCTCGAAAAGCGCCTCAGGGTCGATGAAGAGAGGGTCGCCTGCAAACGAGGATATGGAATTATATGGCGAAAAGCCAAGACCGCGCGGATTTACGGGGAGGATCTGCCAGGCGGAAAAACCGCTCGCGGCGAGGAAGGAAACGAATTCCCATGCAGTTTTGCCGAGAGTGCCGATGCCATATTTTCCGTTCAGCGATGAGATGTGCATAAGCACACCGCTTTGTCTTTTCATATCTGATGAATTCTCCTATTCTTTGATTACCCAGTCGCAGAAGCCATAGTAGACGTTCTGTGACGAGGGCGTGACCTTTTCAAAAAAGTTTTCCTGCGTATACATTGCCGTGTCCTTGAACATAATCGGCGCAAAGGGGACGGTGTCGCAGAAGGTGCGGAAATATCCGCCGAGCCCCTCATCGCCTGCGAGATATGCGGCGAGGGCCGCGTTCATCGAAGCATCGCTGAAGCCGCCATAGTTGAGAGAGCCTGAGATAAGGCGTGTTATATCAAAATCGGCTCCGATTGAAACCTCTGCATAGGCGAGCGTGAAATCGCCGCCTGAGAGTGCTGAGGTATATTCGCTGTAAGGCAGAGCGCGCACGGTTGTCGGTGCGCCGAGCCGGGTGAGAGTTTCCGCGATTCTCTTGCAGGCGGCGAGCTTGCCGCTGTTTTCCGAGTTGACGAGGATCGTGAGAGGCTCACTTACCGTAATGGGCGTTTCGTTATCATATGCGAGCGGATCTGCCGCCAATTCGGAATAGACAGCACTTGCGGGATGAACAGGGAGTGCGGCCGGCACGCCCATAAGGGCAAAATCGCTCGTCGCGGCGCTCTCACGGTCTATTGCGCGTGCGATTGCGCGTCGGACGGTCTTGTCTGCAAGTGCGCCTTTTCTCACATTGAACACGATATAGTGGAGCCTTGTCGTCGGAACGTTTGTGCGGTCAACCGAGCTTTGCGGAGCGCTGCTGTTCGTTCCTGTCGGGTCGCTTGTGTATACTGACACATTGTGTGTGTCAAATTCAAACATCAGCTCATCCGAGCTTGAGACATCATACATCGGGATGACGCTGTATTTTGAAGTCTTTCCGCTGTGGTGTCCTTCGCGGAGAAGGAGGGAGGAAAGGTCATCCTTCGGGGCGTATATACCTGTTCCGACAGGGAGAAGATTATCCTTTGTGCCGCTCTTTATTATGGGGATATCGAGAAGTGACGCAAGCCTTGCATTGTCATAACGAAGCTTTATTGTGACATAACCCTTTTTGTTTGATGAGCTCACGGAAGAAATGACGCCAAGCCTTGAAGCATAATATGAGCCCGGGGCCATAGCCTCACGGAGCGAGTATTCAACATCAGAAGGCCGCAGGGCCGTTCCGTCGGAAAAGGTTACTCCGCTCTTTATATTAAGGCGGTATTCGAGATCTGAATATGTGTAATCCTCGCAAAGCACAGGCGTTGGGGCAAAGCTCTCCGAAACGGAGAAAAGCGGTTCGCATATAAGCCCCATAAGCTCGATGTTGAGCTTGTTTGATGTGGTATATGGGTTTGTGCTTTCGTTTGAGGCAAACGCAACACCGAAGGTGTCTGTGTCCGGCTTATATTCCTCTGCGGCGGCATCTTCAGCCGGAGGTGACGTGACATCAACCTCTTCTATATTACAGGAGCAGAGCAAAAGTGAAAGCACGAGCAATAGCGGTATAATTCTTTTCATTCTGCTGTTTCTCCTTTCAGCATTATAATTGCTGCCATTGTGCCGCGCACACCGCCTGTTGCGCGATGTGACCAATAGAAATCATTTTTACAGCAGGTGCATTCATCGGCAAGCGTTATGTTTGCGTCGGGAATTCCTGCGTCCCTTAGCGTGAGCGCATTGAGAGAAGGAAGCGATATATGGAATTTTCCGTTTGCGTGTGATGTTATAAATTCCTCTGCGGCGTCTCCGAAGGCGTCCTTCATCGCTGAGGGTACATCACCGTCTGTCTCAAAGCAGCACATTCCGATGGACGGGCCGATTGCCGCAAGAAGCTTTGATGGGTCGGAGCCGAAGGACTTCTGCATCCTTTCTATAGCGGCGGCAGGTGTTTTTGCCGCTGTGCCGCGCCAGCCTGCATGGGCAACGCCTGCTGCGCGGTTTATCGGGTCGAGCAGGAATATCGGAACGCAGTCTGCGTGGTAGGTTGCGATGGGAAGCTTTGGCGTGTCGGTTATCACAGCATCGAATTTGCGTTTTTCAGGCAGGAATGCCTCGCCTGCATCGGATGCCGCTGCAACACACACATCGTTTTTGTGAACCTGAGAAAAGGCGACGAGAGACATTGCGTCAAAGCCTGCGGCATCGCCGAGACGGCGGTAGTTTGTGACGACATTCTCACGCGCATCGCCTCTGCCGAACCCGAGATTCATACTGCCGAGCGGAGGTGAGGACACACCTCCGATACGTGTTGAAAAGCAGGTCATACAAAGCCCTGTAGCATCAAATGACGGAACAGAGAGAAATGTGACTCCGTTTATGTTATTTTTCAAAAAGCCGTGGTTCATAGGGCCTCCGATTCTGAAAAATCCCCTGCGGTGCAGGGGATTTCCGATTTATTGTTTTCCTTTTAGCTGTTTCATTCTCTGTGAGTGATCGAGAATGCGCTTTCTCATTCGCAGAGATTTCGGCGTAACCTCAAGAAGCTCATCGTCTGCGAGGAATTCGAGCATTTGCTCGAGACTCAGTATGCGCGGCGGCACGAGGCGCAATGCATCGTCGCTTCCGGATGCGCGCATATTTGTAAGCTGTTTTTTCTTGCATACGTTGACAGAGATGTCATCGGATTTATTAGACACGCCGACGATCATACCTGCATACACCTCTTCGCCGGGAGACACGAACATTGAGCCGCGATCCTGAACGTTGAATATGCCATAGCCGACAGCCTCGCCCGTTTCGAAGGCGATGAGTGAGCCTTGTGAACGGCGCGGAATATCGCCCTTTGTGGGGGCATAGCCATGGAATATTGAATTTAAGATGCCTTCGCCCTTTGTATCGGTGAGGAATTCGTTGCGATAACCGAAAAGCCCGCGTGCAGGGATGATGAATTCAACTCTCGTGCGTGAGCCGACCTGTGACATTTTCTGAAGCTCGCCCTTGCGTGAGCAGAGCTTTTCGATGACAGCGCCGCTGCAATCGCCGGGGACGTCGCAAACGACCTCTTCCATAGGCTCGCATACAACCCCGTCTATCTCGCGGAGGAGCACGCGCGGTGTGCTGACCTGGAATTCATAGCCCTCGCGGCGCATTGTTTCTATAAGTATTGAAAGGTGCATTTCGCCGCGGCCGGAGACGAGGAACGAATCAGAGGAGTTCTCGGCAGGCGTTACCCTGAGAGACACGTCCTTGAGAAGCTCGCGCTCGAGACGGTCTTTGATGTTTCGTGTTGTGACAAACTTGCCCTCGCGCCCTGCAAACGGAGAATCGTTTACAGAGAATGTCATCTCGACAGTCGGCTCTGAAATCTTGACGAAGGACAGCGGCTCCGGTAGCTCGGGTGAGCATATGGTGTCTCCGATTGTTATATCGCCTATGCCCGAAAGGCAGATGATGTTGCCTGCGCTTGCCTCTGTTACAGGCACACGCTCAAGCCCTTCGAACTGATACATCGCCGTTACCTTTGCTTTTTTCGGTTCGCGCAGGCCGTGGTAGTCGCAGACGATGATTTCCTGATTCTGGCGGATGATGCCTGATTCGACGCGGCCGATTGCAATTCTTCCGACATAATCATTATAGTCGATTGAAGAGACGAGAAGGCGCATAGGCTCGTCGCAATTTGCGGAGGGGGAAGGGATGTATTCTATAATCTTGTCGAAGAGCGGGCGGAGATCCGTGCCTTCGGCATCGGGAGTTTCAGACGCAATACCTGCGCGCGCGGAGCAGAAGAGGAACGGCGAATCGAGCTGATCGTCGTTTGCTTCAAGGTCCATAAAGAGCTCGAGAACCTCGTCCTCGATCTCATCAAGGCGCGCATCCTGACGGTCAATCTTATTAACCGCAACGATGACTCTGTGGCCGAGGGAGAGAGCCTTCTGGAGAACGAAGCGCGTCTGGGGCATCGGGCCCTCTGCCGCATCGACGAGAAGAATTACTCCGTCTACCATTTTGAGCACGCGCTCAACCTCGCCGCCGAAGTCGGCGTGGCCGGGGGTGTCTATGATGTTTATCTTAACATCACCGTAGCGGATGGATGTGTTTTTTGCAAGGATGGTTATGCCGCGCTCGCGCTCAAGATCGTTTGAGTCCATAACGCGCTCTGCGACAACCTGATTTTCACGGAAGGTGCCGCTCTGCTTGAGCATTTCGTCAACAAGTGTTGTTTTGCCATGGTCAACGTGGGCGATTATTGCTATGTTTCTGATGTTGGGATTAGTCAAGATAAAGACTCCTTTGTTTGATGAAATACGGATAAAAAACATAAGCGCGCAGAAGCCATATCACGCTCTGCGCACTGATGTGTTAAGATTTAGTTGAGGAACTCGAAGCTTAAAACGAGCGTGATAACTATGAAGAGCCCTGCGATAACTGTTGTTATCTTTGCGAGAGTAGCATCGAGAGATTTGGATTTGTTCTTTGAAAGGAACGTATCCGCAGCGCCTGCGATAGCGCCGAGGCCCTGCTGACGGCCCTGCTGGAAAATGACGACGCAAACGAGAGCAATCGCAAAAATGAGCTGAACGATAGCAAGTGCGAGTTTCATTAATAAACACCTCCGGAAATATTATGCCGCGATATTGCGGCTTGTCTACATAAGTACAGTAAATTCTACCATAGTTTGCTCAGATTTTCAACTGTTTTTTTAAATTATTTATTTTTTTTGCAAATGTTTTAAATTTTACCGCATCATCTTGACGGAATGTGGCTTGTGTGATAAATTTAATATGTAATATTATGCGCGAAGAGGGTATTAGCTTTGATATATACAGTGACTTTGAATCCATCGGTTGACTACAGTATGCATCCTGCTTCTCTTTGTGAGGGCGGAATAAATCGCAGTGAATATGAATTCCACACCTTCGGCGGCAAGGGAATAAATGTTTCGGCGATGCTTTCGGCTCTTGGAACAGAGAACGTGGCTCTCGGTTTTGTCGGCGGCTTTTCAGGTCACGAGATAGAGAGGCTTGCCACGCGCGCAGGCGTCAGCTGTGATTTTTGCGAAATAACCGATACATCCCGTATAAACGTTAAGGTTTTATACAAAACGGAAACGGCAATAAACGGAAAAGGGCCGTTTATAAGGCTTGAGGAAGAGGCTGACCTGCTTCGCAAGCTCGGCTCGCTTTCTTCGGACGATACAGTTATCTTATCGGGCTCTGCTCCTGAGAGCGAGAGCGGATGCCTTTTGGAAAATGTTATTGATGCGGCTTCGCATACGCGCTTCATTGCGGATATGGAGGGGCAGGCGTTGCTCTCTGCCATTGAAAAAAAGCCGTTTCTCATAAAGCCGAATGAAGATGAGCTTGCCGCTCTTTTCGGGAAAAGGAGCCTTTCGGAAGGCGAAATTGCCGCCGCGGCGCGCGAGCTTCGCGAACGCGGTGTCGGAAATGTGCTCGTCTCGCGTGGCGGCGAGGGGGCGCTTCTTGCGGCAGAGGACGGAAACTTATATAAAATATGTGCGCCGAAGGTCGAGGTTGTGAGCACTGTCGGTGCAGGCGATTCTTTCCTCGCCGGATTCGTTGCGGGCTATGACCGCGGCTTTGAGTTTGCGCTCGCGCTTGCGACGGCGGCAGGCAGCGCAACTGCGGCAAACGACGGAATAGCCGACGGCACCGCGGTTATGGCGGTTTTTGCCGGAATGTGATTGTATTAAAAGAAAGGAATGTTATTTTAAAATGCTTAAAACCCTGCGCCGCCCGAGCGGCGAATATAAGGCGCTTCTTGCGCTTATGATACCGATAATCCTTCAGAATCTCGCTTCGTCCTCGCTCGGGCTTGCCGACACGCTTATGGTCGGTATCCTCGGGCAGAATGAGCTTGGTGGGCTCAATCAGGCGAACACGGTATTCTTCGTGCTTCAGCTCTTTACGTTCGGCATCCAGTCGGGCGGCTCTGTTCTCATAGGGCAATATTGGGGAAAGCGCGATATAGGTGCAATCAACCGCGTTATGGGTATGAGCTTCTATCTGTCATTCGCTGTGAGTATGATTGCGGCGACAGCAATATTCCTTTTCCCTGAGCAGATAATGAGCTTCACGACAAACGACCCCGCGCTCATAGACTGCGCCGCACGTTACAGCAGAATCGTCGCCTATTCGTTTGTGCTCAACAGCCTTTCTATGGTATATGTCGGTGCTCAGCGAAATGCGGAAAATTCAGGGCTCGGTATGGCTGTGCTGATAACCTCTATGGCGACAAACGTATTCCTCAACTGGGTGTTGATTTTCGGAAAGCTCGGTGCACCGGCGATGGGACTTGAAGGCGCAGCCGTCGCAACGTTTATTTCGCGAGTGGTTGAGATTGTTATGGTTGCGGTATATGCAATCTTTTTCGACAGGAAGATTCCGTTTATGGTGAAAAAGCTTCTCTGCCCGGGTAAGGTCATAGCGGCTGACTATATAAGATATGCAACGCCTGTCGTTATAAATGAGACGCTCTGGAGCTTTGGATATTCGATGTATGCTGTTGTTTTCGGTCATATGCACGGCGCGGCGGATATCGTCGCGGCGTATTCCGTGATAGGAAGCCTTGAGCGCATTATGCTTGTGTTCTGCAACGGTGTCGGAACTGCTGCGGCGGTTATCATAAGCAGAGATATCGGCGAGGGCAGAAGCCGCGAGGATGTTGTCGCGACGGGAAATTGGCTTTTGAATCTGTCGCTAATAACAGGTCTGTTTACAGCACTTTTGCCGTTTGCGACGGAAAGACTGCTTCTCGATTCGCTGATCTTCAAGGTGTTTGAGGTAACTCCGGCGGCGATGGAAATCGGGCATATGATGATGCTGTTCACTGTTATAAAGGTAATAGTCAAGACCTATAACTATATGGTTATCGTCGGCGTTCTCCGCGGCGGAGGAAATGTAAAGATGGCCGCAGTGCTTGATATAATATTTATGTATCTGTGGTCGATTCCTGCGTGTATGATTGCGGCGTTTGTGTTCAATGCGCCGATAACGGTTGTGTTCCTTCTTTCAATGTCTGAGGACGTTATCAAGGCGATTGTCGGCGGTTTGCTGCTGCGCCGCGGTGATTGGGTCAGAAACCTCACACGCGACGAGCTTTAATACTTATTATTGCAATAGAATAATTAAAAGAAAAAATTTCCAAATTTGGAGATTTTTTCTTTTTTTGTGCTGATTTTGCTCTTTTTTTGCCATAATACGGACAGTTTATGACGTGCATTTTTCGCTCTGTTTACAGGACGTCGAAAAGCATTGACCTTTGTCTTTCTTTGCGTTATCATAGCACTCGTAACAGGCACGAGCCTGAAAAAACAAAGGAGGAATTCTAACTATGAAGAACTTCAGAAAAGTTCTTGCGCTTGTGATGGTGTTCGCTCTTTCGCTTTCACTCTTTGCAGGTGCGGTAGGGTTCACCGATGCAAATGACATTAACGAGAATTATCAGGACGATGTAAACATGCTCGTTGAACTCGGAGTACTCGGCGGATATCCTGATGGAACATTCCGTCCGGAAGATAAAATCACCCGTGCAGAATTTGCCAAGATGGCATATGTTCTCAAGTATGGGTCAGACGACAGCGGCAAGCTTTTTGCCGGTCAGAACAGCTCGTTTACCGACGTTGAAGGAAACGGAAACGTTGCGTGGGCAAAGGGCTATATCAACTATTGTGAAAACCAGGGCATTGTTTCCGGTGTCGGCAACAACAAGTTCAACCCGAACGGTAACGTGACGGTTGCGGAAGCAAGCAAGATGCTTCTTGTCATCCTCGGCTGCAACGCAGACAAGGAAGGTTTCAAGGGCGTAAACTGGGCATCCAACACAGTTGCAAAGGCTATGGAGCTCGGCCTCTTTGAGGGTTGGCAGGGTGACCCGACAGCACCGGCTTCGCGCCAGCTCGTCGCAAAGCTTATGCGCAACGCAATCTTTGCTCCTGTATATGTCTACAGCCCGATCACAGGCATAGGCTCGCAGTATAACGCGCTTGACGGCGCAAAGAACCAGACTCTCGGTGAGCAGGTTATGGGTCTCAAGCACGTCGAAGGTATCGTTGTTGCAAACGAAAACTATGCAATAACAAAGGATGCAGAGGGTGAGACAATCGTTGTATCCTCGGGTCCGGCTATCCAGACAACAAACAAGGATTCGGAAGAGAGCATCATCTATTATGAGGCTCAGAACACAAACGGAACCTACACAGGCTCCACAATCAAGATCGACCGCGCACTTTCAGACAGACTTCTCGGTGCAAAGGTTGACGTATACTTCAAGGCAGACACAAACAGCTCGAGCCTTGCGTATACAAACGTTGAGGTTATCGGAAATGTAATCGTAAGCTCTGATACAAAGATATATGAGGTTCAGGGCAGCGATGTCGAGATGATGCCTAACGGCGAATCGACAAGCAGCGCAGCAATCACTCCCTATATCTCCTTCAAGGTTGAAGACAAGGAGTTCCAGGTGAAGGCAGAGTCAGGCGCAAACAAGGTCGCAAAGAACAAGAACTACAACTCCCTCTGGAAGGAAGGCCAGGCAAACGACTTCACAAAATATTCCTATGCATCCACAGCAACATTCAAGGATGGCGGTGAGCTCTTCAATCCGACAGGTGACAACGCATTCTTCCAGGATATGGGCAAGGGCTCGGTTGCGAGATATCGCTTCGTATCCGTTGACGGCGGCAAGACCTTCTCCTATATCTTCAAAATGCAGAACTCTGAAAACTCGATCCGCTTCGGTCAGGTTTCTTCGATAAGCGAGAGCAAGCAGACGATAACTCTTCCGCAGCTCGGCGCGGTTGACTTTGAGGATGTCGTTATGTATGAGGGCATCGCGAAGGATGACTATGTTGTCTACTACTTCGCAGACGGAAAAGTCAACATCGAAAAGGTTGATACAATAACAGGTGCTGTGTCTACAATAAATGAGGACGGCTCTGTCACAATCAACGGTAACAAGTATTTCGCAGACGAAAACCTTTGCCAGCAGATACTCACCCACGGTTCTCTCGCAAGCTTCTATACAAACAACAAAGAGGCGATGAAGGAGAACACAGCATATCGCGTATTCGGCAACACAATCCTTGATATCGAGGCGAATGCAGAGGTGTCCGCAGCTGAGAACTATGCTGTTATCCTCAATTCGACCTATGATGAAACACTCGACGTTGCTTATGTAAAGCTCGGCTTTGCGGACAACAGCGAGGGAACCTATAAGATCGGCAAGTTCTACAGAAAATATGCGGCAACACCGAACCACGCTGAAAACGACCGTCCGCAGGATTATGCAGACAACGCACGCTTCGGCTGGGTTGTAGAGTATTCGATGCGCGACGACGGCACAGTTGACCTCTCGCATCAGGACTTCAAGACTCTCGAGAGCAACGGAAACCTCCGCGCTCCGAACAGAAACAAGACCTACGGTGTTGTTGAAAAATCGGTCACAGTTGACGGCAAGCGCTACTACGGCGATGCAAACTCCATCCTCTTCGTTCTCTATGGAGACCTCGAGGGCGACTATTCAAGCACAACCTATAAGCCTGTCAAGGCACGCGCATACAAGCTCTCCAACGTAACGGACGCAGACGCAAAGGCAATTCCGGGTCTCAAGATCAACAACGGTGCGGTAAACTCTGCACTCGGAAGTGTTGTTATCGATAAGAACGGATATTCGAGCGGTGTTGTTGCGGCAGCAATCACACACGGCGATTCGCTCAACAACATCACCTACAAGAGCTCTGACAGCCTCGCATACGTTGTTTCTGCAAAGCAGATGTATAACGTTGAGACAGGTTCGGCATATGCAGTGTTCAAGCTCATCACGGATGATGGCCTTATCGAGGTAACATCTGTTGACGATGTAACAGATCTCAATAACAACATCATCTTCACAGAGGCAGCAGGCTATGTCGGCAACATCGAAAACTATGAGAGCGGCACGGTTGTCCGCTACTCGCTCAATGCTGAGGGCAAGCTTGAGGCTGTAAGCTCCGGCGGCGGACTTCCTGAGGATATGAACAAGAATCCGCAGGGCGCACAGAGCGGTCTCTTCTATGTCAACGCAGCTCAGATAGTAAATGACAGATTCATCTACTACAGCTCGCAGAAGTCACACGAGCTCGGCAGTGACGGACGCCTCGACACTGACAACTCAGAGTCGCTTCTCCTCTCCGAGGACGGCTACAAGATCATAACAATCAACGATGACGAATATACAGGTGACTACCTTGTAACAGTTCCGCGCAATCAGGCAATAGCACAGGGTGAGTTCAATGCAATCGTTGAGCTCGAGGAAGGTGAAATCATCAGAATCTTCTCTTTCGAGCACTAAGATAAAGGCGGTATAAGCGCCGGAATATCAAAGACCGCGCCGCAAAATGCGGCGCGGTTGTTTTTTGAACAAATGTTATTGCGAATAAAAAATATATGTGCTATAATGCTTGTAAAGTCAATTGAAAAAAGTGAGGTTTTTCATTATGGAACTCGTCAAGAAAATAGACATCCATTGTCATACTATCTCAAGCCGCGGAATTGTGCGCAAGCACAATGGCAACACCTTCTGTCTGCCGGAAGAGCTTATCGAGATGTATAAGGTAATCGGCATCGAGAAGGCTGTTATCTCTCCGATATTCAAGGCTGAACAGTCAATCGAGGTTAATACAAACCGCGAGATCCGCGACATTGTCGAAAAATATCCCGAAAGCTTTGCGTGGTTCTGCGGTGTCGATCCGCGACAGGGCGAAAACAACGAAAACACAGACTTTACATATATTCTCAGCTATTACAAATCCGTCGGCGCAAAGGGTATCGGCGAACTCCTTTCAAATATCTGGTTTGATGATCCGCGCGTCTGGAATCTTTTCAAGCACGCAGAAATCTGTGATATGCCTGTTATTTTCCACATCGGTCATACAAACGGCGACTATGGCCTTATCGATGAATACGGACTTCCGAGGCTCGAGAAAACACTTAAACAGTTCCCGAACCTCAAGTTCCTTGCGCATTCACAGCGCTGGTGGTCACATATCTCGGGCGATGTAACTGAGGAGACCTACCACGGATATCCGACAGGCCCGGTTGTTCCCGGCGGGCGCATTGTTGAGCTTATGCGCAAATATCCGAATCTCTGCGGCGATATGTCGGCAGGCTCGGGCTGCAATGCAATCACGCGTGATCCTGAATTCGGTTATGCATTTATCGAAGAGTTCCAGGATCGTCTCTTCTACGGTACGGATATCTGCGATCCTGACAACATCAATTCTTCGATGCTGTATCTTGCAAAGTTCCTTGACGAGGGTGTCCTTGCAGGCAAAATCTCATATGATGCATATTATAAAGTATCACGAGGAAATGCGGAAAAGCTCCTCGCAAAATAAAAGCATTAATCCGCACTGTGCTTTGCACAGTGCGGATTTTTTAATTTACCCGATATAAAATTCAAAATTTTCAATCCGTTTTTCATCAAGGCGGTATTTCGGAAGAAGCTCAGGGCCACAGGAGTTCGAGCCGACTCCTGAGTTTTTATAGTCGATGCGGATGAATGTGAAGTCTTCCTTCTTCAGCTCATCAATATGCATTGCCTGCATAATGTTCTCGCCGCTGTAATGGGAAACGTTGAATTCAAAACCGTTATCCGACGTAAACTCAAGTCCGTTCTTCATTGTGAGCATTTTTGTCTTTATATGGTTTCCGTGCTCCTGAGGAACGATATATGGAACATATTCGCGCTTTGCACTGCTCTCGTAAAGTCCGATTTTTGCGTGGTAGTGCATATCGCAGTAGTTTTCACCGTCACCCATGCCATAGTAGGTGAACTTTTCGTTTTCGTAAGGAGTTTTAAATTCAAATCCGAGGCGCGGAAGCCAGATGCAATCCTCTCTCACATCGCCTGAAAGTGATACCTTCACAGAGCCGTCACCGAAGAAGGTGTATGAAGCTTCGTAGCGGAGAAACGGCGTGCGGCTTACACAGCAGAGTGATGCAGAAATGTTTATTGTATTGCCGCAGGCTTTTGCGGAATAGCACTTATTGAAAAGTCTGTCAAAGCCTTCTGCCCATGCACTCTTTCCTTTATACCACTTCGCAACTATTCTGCGCTCATTATCAATGGGGGCACGGAGCACTGTGAGCTTAACTCTGTCAAGAAGCTGTTCTTTGCCGTCTTTTACAATGCTTACAATCTCGCCGTAATGCTTTGAGATAGTATAAACCGTATTGCCTGCACGAGCAATAAAATCATTTTCGGTTTCGCTGATTGAAACATTCTCAAAGCTTGTTTTTTCGATTTTTTCGCATTCCGCACCCATATCAAGCTGGGAAGCTGCAACCTCATAGCCTGTTTTGTCATAGAGATAGCAGTTTATATATGCGCCGAGTCTGCATTTATCAACGGTTTTGCAGCTGACGGACACAGTTTCCTTCGGCTCTGCATTGAGGACAAGTGTTTCGGATGCGATAACCTCGCCGTCAACAACAGTTTCATATTTGAATGTATATTCGTTGAGGTTGGTAAAGTCATAAAGGTTCGTGACGAGAATCTCATCACCGTCGAGAGCGCAACGCATATACTGATATACTGCCTTTGCGTTCAGTGAGCCTGCCTTGAAGTTTCTGTCATAGAAAACAAGACCGTCTGAGCAGAAGTTACCGTCGTGTGTGAGCTCATCAAAGTCGCCGCCATATTTCGGTACACCGTCAACAAGCACAGTGTGGTCTGCCCATTCCCATATACAGCCGCCGATGAGCTTGGGGTATTTGTAGAAAACATCCCAATAGTCCTTGATATCACCGGGGCCGTTGCCCATTGCGTGAGAGTATTCGCAGAGAAAGAACGGCTGTGAGCGGCTTTCATCCTTTGCATATTCCTCAACAAAGCCAACCGGGGGATACATTCTTGAATAGATATCGGGCCTTTCGTAAAATTCCGGGTAAAATTCGCTTAAACGCGAGGCATCTTCGCAATGTATAAGGCGCTTTTTGTCAACGCTTCTGATATATTTTATCATTTCATAATGGTGCAGGCAGTGTCCGCTTTCGTTGCCTGTTGACCAGCTGAAAATACAGGTGTGGTTTTTGTCGCGCTCATACGCACGAATCATTCTTTCGACGTAAGCCTCTTTCCAGTCGGGATGGTTGCCCGGCCATTCGTCGGGGCGTATGCACATATCATAGGAGAGCTCGTCCGGCGTGGATGCTATTGATGGGTTTCTGTTTATGAAGCCGTGTGTTTCAAGGTCGGTTTCAAGCATAACATAAAAACCAAGTTCATCGCACATATCAAGGAATTTCGGAGTGGGCGGATAATGAGATGTGCGGATCGTGTTTATATTAAGCTCCTTCATCCGCACAAGGTCATACATAAGATCGTCATCGGACATATACCAGCCCTTTGTGGGGTGGGTGTCGTGGTGATTGATGCCCTTGAGCTTGACGGGTGTGCCGTTTACGCAGAATGCCGATTCCTTATTTATCGAGTATTCAACAAAACCGATTTTGCGGCGGATAATCTCGCCCTCACATTCAAAAACAAGCTCATAGAGGTGCGGCTTTTCCGCGTTCCATTTTATGGGGCTTGAAACTGTGAATTCTGCACGGTCGGTTGCGGTGATGCTATCAAGTAGCTTTCCGTCGTCAAAGAGAGAAACCTTTGCATTTCCTGCAAATTCGGAAATTATTGTGTTTCCTTCCGTTGTAATATGGATATCAACAAGGTGACCTTCGGGGCGCGAGAGAATGTAGACATCGCGGAAGATTCCGTTGAAGCGGAAAAAGTCCTGATCCTCGAGGTAGCTTCCCGAACACCACTTGCGAACCTTTGCAAGAACTTTGTTTGTTCCGTGCTCAACAAAATCTGTAATATCGAATTCAGCCTGAAGATGGCTTCCCTGGCTGTAGCCGACATAGTTTCCGTTGATATAAAGCTCAAGGTTTGATGAAACGCCCTCGAAAACTATGTAGTGGCGGTTTGTTTCATTTGTGATTTCGAATTCGCGCATATATACTCCCATCGGATTTTCGTCGGGAACATATGGAAAGTCAACGGGATAAGGATAGTTCACATTACAATAATTCGGGTGGTCATAGCCGCAAAGCTGCCAACATGAAGGGACATAGATTTTTTCCCAGCTTGAAATTTCGGGCTCTTCCTTGAAATCAGCATCGTAAAATTTGAAATTCCATTCGCCGTTGAGCGGTATATATGCCCCCTTGTTTTCGGGTATATAGTATGCGCGCTGCGGCAGGCGGTTTTCGCTGATGTGGTTTAAATCTTCATAAAAACGCATTTTTCGCCCTCTCTTCCTGCAAACTCATTATTTTATAGCTGTCAAAAGACATTCTCATTAATATAAAACACATCCTTTCGGGGATATAGTAACGCCACGAAAGAAGAATGTCAATGGGAAAGGATAAAAATACCCGAATATACAAATGTTTGCATTGAAAAAGGATAGTGCTGTGTGGTAAAATGAGCTTGCCGAAATCAAAGCTGTTTATATGAATGTAAAGGAAGATATCAAAATGAAATTGAGCAAAATTTTTACATCACATATGGTTTTTTCGAGAAATATCCCTGTAAGAATATATGGAGAAGGCATTGGAAAAGCAGAAATTCATTTTGCAGGTCAGAAAAAGACAGTGTTGTCGGATGAAAATAGCTGGATGGTTGAATTTCCGGCTATGGAATATGGCGGACCATACTCGATAACAGCGGTTTTTGAAGATAATACAGAAATCCTTCATGATATTTACATAGGCGAGGTTTTTTTATTTGCAGGGCAATCCAATATGCAGTTTAAAATGAAAACCACCAACACACCCATGGAACTGTATAATTCAAATGACAAACTCAGGATATACTCTACAGACAGAATAGAAACAAATGATTATTACGGATCTTGCGACGGTTGGGTAGTTTGCGATAAAGAATATGTCGGAGAGTTGTCTGCAATAGCATACCTGACAGGAAACGAGATATCAAAAAGTAAAGATATAGCTGTTGGTGTTATCACTTGTTATCAGGGAGCCTCGGTAATAGAAAGCTGGGTTCCGGAGAACACATTTGAAAAAATGAATATTTGTATTCCTGTCGAGAAAAAATTTGAAGATCATGTTAATGAGGAATTTTCCGGATGGAACAGAGAAGGCGTTCTTTATTCTTTTGCTCTTTCACAGGTGATACCCTTCCCTCTTTCTGCTGTTGTATGGTATCAGGGTGAAAGTGATGCATCCGAAGAAGAAGGAAGAGTGTATTGTGATGAATTATGTGCCCTTATCAATATCTGGAGAAAAGATTTTTTGAATGAGGAATTGCCCTTCGTCGTCATACAGATTGCTGACTGCATTTCACGGGCAGGAGAAGGCTGGTCTCTTATTCAAAAAGCACAGATGGAGGTTCAATCGAAGCTTCCTTATGTAAAAACTGTTATTTCCGCTGATGTGTGTGAAAACGACGAGATTCATCCGAAAACGAAGCATAAGCTTGCACAAAGAGTTTCCGAAGCTGTTTCCGGCTACATCAATTAAAATATAAGGACGTGTTAATATGCCGTTTACAAAACTGACAAGATATCTGGACTTACTCCCCGAAGTGTATGGCATACCCATTTGCGAACTCTCGGTGTGCAAAGGATATGAAAAGGTTTACCGACATTCGGTCGGAAATCTTCCTTATGGAGAAAAAACACTCTACAGAATGTTTTCGATGACAAAGCTTGTGACGGTAACGGGCATTATGCGCCTTGTGGAACAGGGGAAGATTGATCTTGACGATCCGGTATATAAATATCTTCCTTCATATAAAAATTTAATGGTAAAGAATGGGGGGATTGTTGTTCGTGCGCAGAATACGATGACAATCCGACACCTGCTCTCAATGAGGAGTGGGCTCAGTTACAATAAAACTACCCCGTCTGTCGCAAAGGCGATAGAGACCCCACACATAACAACACGTGAGTTTGCTGATGCGCTTGCAGGTGATCCGCTCCTCTTTGAGCCGGGAACAAACTGGTTTTATAGCTTTTCGCACGATGTCCTTGCGGCGGTTGCTGAGGTTGTGTCGGACCTTCCGTATGACGAATATCTCAAAAAGGAAATATTCTCACCGCTCAGAATGGAAGATATAACGTTCTTCCCGACAGATGAGCAGAAAATGCGTATTGCACCCATCTATGAGTTTGTAAACGATGATTATTCCGTGAAGGCGTATGAGCCGGAGGCGCCGATGAGCGATGTTTATATCGGTGGAGGAAGCGGACTCTATACATCAAATGATGAGTATATGAAGCTGCCGTGTGCTCTTGCAAACGGCGGACTTGCGGAGAACGGATACCGGGTGCTTCGCCCCGAAACAATTGAGCTTATAAAAACAAATCATATGCAGCCCACGGAGCAGAGGGAGTTTTCAAGAGGCAAGTCCGGATATGGCTATGGTCTCGGTGTTCGCACACTTGTTGACCCTGCGGATGCTGTCGGTCAGGCTCCGGTCGGGGAGTTTGGTTGGGATGGTATGGCGGCATCCTATTCGCTTGTTGACACGGAAAACAACATCTCGGTTGTCTGGACGACGCACGTTGTATATTGCCGACCTGCATACAGGGAAATTCACCCGCATATAAGGAATCTCGTATATGATGCGCTCGGAATAAAAGGATAATAAAAGGAGAGTTGATTATGGTTTCGATAAATTTCAAAGGCATAAGCGATGTTCAGAAGCATTGTGTTGAAGAGCTTGCGACTGTTATTGATATAAAAAACGGTGCAGATGGAAAATCTTTCACTTTTGAGCAGAAGGGCGGCGTGATCTCCATTGTGTGGGATGGAAAAGAAGGAAAGGTGTCTTTCCCGAAGGAGCATCATTTCTCGCGCTGTGTCGGGCTTATATATGAAAAGCTTTCAAAGAGCGATGCTCCGTTTGAGCTTACGGAAGCTCCTTGCTATGATACTCTCGCGCTTATGCTCGATTGCTCGAGAAATGCGATTGTCACGTTTGACACCTTCAAGGATATTACAAAGCACCTTGCTCTTATGGGCTATTCGATGATTCAGCTCTATACGGAAGATACATATGAAATGAAGGAATATCCGTATTTCGGATATATGCGCCCGCGCCTTTCGGGAGACGACATAAAGGCGATGGATAAATACACGAAGCTTTTTGGAATGGAGCTCACCCCGTGTATCCAGACGCTTGCTCACCTCGGAACATTCCTACAGTGGCAGGAATCAGCTCCGCTTGCGGACACGGGTGATATACTGATGGTGGGGAACCCTGCGACCTATGAGTTCATCGAAGCGGAATTCCGCACAATGGCGGAGTGCTTCACAAGTCGCAGAATCAACATAGGTCTTGACGAGGCGCATATGCTCGGGCTCGGAAAGTATCTCGACACGAAGGGGTATAAGCCGAGAAGTGAGCTTATGCTCGAGCATTGCCTGAAGGTCTTTGAGATTGCGAGAAAATATGGCTTCCGCCCGATGATGTGGAGCGATATGTTCTTCAGGACTACTTCACCCGTTCAGGCATATTATCATATTGACAAGCCGATGGATGCGGAGCTTGTTGCGAAGTTCCCGAAGGATGTGGATCTCATTTACTGGGATTATTATAACTACGACAGCGAGCTTGTCGACGGAATGTTCAGGCTTCATAAGGATGTCAGTGACAACATTGTGTTTGCTCCGGGTGCGTGGAAGTGGAGCGGATTTTCGCCGAATAACCGCTTTGCGGAAAAGACCTGCAGAGTGCAACACGAGTCCTGCCGCAGGTTTGGCGTTACGGATGTGATTGTGACAGCGTGGGGCGATAACGGAAACCTCGCTTCGAACTATTCTATGATGCCTGCGCTTCAGCTCTGGGCGGAGATGTGCTACCGCAACAGCTCCGATGAAATCAGAGAGCGCTTCGCGACGTGTATGGATGCGGACTATGACGAGTTCTATAACCTCGATATGCCGAATATCGTGAAGGAAATAAGCGATCCGCCGCGAGGGCAGTTCAATCCGGGAACTTACATATTATATAATGATGTTATGATGGGGCTTTTCGATAAGCATATCGCGCCGTATTATGCAGAGCATTATGCAGAATGGAAAATAAAGTTTGATGAATATGCAAAGCGCAACACAAGATGGGCATATCTCTTTGAAATGCAGAGAGAGCTCTGTGCGGTGCTTGAGCTCAAATGCAATATAGGCATTGATCTCTATGATGCATATCAGGCAGGAGACCGAAAGACGATTGAAGTGATCGGAAAAGAAACACTTCCCGAGATAATCAGGAGAATGAGAAAATTCCACGAATCGGTGACGAAACAGTGGTATGCCGAGAATCAGATTATCGGTCTTGACAGCCTCGATTTGAAGCTCGGTGGCGTCATAATGCGCCTTGAGGTCAGTGAGCGTCGCATAAATGAATATCTTGACGGAAAAATTGATGAGCTTTCCGAGCTCACAAGAGAAAGACTCCCGTTTTCAAAGAATCTGTGTGAGGGCGGTCCGGTTGCAGGTGTGAATTGCTGGAGGCGAAACACAACCGCCAATGTACTTTCTTAAATATTGGCCATTACACCCGACGGTGCAAAGAGTTGCCGTCGGGTGTTTTTTTATCGCGGTATTATATTTACATATATAATATATAAAGGACGATACAGGGCAAAAAGACCAATCAGAGAAGGCGGAAAAACGCGATGTTTTGGGCAATTTGTCAAAAGAAGAAAAAACTTTAAAAAAAACGAAAAAAGGTATTGACAATTGTGGGAGTATTTAGTATAATAGCAAAGCACCTCGAGAGAGGGGGGCCGGATGGGCCTCTGAGGTCAAGAAAAAATTCAAGAACTTGAAAAAAGTACTTGACAAGCGAAG
>JAFSIZ010000064.1 GCA_017439555.1 Oscillospiraceae bacterium | reverse complement strand
TTATGACAAATATCTTCCGGATGTATGGAAGAATATAAGCGAAGAGGCACTATCTTCAGGACATGAAGGCATCGACTATCTGCAGTTTGAGGCATTCTTCGAAGCACTTCGTGAAGGGGGGGATATGCCGATAGATATTTATGATGCGGCAAGCTGGATGTCGATAACGTATCTGTCAAGAAAGTCGATGGAGCTCGGCGGCGCAAGTGTTGAAATTCCTGATTTTACAAACGGCGGATACAAAATGAGGTCGAGGCGCGATGTTGTTGAAATGCCTGAAATAGAATAGAAAATAACACACAAAAAGGCAAATCTTTCCGGTTTACTTTGTTTGTGTTTTATATATAAAATAATTACAGAATAAGGAGGAAAAACAAATGAAAAAAATATTATCGTTCATTCTCGCATTATGTATGCTCGTATCGATTATGCCGACCTTTGCACAAGATCCGGGCATAACAATCAAATATGACCTTAGTGCGGCGATGAAACTCGAGGGAATGAAGACTTTAAGTAAGGACAAAGCGCTTTCCGTAATTGACTATGAGGATACAAACGGACTTCTCGATGTCGTATCATACGGAATAGGTTCGGAAATCCCCGATAACAACTGGTTCTACTACAACAAGAGCACAACTGCGGATTCCGACTACAATGTCGTAATGCGGGAAAACAAGGTGCTTGCGATGGAAATATATGTACCGGAGGACGGCACGTATCAGATGGTTGCACACCGCGGTTATAACAACTCGGATAATGGCGTTGTGGAAGTCTATATTGCAGAAGGTTCTTTTTCGGATACATACAAATGGAATGTAGGGACAAAGTTTGGTCAATATGAATGTTACGGTTCAAATCACGGTTTCGCAAAACTTGCGGATATAACCGTTCACGGAATAGGTTCAGAAGAGCCTGCAACGATAGAGCTCAAAGCAGGAAAATACGTTGTTGCATTCGAGCGTGTCGGAATGGAAGGCTACTACGGCTCGGTTGGTGGATTCAGCCTCGTTTCGGGCGACGGAAGCGGTTCTGTTCCCATAAACCTTGCATCACTGGCAATCAATGATAAAACCGCATCCATACAGGCTGTAATGTCTGATGGCAGCACGAAGACAGCAAGTGATATTGATGTAACATACACAAGCTCAAATCCGGGGGTTGCAACCGTTGACTCAAAGACAGGCAAGATAACAGATGTAGCAAGCGGCGAAACAACAATAACGGCAACCGCTACACTTCTCGGACGTGAAGTAAGCGTATCGGCAACATACAACTCCGAAGCAGAGCAAGCGCCGACGAACAATCTTACAATCAAATATGACCTCAGCGCGGCGATGAAGCTCGAGGGAATGACGGCACTGAGCACCGCAAAGGCTCCGTCTGAAATTGACTATGAGGACACCAATGGGCTTCTCGATGTTGTTGTGTACGGAGCAGGAAACGGTGTTCCGGATAATAACTTTAGATATTATCAGAAGAGCACATCTGCTGATTCCGATTACAATATAGTTCTTCGTCAGAATCAGGTACTCGCGATGGAAATATATGTACCTGTCAGTGGCACATACAAGATGATAGCGCACCGCGGTATTGCAAAGCCGGATCTTGCAGGTGATGTCGAGGTCTATATCTATAAAGGTGAATTCTCTGATGCGTATAAGTGGAATGTCGGAACAAAGTTCGGACGTTATAACTGTGCAGGTTCAGATTATGGTTTTGCGAGACTTGGCGATACAACCGTAAATGAGATTTCTGCAGCAGATGCAACTGTTACAACAGATACGCCTGCAACGATAGAACTTCAAGCAGGAAAATATGTTGTGGCGTTTGAGCGTGTCGGAATGACAGGTTATTACGGCTCGGTTGGCGGGTTCAGCCTTGTTTCGGGTGACGGTAGCGAAATAATTCCCGTTTATCTCGGTGGCTTCGCAATCGAGAATGACAAGGCCTCCGTGCAGAATATTGTTATGTCCGACGGAAGCGTAAGCGAACTCGGTGATACGAAGGTGACTTATACAAGCCTTAACCCCGATATCGCAACTGTTGACGCAGTAACGGGTATGATTACAAAGATTGCAACGGGCGAAGCAACTATTACAGCAACGGCAACCGTTCTCGGAAGAGAAGTAGTTGCATCGCGGGTATATAATTCGGTTGTCGAGTCTGTTCCAAACCTCACACTCAAGTATGACCTTAGTGCGGCGATGAAGCTTGAGGGAATGAAGACACTCACAAAGGTAAAGGCACCGTCTGTTATTGACTATGAGGATACAAATAATACCTTTGATGTTCTCTCATACGGTATAGGAGCAGAGGTCCCCGACAATAATTGGTTCTACTATAACAAGAGCACGTCTGCAGACAGCGACTACAACATTGTAATGCGCGTGAACAAAGTGTTTGCGATGGAAATATATGTACCGGTAAGCGGGAAATACCAAATGGTAGCACACCGCGGCTATGATGATGCCGACAACGGTGTTGTTGAGGTATATGTTGCAAACGGTGCATTCTCCGATGCATATAAATGGAATGTGGGAACACAGCTCGGACGTTATGAATGCAAGGGCTCGGATCGCGGCTATTCGACACTTTCCGATGCAACGGTTCATAAAATATCCTCTGATGAACCTGCAACGATAGAGCTTGAAGCAGGATATCACGTTGTGGCGTTCCACCGTGTCGGAATGGAAGGATACTACGGCTCAATCGGTGGCTTCAGCCTTGTTTCCGGAAACGGCAACGGAACAGTTCCTGTTTCTGTCGGAAACCTTTCAATAAAGAACAAAAAAGCATCTGCACAGTTGATTTTGTCGGATGGCACGGCAACTGAGCTCGGAGATGTTGAGGTAACATACAAGAGCTCCGATGAGACTATTGCAACGATTGACGCAAAGAGCGGCGCTATCACCAATGTAGGCGCAGGCGAGGTCACAATCACTGCAACGGCAGAGGTGAACGGAAGAAGCACAACCGCTTCCGCAGCCTACACCTCAGTACCGCCGGATCCCAACGGAATAACAATCAAATACGACCTCAATGCAGATATTCAGAAGGTCGCGGATATGAAAGGGTGGAGTGTTCCTGCCATAGTTCCGTATTTTACTCCCGACCTTCTCACTTCGGAGATAACAAACGGCTTCTATGAGTATTTCAACTTCACATACAAGTCGTTCATATCAAACAGCTTCTACTTCAGACCCGGAGCAAAGGGGTTTGTAACAAGAGACGACTCCATAGCTTCATTTAAGATTAACGTGCCGAAAGCCGGTATATATGATCTTAATGTTAAGCATAGTGCAAACTCTACCGGTCTTGACGTAAGGGTCTATATCAGCAAGGATAATTATTCCACGGCTGATGCAGACTATGTCGGAACCTACAGTTCTAAGGATCCGTCCTTTACCGGAACCTCGGATTTCAGCAACGTAAACGGAGCTGTTGAGAAAATAAGTACAATCACAAACGTTGAAATCAGTGAGCCGGGAGAGTATATAATCACATTCCAGCCGCAGGATGCAACGGTCGGCAATGCGGCAAGCTGGACATACGGCGCAGTCGGAAGCTTTGAGCTCGTTGCCGGTGATAAGACTGTTCTTATGAAGGCAATGTCGGATTATGATCTCATCCCGCTCGGCCTTAACACGGAATACAAACTCTCTGCAACGGGAATCCTTTCCGATCGCTCGGAGGTTGCGCTCACACTTTCCGATTTTATGGGATATGATGATGAGGTTGTATCCGTTTCTGCAGACGGTGTTGTTCGTGGCCTTAAGAAAGGAAAGACAACAGTAACCTACAATGCAGAGTACAACGGCACGGTAAAGCAGCTTTCAACTGTTATAGAAGTAGGCGGTAAAGGTATCTCAATCAAATATAATTTTGGTGGAGATATCGTAAAGCTCTACGGTACCGAATACGCAACACTTCTCAAGCTTGAAGACTTCACCTATGAATCCTCGGGCGGATTCTTCAGATACTTCAAGGGAAGCAGACCTGTTCCCGTCGGCGGACGCTTCAATGCTTACAGAAACTTCATCGGCTTGTCTGACGGCGAATATGTGACCTATGAGATATTTGTACCACAGGCAGGAACATACTCAATGACGATCGAACACGGTATGTATGACCAGGCTCTCGAAGTCGATGTGTTCGTAAGCGATAAGGGTACGTCATTTGCGGCTGAAGACAGAGTGGGATATTTTGACTGTAACAGAGACGGCGAAAACAATGTCTATAATTCCTCAGTAACTACTCTCACGGGCGCAATGTTCCCGAAGGCAGGTACATATTACATTACCTTCCAGCCGACAAACAGGCAGGACGGAAACACCTCTTGGTACTGGGGTTTCATCGGCGATATGACGCTGAAGAGCGGTGAAGAGGCTGTTCTGGCAGGTATTATCCAGGCAGAAAAACCTGAGGAAAACGAGCTTATCATCCTCGGAATAGAGGAATCCTCTATTGAATGGACGGATGTTAATGTACCGGCAACCACAAATGCGTATGTTCAGATTAAAAAAGTGAATGGTGGTACACCTGTAAATGTTGCAGAGAACATAAGGTTCAAGTCTTCTGCCAACAAGATTGCAGATGTTGATACGGACGGACTTGTAACGGGTCACAGCGACGGAACGTGTCAGATAACGGTTTCGGCAAAGGTCGCAGGAACGCAGTATTCCGCTCCGCTCAATCTCAGTGTTGAGGATAACACCGGCGTCAGAGCTGCAAGATTCGGCATTCCGTCGGCACTTTACCTCCGCCAGAAGGCAAAGGCTCCTGTTGTCATAACAATGAACAGCGGAAATGAAGTAACTGTTCCGGCAGAGCTTGTAAGCTATACCTACTCACCCGAGGGCATCATTACAATAGACGATCAGGGTGTTGCGGAATGTGTTGCTGTCGGTGAAACGACAATTACCGCAACGGCAGATTTCAGAGGAAACCGCATTGAGGTTTCAGGAGCGGTTACAACAGAGGAGCATAAGGGCAAGAGCGAGCCAACATACTTCACATATGAAAAGCGTGAAAACGCGATGAACAACATAAAAAAGTACAGCTGGGCAAGAGC
Organism: Oscillospiraceae bacterium; assembly: GCA_017439555.1. Taxonomy (GTDB): domain Bacteria; phylum Bacillota; class Clostridia; order Oscillospirales; family JAAYXM01; genus SIG480. Next base: position 1,026 of record JAFSIZ010000064.1, on the reverse strand, counting down.
GACACGTGACAGTGCGGTCGCAGCAGCTGATAAGGCATTGCTCGCATATGAAACGCTTTATAACCAGTTGCCTGAAGCCGGTATTCCGACAGCTGGTCATATCACAAAGACTCAGGACCCGAATTGGAATATATGTCACTATTGTAATGTAAACCTTTCTGAAAAATACGGAAACTACAGTAATGTACAGTGGCAAATTTCGCCTGCCTTGGATCCATGGAAAATCCAGTGCCCGGCATGTAAGCGTCTGTTCCCGTCTAATGACTTCGAGCTCCTCTACGAGCGCGGAAGAGATGAGCGCGGACACTATGATATCGACAGAGCTCTTGCGGCAAACGCCGAAGCTGTTGCAAACGGTGAGAAGGATGCTCTTGTAAATGAACTTCATACAGAAATCGCAAACGTTGACACTATAAACTGCGGACAGGGTCTGCGTCCTGGTGAAACAGTTGAAACATGGGGTGTCGATGCAGGTCTCGGATATTTCCCGAAGGATGAAAGCGGAAATAACTATACCGTTCAGGTCGGTAACAGCAAAGTAACAGAAATGCATATCTATGTTCCGTACTATCATCTTTTGCTCTGGTCAGAGGTTGAAAATGCCATAACAAACTTCGCTGACGCATATGTATATACAGGTGATATGCGCTACGGTCGCGCGGGGGCAATTCTTCTTGACAGAGTTGCCGACGTATGGCCGGAATTTGATATGAGAAAATATAATTCGATATCGGATCACACATACTTCCTTGCCGATGCAAGCACCGGTTACGGAAAGGTTCGCGGAAAGATTTCAGATTCAACTGCAGCAGAAGGCTTTGCAAGAGCAACCGATGCTCTTTACCCGGCAATCTATGATTCTGCGGTTATCAACTTCCTTTCGGATAAGGCAAATGATTTCGGTCTTGAGAATGACAAGTCAAGCAGCGAAAAGATTTGGGAGAACTGGGCAGACAGAATCCTTATGGAGACATTTGAAAGTGTTCAGGGATATATGATTCACGGTAACTTCGGTTGGCATCAGTC
>JAFSIZ010000063.1 GCA_017439555.1 Oscillospiraceae bacterium | reverse complement strand
GTTATAGAACTTGACGGTTCACAGCATTATGAAGAAAAAGGCGTTGAGAATGACGCAAAAAGAGACGAATATTTAAATTCTTTAGGCATTAAAGTGTTGAGATATTCAAATCTTGATGTTAATCAAAAATTTGAGAGTGTTTGTCAAGACATACTACATAATCTTGACACCTCATCAGTCACTTCGTGACAGCTTCCCCTCAAGGGGAAGCCATTAGGGCTGAGCTTTAATCGCGTGAATTTATCGGCGGTTTTGAAAACCGCCGATAAAAAGTGCCGATAAACCATTAAATTTTTTGTCCCTGACTTGACAAAATCATACAATAAATATATGCACACAAATTGATTTCAAAACGGAGAAAGCGATATGAACATAAGAAAAGCGAAGAGCGAGGATTTGAATTCGATCCTTGAAATCTATGCAAAAGCGCGCGAATATATGCGCGAGAGCGGGAATCCGACCCAGTGGGGAACGGATAAGCCGCAAAAGCAGCTTCTTGAGGACGATATAAGAAAGGGAGAGCTTTTCGTCGGCGAAAATGATGATGGCGTGCTTCATTTCGTCTTCGCATTTATATTGGGCGAAGACCCGACATATGCATATATCGAGGATGGGAGCTGGCCGTCTGACGAGCCATACGGAACGATCCATCGCATAGCGAGCGACGGAACAGTCTCGGGTGTTGTCCGTGAGGCCGTCGAATTCGGAAAAAAGACGATTTCAAACATAAGGATAGATACGCACGAAAACAATAAAACAATGCAACACGTTCTTGATAAGCTCGGCTTTGAGCGCTGCGGAATAATTTACATAGATGACGGTTCTCCGAGAATTGCATACCAGCTTTCATAAGGCGCAATGCCTCAATATAAAGATTTGAGAACAAAAAACAGAAACAGTGATTGAAAAGGAGAATACATATGAAAAAATGCAAGATAACCGTTATGAAGATGACGAGATACCCGGACCTGATTGAGAAATATGAAAATCCGCTTGAACATGAGTGTGATATGTATGAGGGAAGAGTTTTTATCGCAAACGGCTGGAAACAGCCTGAGGGCTTTTGCGACAGCGCGTGGGAGAGTATTTCACCGTATGTTCGCGTACTCGCCCACGGCGGCGGAGACTTTTTTGACGGCTGGATGAAGGATAAGAAAACAGCAATGATTTCCTGTGCTGACGGTTTCCGCCCGGTAACGTTTTATATTGAGGCTCTGGACGAGGACGCAGAGTGAGTATTTGCGCGAAAAAACGCAAAATCCCCCCTTTTCACTCTTGTATAATGTCAAAACTTGTGATATAATTACTTAGATTTTATAAAAATATATGTTCGAAGGACAGGTGCTATATGAAAAACAGCGAAAAGACAATGGAAAAAATCGTTTCACTGTGTAAGGGCCGTGGCTTTGTATACAGCGGAAGCGAAATCTATGGCGGTCTTGCAAACACTTGGGACTATGGTCCGCTCGGCGTTGAGTTCAAGAACAACGTAAAGCGCGCATGGTGGAAAAAGTTTGTTCAGGAATCTCCCTATAACGTCGGTCTCGACAGCGCGATTCTTATGAATCCGCAGGTATGGGTTGCTTCCGGCCACGTCGGCGGCTTCTCCGATCCGCTTATGGACTGTAAGGAATGTAAGACACGTCACCGTGCAGACAAGCTCATCGAGGATACAGGCGTAAACCCGGCAGGCTGGAGCTTTGATGAGATGGCAAAATATATTGCCGACAACAACATCTGCTGCCCGGATTGCGGAAAGTGCAACTTCACAGATATCCGCAAGTTCAACCTTATGTTCAAGACCTTCCAGGGCGTTACCGAGGATGCAAAGAACGAGCTCTATCTCCGCCCGGAGACAGCACAGGG
>JAFSIZ010000062.1 GCA_017439555.1 Oscillospiraceae bacterium | reverse complement strand
TCTTCAAGATTAAAGAAGAAGGATACCGTGCCTTCGGTATGCCCCGGAGTTTCAAGGCAAAGAATTTCCGTGTTTCCGAGCTTTATAACATCACCGTCTTTGATATCGAAATCGGGAGTGAAGCGCCCTTCAAGGTAACGGATATCTCTGAAATTCAAAAACGTTTTTGCACCGGAAAGCTTCACAAGCTTTGCCGTTGCAAAGGTATGGTCATAATGCCCGTGAGAATGAATTATGTATCTGACATCGCGGATATCAAAGCCGAGTTCCGACATTGAATTCACAATCATTTCCGCATTTTCCTCATAACCCGTATCGAGCAGAATCAATCCCTCTCCCGTATCAAGAAGATGCGATGATGCCTTCCTGCATCCTACGAAATACAGATTACCCGCTATGCGAAACGGAACCATATCACTTTTCATTATCTTTCTCCTATCAAATATTTCTTTGCATCCACAACGTTTGTTGTGCATTTAATGTTGTTTGCAGTGTGACATCACACTGCAAAAGGGATATCCCTTTTGGTTTTATCATTATATTGTATATTTTAACTTATAGGTGCGCTCCATTTCCAACAAAAGCGTTTACAAATCGGCTTGTTTTTGCCGGGGATATTTGCAACTCTTTGACATTCTTTTTTTCATATGCTATATTTATAAAAAAGAGAGCAGAGAGGATGTGGTGCAGTGGGAAATCTTCATAACATAGAAACTACAATCGTGCTGGAAAAGCTTCCGATAAGCATTTCCACTCTGTGTTTCCGTTCACTGGAAAACGATTTGCACATTCACACATACACCCATATCGCTTTCGTTTTAGCCGGGAATGCCACCGGAAAAATACGGGATACGGAATATTCATTCCCACCTTATTCTTGCTCTATCATTGGACCGTATACACTTCATTCTTTTGATACAAGGTGTTCGGAGGACACGCCTATCGTCGTTCACATCCGCTTTAAGGATTCTTTTCTGACAGAACGGGGCTACCGTTTTTTTCATTACAACAACACGCTTCGCTTTGAGGAGAGGACAATCCCCGAATTCATAGAATTTACCGATGAAAACCGCGCAGAGGCAAAACGGATTATACGTGCAATAACAACAGAATTCGAACGCCGTGAAAGCATGTCGTTTGACCGCATCGCAGAGTACCTTGCAGAGTTTTTTCGCATGGTTGCTTCTTCATCACCGCAGGAGCCGATTCCGGTTTTTAAAAAAGAAGCCATGCTGTGTATAGAAAACGCAGTTAAATATGTTGAAACACACTTTCACGAAAAACTTACCATTGATAATGTTATTCCTCTTACAACAATGTCGAGAAGTGTGTTTACAAAGCAGTTCAAGGCTATAACAGGTATGACCTTTGTTCAGTTTCTGACGTCCGTACGGCTCGGGCGTACCATACCGATGCTTTTAACGCAGGAAATCTCACTAAATGAGATTGCGGCAAAGACCGGGCTTTATAATAAGACGAATCTTGTCCGCACATTCACAAAGTATTTCGGGATGTCTCCTATGCGCTTCCGCACTTATTTTGAGGAACATTCTCCCGGAATTATGGAGCGACACCAGATGTATAAACGACGTTGGGAGTGGCTCGTCGAAGAAAATGAGGATAAAAAATAAGGGATTTGTGCAGCAGAGTGTTGCACAAATCCCTTTGATTTTCAGATGCTGTAAATTGAGCTGTAAACGGACTTGAAATAAGCAAAATCCTGCTCTGCAAAATATCTTCTGTCACCTGCGCGCGGTGCTTCAATTCCTATCGGCCCACTAAAGCCGACTTCGCGCAGCTTTGCAAGGTATAAACGGTGGTTGATCTCACCGTCGGAAAGAGGTGTTCCAATGCGATTTCCCGTCCCGGGGATTGCCGAAGAGTTTTTCAGATGCGTGTAAAACAGTTTATCGCCATATAAATCAATTGCCTCTTCAACGCTCGGATGCTCCCTGAAATAAACGGTGTTGCCAAAGTCCATATTAACGCCTATTGCCGGGCTGTCTATAAGGTTGACAAGCTTCATCGTCTGTTCCGGTGTATCGTGAATATGAAGCGGATGCGTTTCAAAACCGAATTTCATGCCAAGCTTTTCAGCTTCACAGGCAAGCCTCTGATATGCCTCAACTGTAAGCTTCCACTCCTCTTCCGTTGCAACTGCACTGCCGTGAAACTCATATCCGCGCGGCGGTGCAGACGGAATGCTCGACCTGAGGGTGGAAGCAACGGTATTGCAAACCGTGGTTCCGCAGATTTCGCTCGCAAGATGCGCCTTTTCTATTGCATCAGCAATATCTTTTTCGCGCGCTTCCTTATCGCTGTCCGAGCACTTGTACATATGTATACCGAAAAGAATTTCCGAAAGACCGTATTTTTTTCTTGCCTTTGCAATTTCTTCAGCATACTCACGAAAGCCGAGAGGCTCAAGCTCCTTCGGAGGATTGCCACGAAATTCTATGCCGTCAAAGCCGATTTCCGCCGCCATCCTGCAAATATCATCAATCGTCTTATTCCCGATAAGGCAATGAGCCGTTTCCGCATAATTTATATGCATTATCGCCTTGTTCATATTAAAGCTTCTCCGTTTGTGTTATGATTTTTTAGCGTGGTTGAATCTGAACCATCCGCCGAGAGTTCCCTGGTTTCCCTTGTCGCCCTCAAGAAGCTCCTTATGGTTTTCAACAACCTTTTTAAATGCAGCAATATACTGGTCGATTATCTCAGGTCTGTAGTGCTTGAACCACGGCAGGAAGAATGCCTGCTCGTTGATGATTGAGGATACAGACAAATCCTTATCGCCCTCGCGGATATCCCTGTCGGAAAACGCGCGATAGGTCGGCTTGCCGTCGTGGTATACGTCTGCCATTGTGTGAACCGGATGGGTGTGAAGCGGACGGTTTACACCGGGATTTACTGAAACTCCCTCTGCACGCATTGCCTCGCAGAAACGGGTGATAGAAAGACCGCCGAGCTCATCGGGGTTATACCTGATTACCGGAACATACCATCCTGCCATGGTTGAGCCGTCGCTCTCGTCTACGTGGACAAGCCTGATTCCCGGGATATCTTTAATTCCTGCTTCAAAGTATTTTACTGCCTTGTTTATCTCTGCACAGCGGTCATCATAGTGTCTGAGCTGAACTCTGCCCATTGCGGCGCTGACCTGATGCATTCTGTGTTTAAATCCGCCAAGCGGAGCGCCTGCGTATTTCTTTAACTCCTCGGACTGCATCTCATATGTATAGAAGCGCTCGTATGAGCCGAATGCAACCGCACGCTCGTATATCTCCTGATTATCGGTCCAGAGCATTCCGGCTTCACCTATCGCAAAGGATTTTCCTGACATAAGCGATGCTGCGCCGATATCACCGATTGTGCCGAGCATTTTGCCCTTATATTTACCGCCCTGTGCATGAGACACATCCTCAATTACCTTGAGATTGTGCTTTTTTGCAATTGCCATAATTGCGTCCATATCTGCCGGATGCGCGCAATAGTGAACAACCATAATAGCCTTTGTTTTATCCGTTATCTTTTCTTCGAGTTTTTTCGGGTCAAGGCAAAGTGTTTCAGGATCAACATCTGCAAAAACAACTGTTGCACCGAGCGAATATGCGCTTGTACAGCTTGCCCAGAAGGTTATGCTCGGGCAGATGATTTCATCGCCGCGCCCGAGACCGCAGGCAAACATTGCCGCGTGAAGCGCCGCCGTTCCGTTATTTGTGCCGAGTGCGTATTTGGCACCCATCCATTCGCAGAACTCACGCTCAAACTCACGCGTGATATCCGTTCCGCTCATTGCGCCCTTGTTGATAACATCAAGCACCGCCGCGCGATCCTCATCTGTAACTACAGGCCATTTGAACATATCGCTTCCGTCGTTCTTTCCCGTTCCGACATATGTTACTGCCGGCTCTCCGCCGAAAATTGCAAGCTCAGACATTTTAAAATTTCCTCCGTTATGTATTTTGTAGTTATATTTTAATGTAACTTCAAGTCTTCTTCAAACAAAAGTGTTTACAAATCGGGTTTTCATACACAAAAAACACCGCTGTGAGGGTGAATCTTCATCCTTACAGCGGTGTGGGTTTTAATATTGAATTTACAGACCGGCTTCTTCTTTGATTTTGAATGCTTTATACTCTGCAATATTGAATTGTTGCCAGGACGGGCAGGCGTTGACATTGCGGAAATAATTGTTTGTTGTATTTACATATTCATTCCTTCCGGAATCAACCAGCCGCTTTATTTCGGGTGCGGCATCGGATGACAACGTTGTGACATACATTATGTCTCCTTGCTTGCCATCGAGATAAAGATCAACCTGATTTTTTGCGACAATTCTGTCGATGCTGACAATGTTGACTGTCAGCCAGAAGGAAAGCATAAGCATGAAATAGATATAAATAATATTGAATTTCGGTTTTGACAGATAGAAGAAGGTTATAATAAGGCCGATGAATTCAAATATGAGGAATATGAAAACGAGGGTACGCAGCCTTGTCAGACCTGCTGCGAGGTAATAGAGATACATTCTCCAGAACGAGCAGAAAAGGAGAAAAACCGTGATGGAGAGAAGGGTGAGACAAAGCGAGAGGATAAGCTTTTTGCCCTTCTCGCGCTTTCCGGCTATTGCAAACGATGAAAGGACAACTGCGAGATTGATTGCGCTTACGACAAGAAGCTCAAAAAAGCCTTTGCGTGCATATTCTGCGTGGGTTATTCCAACAGGAAGGGCGGCACCGAGAAAAAGATATTTGATCTGGATCGCGCAGAAGATGCAATATACAGCGATAAGCGAAAACAGGAGAAAGGATGGGGAGAAGCTCAAAAGAAATCCGGGCTCCTTGCGGATGGCGACAGCTGCTGAAGGAATGTGGTTTGTGGCATAGAAAGCGCCGAAAATATAAATTGTTATAAATGCTGAAAGGTATAATCGGAAAATTCCTTCTGCGCGGAAAATATTAAAGAAATCCGAAAACAGAGCATCCACGCCCTTTGAAAATACCATATCTGCATTTGAAAGAAGAACAAGAACGATGGCGAGAACAATAAGCGTTATCACAGCTGTAATGAATCCTTTGCCAAGATACGAATTTTTGTTTTTAACAGCTTTGCCCACCCAACAGAACGGAACGGCTATATGAAAAAACGGAGCAAAGAGAGATTTTAAAAGCGAGGATATTTTAAAACCATCCGCATCGCTTATAGACAACACGGTCTGAGCTGAAAGAAGAATTATAAACGCAAGATAATTCACATATCGAAACGGATTATCGCGGTAAAACGAAGTTGCGCAGAGAACGAGGACAGAGCCCGATAGGATAAGTGCCCATTTTTTGCTTTTGCACAGAACGATTGAAAAGAGAAATTCAATCATTCCGAAAAGCAGAAGGCCGAGCCCATACCACGAATCCGAAACGAGAAGGAAGAATGAAAAAAGAGTAACGATGAGATGCAGGCAAAAAAGAATTTTTTTCTGTCTTGAAAGCTCCATAGCTAATCCTCCACAAATTCAAGTATATCAGACGGCTGACATTCAAGAGCGCGGCAAAGCTCTTCAAGTGTCGAAAAACGGATTGCGCGCGCTTTGTTGTTTTTGAGAATAGAGAGATTCGCAGGTGTTATCCCGACTTTTTCTGCAAGCTCAATGAGACCGATCTTGCGCTTTGCCATAACGACATCGAGGTTGATTATAATAGGCATATCGCAAAGTCCTCCTATATCGTGAGATCGTTATCTCGGCGCAGGATATATGCGCGTTTGAAAACATCCTTCAGCGTGAGGCAGAAAAGCGCCGCGATGCAGAAGGTTACGGTGACCGCAAGGGTCATGAAAGTAAAGACGAAAAAGCATTTGAGAAAATATATCAAAGAGATGATTGCAGATGCAACTGCGATTTTGCGAAGCGAGGAGATGTTCTCTTCGACAAAGGGATCGTCATTGAGGAGCGTTTTGAACATCCTACGGAGCAGAACGAGAATAAAGACGGCAAGTGAGCCTGAAATCAGAAGCATAAGCGCGAAGGGGATGATGACGGATGCGCCATGCTCTCCGAGCATCTGCAGTGTGCGGGCGAGCCAATAGCTTCCCAGTGTGCAGACTGCGCCGACGACGATGAGAATATCGAGCAGGATTTTTGTCAGCTTATGTACCAGAGTGTTTTCTTTCATAACGGTTGACCTCCATATTGTTTCTGTAAGCTCATTGTATAACATTGTTTTGCGTTTGTCAATAAAAAATTATCGAAAAACGATAAAAAGTTTTCGGTAAACAAAAGTGTGGTGCCGGAGAATGATGACACAATTTCATGTTTTTTTGCTTTCCGGAGCTGTGATTAAGAAGGTTAACTGCGCTTTTGGCTGCCTGCGTATCATTTTTTATTGCGCATATATTGACGTTATGATACAATATAGAAGAATCAGAGGTGAGAAAAATGCGGCAGACGCTTGGTATACTTGCTCATGTTGACGCAGGCAAAACAACGCTTTCAGAGCGTATTCTGTATCATACAAACACGATCCGTACTGTCGGGCGCGTTGACGACGGCTCGGCGCATATGGATCACAGCGACATAGAGCGCGAGAGGGGAATAACGGTATTTTCCGATGCCGCGCGTATAAACGTCGGAGAGCACACGATAACACTTATAGACACTCCCGGTCACGCTGACTTCTCGGCTGAGACCGAGCGTGCGATATCTGCGATGGACTATGCTCTGCTTGTTGTCAGCGCGATAGACGGTGTTCAGAGTCACACGGAAACGGTGTGGCGTCTTCTGCGTTCATATGATGTGCCGACCTTTATATTCATAAATAAGACCGATGCCGCAACAGCTGATGCAGATGGTGCGTTTGACGATATATGCGCGCGGCTTTCGGAAAATGCAATCGACTTTTCAAAGGATTTTTCGGAAAAGCTTGCAGAGCGCGAGGAATCGCTTCTGGATGAATATATTGAAAACGGAAAGATAGAAATCTCGGATAAGGTGAGAAATCTAATAAAGCGCGGCGAGGTGTTCCCGACCTTCCGCGGCTCGGCTCTGAGGGATGAAAACATCGACACGCTCATCCCTGCGCTGCTTTCGCTTATGAGCGAGAAGGAATGCGATGAAAAGCTTTCGGCAATATGTTATAAGGTTCGCCGTGATGGGAATTCAAGATATGTGTATTTAAAGATAAATTCAGGAAGAATAAAGGTAAAGGACAGTGTCATAACGCCGTATGGCGAGCGCAAGGTGGATGAAATACGCATCCCACAGGGCGGAAAATTCGTTCCGGTATCCGAGGCCCGGAGCGGAGAGGTATGTGCCTTTCTCGGGCTTTCCGATGTGCGTGCAGGTGATGCTGTCGGAGATTGTTTTTCAAGGAAAAGCTTTGAAACCGTTCCGATATTTTCGGCACGCGTTATCCACGATAAAACACTTCCGACACGTGAAGTGCTTGAAAAGCTGAAGATTCTGGAAGACGAGGAAAACACGCTGTCTGTTCGCTATACTGAGAGCATTGACGAAATAGATATAAGCGTTATGGGCAAAATAAGCCTTCAGGTCATCGCCTATGAATTCCGCCGCCGCTTCGGCTCGGAAATATCCTTTGACACGCCGCGTGTTGTATATCGCGAAACGATTGCCGAGGCTGTTGTGGGCTACGGGCATTTTGAGCCATTGCGCCATTATGCGGAGGTGCATATAAGGATAAGTCCGCGTCCTCGCAACAGCGGCATATCATATAAGAGCGAATGCAGCGGAGACGTTCTTGCGCTTGATGCACAGCGCCTTATCCGCACTCATATTTTTGAAAAGGCGCATAAAGGTGTGCTTGTCGGCGGCGAATTGACAGATGTTGAATATTCGCTCGTCAGAGGCGCGATTCACGAAAAACACACTGAGGGTGGAGATCTCCGTGAATCGACCTATCGCGCCATAAGACAGGGGCTGATGCGCGCGAAAAATATTTTGCTTGAGCCGTATTTTGCGTTTACGGCGCGAAGCGATATTGCGATGTCGGGCAAAATTATGTCAGATGTGCAGAAAATGGGAGGAAGCTTTGTTCCGCCTGAGATTTCGGGTGGCGTTGCAGTTACCTGCGGCAGAGCACCGGCAAGATTTCTCAGTGAATATGCAGAGGAGCTTATTTCGCAAAGCGGCGGCAAAGCGAGCCTTGCGCTGCGGTTTGATGGTTATGAGCCGTGCCGCGAACAGGAAAAAATTGTTGAGGAGCTCGGCTATGAGCCTGAGCGCGATCTTGAAAACACACCGGACTCCGTTTTCTGTGCAAAGGGAGCAGGCTTTACAGTGAAATGGTATGACGCGGAGAGCTATATGAATTTGCTTTAGTGACAAAATGACATAAACAGGTGCCTTTTTGCTATTCATAAAATTTCGGAAATGTTGTAGAATACAATAGACAAATATACACGGCGGTGAAAACTTATGAAAGAGCTGAGAGATAAATTTCACAAAACCTTCGGCGAGCGCAGTGACGTTCGCATATACAGTGCGCCCGGGCGCGTCGAGCTTGGCGGAAACCACACAGATCATCAGCGTGGGAGCGTGCTTGCGGCGAGTGTCAGCCTTGATATGCGTGCGGCTGTTGCAAAAAACGAAAGCAGCTTTTTGCGCGTTAAGAGCGAAGGCTATCCGCAGATAGAGATTGATATAACCGATCTCGCGCCGCGTGAGAGCGAAAAAAACACAACAGCTTCGCTTGTTCGAGGTGTGGCAGATGGGATGGTGCGCCGCGGAAAAGCGATTTCCGGCGCCGATATGTATGTTGTGTCGGATGTGCTTCGCGGCTCGGGGCTTTCAAGCTCTGCGGCGTTTGAGGTGCTTGTCGGCACTGCGCTTTCGGATATGTTTGAAAGCGGTTTTTCTGCAGAGGAGATTGCGGAGATTGGTCAGTATGCAGAGACTGTCCATTTTGGTAAGCCGAGTGGGCTTATGGATCAGATGGCATCCTCTGTGGGCGGCATCGTCGCGATAGATTTTCTGCCTGAGAAAGCGGCGATAGAAAAGATTGAATGTGATATCGCGGAATATGGCTATGATCTCGTTATAATTGATGCAGGTGCTGACCACGCCGATCTGACGGATGAATATGCAAGTATTCCGGGAGAGATGAAAAGTGTCGCTGCTTGCCTTGACAAAGAGGTGCTCGGCGAGGTGGATGAAGCTGAGTTTTATGAAAATATTGCCGATATAAGAGCAAAGGTCGGCGACCGCGCGGTTCTGCGTGCTGTCCATTTCTTCCGCGACAGCAGGTGTGCGGCAGAAGAGGCGGCTTGTTTGCGCCGAGGCGACTTTGAAGGTTTTCTGAAGCTGATTTCAGCCTCCGGCGATTCATCGTTTAAATATTTGCAGAATATCTATGTTGCAGGGGATGTGGAGAATCAGGCAATGGCATATGCTCTTGCTGTGTGCGAAGAGCTGCTTGGCGGTCGCGGTGCTGTGAGGATTCAGGGCGGCGGCTTTGGCGGCACGCTCGAAGCGTTTGTTCCGTGCGAGATGACAGAGCGGTTTTGTCTGGGAATTGACAGGATGATAGGAAAAGATATGTGCAAGGTGCTCACAATCCGCGCTGTCGGCGGTGTGAGGCTCGGATAGGAGGTTTTAAAATGAGAATAGCAGTTCTCGGTGGCGCCGGTTATATCGGCTCACACACAGTCAAGGAGCTTTGTGAGCGCGGCCACGAGGTTGCGGTTATAGATAACCTGCAGACGGGATATCTCGCCGCAGTTCATAAAGGAGCTGAGTTTTTAAAAGGCGATATACGCGATAAAGAGTTCCTGCGTGGCGCGCTTGTCGGAAAAGGCTTTGATGCCGTAATCCATTTTGCGGCCTGCTCGCTTGTCGGCGAGAGCGTTACCAATCCGCTCAAATACTATAACAATAACGTTGGCGGCGCAATAACGCTGCTTGAGGTTATGGTCGAAGCGGATATAGACAAAATCGTGTTCTCGTCTACTGCCGCAACCTATGGAGAGCCGGAGCGTATTCCGATTCAGGAGGACGACAGGACCTGCCCGACAAATCCATATGGCGAAACGAAGCTCGCGATGGAAAAAATGTTTGGGTGGACAGGGCTTGCCCATGGCATACGCTTTGTGTCACTGCGCTATTTCAACGCCTGCGGAGCTGATGAAAGCGGCAATTTCGGCGAGGCGCATAATCCTGAGTCACATCTCATTCCGCTTATTTTGCAGGTCCCGAACGGGAAACGGGAGGCGATATATGTCTTTGGTGATGACTATGACACAAAGGATGGCACTTGCGTCAGGGATTATATCCACGTCACAGATCTTGCCGATGCACATATTCTCGCTGTTGAATATCTGCGAAACGGCGGAAAAAGCGATATATTCAATCTTGGCAACGGAGTCGGCTTTACAGTGCGAGAGGTCATCGACAGTGCGCGCCGCGTGACAGGGCATCCTATACCCGAGATTGTCTCGCCTCGACGCGCTGGAGATCCGGCGCGGCTTATCGCATCGAGTGAAAAAGCAAAAGAAATTCTCGGCTGGAGACCAAAGCACGCAGAGCTTGACGAAATCGTCGGCTCTGCCTGGAACTGGCATAAATCACATCCGGAAGGTTATAAAAAATGAGTGTATTTTCAGATATAAACGCACTTATCGCATATGCGGAGGAGCGTGAGCTTATCTCGCCCCTTGATGAGATATATGTGCGGAACAGATTGATTGATATTTTGAAGGCAGACAGCTTTGAAAACGAAGACATCCCGGAAAAGAGCCTTGAGGAAATCCTTACCTCGCTCTGTGAATATGCGGCAGAGAAGGGAATAATCGAGCGCACGCAGACGGATTTTGACCTTTTTGACACTCGCATTATGGGCGAGCTTACGCCGCGTCCGGGTGAGGTTATTTCAAAATTCTGTGAGCTATATCTTGAAAGCCCCGAATGTGCGACCGATTGGTATTACAATTTCTCGCAGGATACAGATTATATCCGACGCTACCGTATCGCACGTGATATGAAATGGGAAGCTGAGACGGAATACGGCACGCTTGATATAACAATCAATCTTGCAAAGCCGGAGAAGGACCCTCGCGCAATCGCAAAGGCAAAGAGCGCACCGAAATCGGGATATCCGCTCTGCGCGCTGTGTGCCGAGAGTGAAGGATATGCAGGCCGCGCAGATTTTCCTGCGCGACAGAATCATCGCGTGGTGCCGATAGAGATAAACGGTGAGTTCTGGGGCTTTCAGTATTCGCCATATGTATATTACAATGAGCATTGTATTGCATTCAACCGCTCTCACGTGCCGATGAAGATTGACAGTGAGGTATTCCCGAAGCTGCTTTCATTTCTCGATGTATTCCCACACTATTTTATAGGCTCAAATGCAGATCTTCCAATAGTCGGCGGCTCGATTCTTTCACACGAACATTTTCAGGGAGGCAGATATACCTTCGCAATGGAGCGCGCCGAGGTGGAGAAGACATATGAAATTCCGGGCTTTCAGGATGTTTCTGTCGGGAGGGTGAAATGGCCGATGTCTGTCATACGCCTTACCTCCTGCGACAAAGAGAGGTTGTGTGCTCTCGCGTCGAAAATACTTGATGTGTGGCGCGGATACACAGACGAGAGTGCTTATATTTTTGCATATACAGGCGACGTTCCGCACAACACGATAACGCCGATTGCGCGCCGCCGCGGAGAAGCTTATGAGCTCGACCTTGTGCTGCGCAACAACATAACTACAGAGGAGCATCCGCTGGGGCTCTATCATCCACACGGAGAGCTTCACCATATCAAACGCGAAAATATCGGGCTGATTGAGGTTATGGGGCTTGCGGTTCTTCCGTCAAGGCTCAAAAAGGAAATTTCTCTTATGTGCGAATATGCTGAGAGCGGCCGTGATTTTTCGGAATGTGAGGATATAAAAAAGCATGCCGAATGGTATGCAAAAATAAAAGACAGCAGGCAGGATGGCGAAAGCTTTGAGGATTTCTTCAAACGCGAGATTGGAAAAGTTTTTGCAGAATGCTTAAAATGCGCAGGCGTGTTCTCGCGTGACGAGAAGGGGTATGCCGCGTTTGACAAATTCATCAGTGAGGTGTAATCAAAATGAAGTCATACAGAAAAGAATTGTTTTTCAATATCCCGGCGCGCCGCGGCCTTGTGAATATAACGCCGCAGGTTGAGGCTGCCGTCCGCGAATCAGGTGTGAAGGAGGGGCTTGTGCTCGTCAATGCGATGAACATAACCGCAAGCGTTTTTATAAACGATGATGAGAGCGGACTTCACCACGATTTTGAGGTGTGGCTCGAGGGGCTTGCACCCGAAAAGCCCTATAGCAGATATCGTCACAACGGATTTGAGGACAATGGCGATGCACATCTGAAACGCACGGTTATGGGGCGTGAGGTTGTTGTTGCGATAACGGACGGAAGGCTCGATTTCGGCACGTGGGAGCAGATTTTCTATTATGAGTTTGACGGAAAACGTCAGAAACACGCGCTCATCAAGATAATCGGAGAATGAGAAAGAACAGATTTGCGCTCAGGATTATAATTGTGATGCTGTTTCTGGCACTTGCGATTCTGAGCATAACTATATATACAAGCCGTCGTGCACGGGAGGAATTTCCTGTGCGCGGCGTTGACGTATCATCTTATCAGGGGAATATCGATTGGACAGAGCTTGAGGATAATGATATCGCCTTTGCGTTCATCAAGGCGACTGAGGGCAGCCGCTATCGTGACCGCACCTTCAGTGACAATATCGCAAACATAAAGGAAACGGATATCGCCGCGGGTGCATATCATTTTATGAGCTTTGAAAGCGACGGAAGAAGCCAGGCGGAAAATTTCATCGCTGTCGTTTCGGCAGACGATATAGACCTGCCACCGGTTATTGATGTTGAGCTTTATGGCGAATATAATGAAAATCCGCCACCTGCATCAGAGGTGAGGGCGATTCTCGATTCGCTCGTGCTAAAGCTTTATGACGAATATGGAAAAATGCCGATTATCTATACAAACCGCCGCGCATATTCCCTATATATATCCGGGGAATATAAAGAATGTGATCTGTGGATATGCGACCTCGTGAAGCAGCCTGCTCTTCCTGACGGGCGCGAGTGGCGATTCTGGCAATACAGCCACACAGGTGAGCTTCCCGGCTATTATGGCGAGGAAAAGCATATTGACCTCAATGTATTTTCCGGCTCCCGTGCGGATTTTCGAGAATATATAAAATAGAAGTGTTAAGAAGTATTCTTTGCATATTGTGTATAAAGCAGATACCCTGTCAGAAAACAAAAAAACAGCCCGTTGCTGAGCTTCAGCAACGGGCTGTTTTCTTCATAAATGGATTTATCGGCGGCGCGCAACATAGAATATGCGATGCTCGTCCTGCTTCGGTATGTCTTCTGAGAGCTCGCCGAAAATTGCTTCGAGCTCAAAATCAGCAGCGTTCAGTGCGGCTTCTATCTCTTCTCCCGAATGTGCACGCTCTGTATGCTCCTCAAAGCTTCTTTCCCAGAGCTCATCCTCGGCATATTTGAATATATCATAGTAAAAGCTGCAGAGACGTTCCTTTTCGTCATATTCCGCTGTCCACGCGCAGAAAAAATCCTCACTCTCGCGCAGATAGGTCTGTCCGTTTAATGCCTTAAACTTTGCATCGGTGTTGACATCGAAAATAAACAGCCCACCGGGGCGCACAAAATAGCGCAGCCTTGCAAAGGCGAGCTTCAGCAAATCAGGATATGTCAGATAATTCAGGCTGTCGAGACAGCAGACCGCGGCATCAACTGTGCCATAGAGATCAAGCTCTTCCATACGCTGGTGAAGAAACATTGGAGGAGTGCTGCTCGTTGACCACGCCTTTGCCTGAGCTTCGGAGAGCATATCCTCTGAAGCGTCTGTGCCGATGACCTCATATCCGCGCTCTGCAAGTATTATAGAAAGCGAGCCTGTGCCGCAGGCGAGATCGAGGATCTCACGGTTTCCGTTTCCATCGCCGAATTTTTCAAAAAGCATTGTGAGATAATCTGCCCATCGGGAATATCTTACATCCTGCGTGAATTCATCATAGCATTCTGCAAGCGAAGTGTAGCTGCTCATATCTGTTGGAACCTCCGTGTCTTGAAAAGTTTATTCGTCTGAATCCTTGTCGCCGTGTTTGTTTTTATATTTCATTTTGGCAAGCAGGGACAGATAGCCGATGAACGTGACGATAAATGCACCGATGGCGTCTATTATAATATCCTTCATCGTGTCGCTCAGCGCGGAATGACCGATAAGCTCAGTGCCGTCGGAAAGACGGAACTTCTGCATATTGAGCCCGAAGAGAGCATCACCCGTAAATTCATATATCTCCCATATGGCGCCGACTGCAAGCGCGAAGCAGAAGGCGAAAAGGCAGATGAAGCTCGGGCTCAGGGCGACCTTTACCTTGTCTGAATCATTGAGGATACGCACAAGCGTAAAACCGAGCGCGCCGAGCATTGCGCCGGAAAAAGCGTGAAGGATCGTGTCCCAATGAGGAACGAGATAATAAAAATTTCTTACTTCACCGAGGTATATGGCGCAATAAAGAAAGATAAAATAAAGGATGCTCATATAGTTAGGAAGCTCAAAAGACCATTTGCGCTCAAGTGCGGATGGCAGCCCGATAACGAGAAGCCCGAGACAGCATTGGATCAGCATGAGCACATAATCGCTTCGCAAATGTGTTGCGGAATCTGTGACCGTTGTGCTCTCGGGAGCTGAAATGATGTTTGCTATAGAATAGCCGATGGAAAGAAAGATGGTGGCAAAGACAAAGATGCCTATAACCTTTTTCCAGTTAACTCTTTTTTTCATATTCAAATCCGCCTTTCATAATAGAATTATAGAAAAATTTGGTGAGAAAGTCAATATATGTCGAAAACACACTTGCAGAAATGCCGATATACATATATAATATAAAATAGTGTTTTATGGATAAATAAAGGATGTGAAAAATCCGATGACGTATATCATACTTGACCTTGAATGGAATCAGGCGAGAAGTAACCGCGATGTTGTTGCAGACAGCGACGGGAACAAGCTGTATGGTGAGATAATCCAGATAGGTGCCGTGAAGCTTTCGGATGAGCTGAAAATTTCAGACGAGCTGAAAATAAATGTGCGCCCGAAATATTATAAGGTTATTCACCGCAAGGTACGGCAGATAACAGGTATAAATCAGGAAGATCTTCGGAAAGGCGAAGAATTCACAGCTGCCATATCGGCGTTTCGCGAATGGTGCGGAGAGGATTTTGCGTTTCTGACGTGGGGACCTGATGATATCCGCATCCTGCGGCGCAACATAGAAATCTATGGAGAGGATTCATCGTGGGTAGACACGTGGTTCAATCTTCAGGCGATATATAATATGCAGACAGATTCGGGGGATAATCAAAAAGCCCTTGCAACAGCGGCAGAGCATTTCGGGATAGTGACAGAGGTTCCTCTTCATGATGCGCTCAACGATGCGTATTATACGGCGCTCGTTGCAGGTAAGCTCGATCTTGTAAAAGGCATAGCAGACCTTATCCACGCAGACCGTCTGCGTGCAATTCTCGATGAGTCAAAGCCACTCCTTGCGGAGGTTTATTCCGGATATAAGACGCGCCGCGAAATATTCCGCGACAAAGAGGCGGCAAGCGTGAAGTGTCCGGAATGCGGAGTGTTATGTGAGGATACGCGCAAATGGGTGGCTGAGCGCAACGACAGATATGTAACGCTCGCATCGTGTGAGGAGCACGGCGGATATATTGCGCGTATGACAGTCAGCAAGGAAAATGAAATATACAACGTTTCAAAAATTATATATGAAGCCGGTGGCGGTGCTGCTGTGTTTTATGAAAAGAGAGCAAAGAAAGAGGAGGCGCGCAAGACACGCCGCAAGAAGAGGGCCAAAAGCGTATCTCCGCGTATGAAAACACAACAGGTTGAAAAAGTTCAGTGATTGTGCTATAATAGGAAAATAAACTGGGTGAATAAGGGGACAAAAGTTAATATGGCAGAGAATAATAAACGTAAGCGTCGCATCGGTGACAGATACGACGGCTATAAGGTGAGAAATCTCGACCCCGTTTTCGGTGTTATTCCATACATTATGAGAAGCCGCCTTGATAGTCAGATATTCTTCGAAGAGCAGATGGACATATCAGGGCTTCGCAAATTTATCGTTGAAAATCGCAAGGATATACCCGGGCTCTCTATGTATCATTTCTTTATTGCGGCACTCGTGCGCACCTTTGCGCAGCGTCCGCGAATAAACAGGTTTGTAAGCGGAGGAAAGATATATTCCAGAAGCTATCTTCGCGTTTCACTGACTGTAAAAAAAGAACTGAGCACAGACGGAGAGGAGGGGAACCTCAATCCCGATTTTGAGCCGACAGATACTTTGCGTGATGTGACGGAAAAGTTCAACGCTGCGCTTGCTGAGGTAAGAGCGGAAGAGGCTGCAGCCGCAGAGGGAAATGGCACGGATATGATAGTCAAGCTGCTGAATCTTCTTCCGGGCTTTGTCAAGCGATTTGTTGTATGGGCGATCCGTTCGCTCGATTCTGTCGGGCTTATGCCGAAGATAATAAATAAGGTAAGTCCGTTCCATTCATCGGCATATGTGACAAACGTCGGTTCTATAGGCCTCAATTCGATATATCACCATCTCTATGAATTCGGAACAACTTCCGTGTTTATGGCGATAGGTAAAAAGGAAATCCTGAACGAGCTCCAGCGCGACGGCTCTGTCAAAACAAAGCACGTGATAAATATGCGTTTTGTGCTCGATGAGCGCATTTGCGACGGATACTATTTCGCCTCGGCTATAAAGCTCTTTAAGCATTTTGTGAAAAATCCCGAGCTTTTGCTTTCTCCGCCTGATTACATAAGCGAGGATTATTAATTTTTATAGCCTTTTTCGACAGTATAAGGCCTCTGCCATTGTTGGCAGAGGCCTTTGTTTTTATTCTGAAAAAAGCCCGGGAGTGGATAGGTAGCGTGAGCCGGAATCCGGGGCGATGGCGACAATGAGCTTTCCTTCGTTTTCCGGAAGCTTTGAGCATATCTCTGCGGCATAAAACGCGGCGCCTGAGGTTATTCCGCAGAATACACCGTCGAGAGCTGCCGCATCGCGTGCTGCGGAATAGGCCTCTTCTGTGGAAACGGTTATTACCTCGTCATACATCTCAGTGTCGAGCGCCTTCGGAACAAAGCCTGCGCCGATACCCTGCAGCTTGTGTGCACCGGCTGTTCCGCCTGAAAGCACAGGGGAGTCGCAAGGCTCGACAGCGATTATCCTGATGTCGGGGTTTTTCTCTTTGAGTGCGCGTCCGATGCCGCTGACTGTGCCGCCCGAGCCGACACCGGCAACGACAATATCAACCTTTCCGTCAGTATCATCCCAGATTTCCTGTGCAGTTGTAATCTCATGTATTGCAGGATTTGCCGGGTTTTCAAACTGATTTGGTATAAAGCTTCCTTCGATTTCCCCGTGCAGCTCCTGCGCACGCTTTATTGCACCGCTCATCCCTTCTGCGCCGGGTGTCAGAACTAGCTCTGCACCATATGCCGCGAGCAATGTTATTCTCTCATGGCTCATCGTATCCGGCATAGTGAGGACGACGTGATAGCCACGCGCTGCGCCGACAGCCGCAAGCCCGATTCCCGTGTTGCCGCTTGTCGGCTCGATGATAACTGCACCGGGCTTTAAAAGTCCGCGCTTTTCGGCATCGATTATCATTCCGTATGCCGCGCGGTCCTTCACGCTGCCTGTAGGGTTGAAATATTCAAGCTTTGCACAAAGACTTGCCGGAATATTTCTTTCAAGCGCAAAGTTGCGAAGCTCGAGCAACGGAGTATGGCCGATAAGGCTTTCAATTGATTTGTGGATGTTCATTATATCAGCTCCTGAATATGCCCGAGAAGCCTTGCCTTTACAAGTGCAAAGCCCTCGCGGACAGCATAGTTTATACGAAGTATCGGAAGTGTTGTACGGGCTGCGAGCATAGTTGCGGAAATACCTTGCTTTTCGGCAAGCTTTCCTGCGCGAAAAATATGATAATCACTCGATATTATTGCAACACTTCCACCGTTTCTTTCATCAATAATTTCTTTTGAAAATATGAGATTTTCGTTTGTGTTGGTTGCCTTTTCCTCTTTAATGATGCGCGAGGGCGAAATTCCTTTTGAGATGAGGTAACGCTCCATAGCAAGCGCTTCGGTAATCGTTTCTCCTGAGCCCATTCCGCCGCTTACTATTGCTGTGCTTTCGGGAAAATCGTTCATATAGTCAGTGCATCTCCTGAGCCTGTCGACTAGCGTGAGCGACGGGGTTTCGCCGTCAAGTCCTGCGCCGAGAACGATTATATAGTCGCAAGGTATGTCGGCATCACCGTTCATACGGCTCATAACAACGCCTGTCATCGCGGTTGTGAATATTATTCCGATTGCGGCAAGCGCAATAACGATACCGCGTATGATTTTGAGAGACCTCTTCCTTATACCTATACTCAGCGCCAGATATAAAAAGAACGCGCCGAGCACAAAAATAAGAAAGCCTGTAAATTTATAGCCGATAAGACAGAAAATAAATATAAACGATATGATGAAGCAAAGTGCCGACAGAATATAAAATGTGCGGCGCATAATCAATCGTTCACCTCGCGGAACATATTTGTCGGGCGGCGCTTGTGCTCGCTTCTCGAATGATAGCGGTTGATTATCTCGATGCTTTCGGGCTTTCCCGTGCCGTTTAAGATATATTCATCAATTTCAGCATAGGTAACTCCCATATCCTTTTCATCTGTCTGACCTTCATAGAGACCTGCGGATGGCGCTTTTTCGATAACGGAGGCAGGTGCGTCAAGATATCTCAGAAACTCATAAACCTCGCCGACGGTGAGATCGGAAATCGGGTTGAAGTCGCAGGCACCGTCACCGTGCTTTGTGAAATAGCCCATATATCTCTCGCTTCTGTTACCTGTTCCTGCGACGAGCCTGTTCTCTGCTGCGGCAACAGTATAGAGTGTTGTCATGCGGAGTCTTGGCGGAAGGTTAACGAGAGCGTTGCTGTTTAGAGTGACCTCGTCGCCCATCATACTGAGCATTGCCGCGCGCACAGGCGTGAGATCAAACGTGCGGTGTTCAATGTTGAATTTTTTTGCAACAGCAAGAGCATCGTCTATATCGGAGCCGAAATTCTGCTTTGAATGGCAGGGCAGCTGCAGGCAGACTGTGTTGTCACACGCCTTTTTACAGAGAATGCCAACGAGCGCACAGTCTTTTCCACCGCTGTTTCCGAAAACAATTCCGGAGGCGTGGCTTTCCTCAATAAGATTTCTGATATAGGCAACTCTTTCTTCGAGTTCTTTTGCATAATCGCGCATAAATAAAACTTCCTTTCACAGATAACTGTAATTATAGAAATATTATATCACCGTGTGGTGTAAATATCAATAAAAGAGTTTGCGCATATCCTTATGTTGACAGCATCATATTCATATGTTAGAATAGTTGCGGAAACAACAGTTGCGCATGCAACTATATTTGGAGGGCGGTTATGCCGAAGATAATGAAGACGCTGAACAACATAAGCCGTTGTCAGTCGATGTACCGTGAAAAAAAGGTCGGCGCGAAGGATTTATACCCGAATCACTATGCGTTTGTTCTGGTTATATGCCATACTCCCGGCAGGACGCAGGAGGAGCTTGCGCGCGAGCTGTGCCTTGACAAGAGCACAGTGGCGAGGGCTCTTGCGCACCTTGAAAAATGTGGATATATAACGCGCATATCAAACGAAAAGGACAAGAGGGAATACCTTGTATATCCGACAGAAAAGATGGAAACGCTGTGTGGCTGGGTGAGACAGTCGAACAAGGAATGGAACGAGCTTATGTCCGTCGGGGTTTCGGCAGATGAGCTCGAGATATTCTATGGCGTTTTGTCGAGAATGGAAGAGCGGGCGAAATTGATAATGAAAGAGCTGGAGGGCGGAGAATGAAACGAATATTAGCATATCTTTCTCCGAATACAGGCAAGCTTATCATAGGCTTCACGATAAAGACAGCAGGCACGGTTGCGGAGCTTATGATTCCTTTTCTGCTTACACATATTCTTGAGAAGGTCATTGTGACGATGCAGATTTCAAGGGTTGTCTTCTATGGAATACTGATGATTCTGTGTGCGCTTATCGCCAGTGTCGGAAATATCACGGCAAACAGAATGGCAGCGAGGGTCACGGCCGATTTTTCAATAGCAATGCGGCGCGAGCTGTTTTCAAAAACGCTGAGGCTTTCCGCACGGGATACCGACAGGTTTACGGTAGCATCCCTTGAATCAAGGATTACGACGGATACATATCACGTTCAGAATTTTATCGGAATGATGCAGCGAATGGGCGTGCGTGCGCCTATTCTGCTTCTGGGCGGTGTCGGAATAACTTTATTTATGGACCGCATTCTTGCGACTGTTATGATTGCTGCAATGCCACTGATTTTCATCACGGTTTTCAGTATTGCAAGGCGCGGTGTTCCGCTGTATACACAGGTTCAGAAATCTACAGATGATATGATCCGTGTTGTGCGCGAAGACGTTCAGGGAATACGTGTCATCAAAGCGCTTTCCAAAAATGACTACGAAAACCGAAGGTATGACGTCTATAATCGGGAGTTGGCGAGAAAAGAGCGCCGCGCAGGTTTTGTTATGAACGCGGTAAACCCGATAATGACATTGCTTATGAATCTGGGGATAGCCGGAGTAATTGCAGTGGCGGCCTACAGCGTGGCGAGAGGAACTTCATCTGCCGCAACGGTAATCGCGTTTACTCAATATTTCACGCTGATTTCAATGGCGCTGATGTCACTCTCGAGAATGTTTGTCATGTATACAAAATGTGCCGCATCCGCAAGAAGAATCAGCGAAGTTCTCGAAGAGCCTGACAAGCTGCCTGTCGCAGCAGATGATGGAAAAGGGGATTGCAGCGAGCATATCTCTTTTGAAAATGTGACCTTTTCATATCTCGGAAAGAAACCGAATCTTGAAAATGTAACACTTTCGCTCAGAAGAGGAGATTCGCTTGGAATAATCGGGGCGACAGGAAGTGGTAAATCAACATTTATAAAGCTTCTGCTCAGATTCTATGATGTTGATTCCGGAAAGATCAGGGTTTGTGGAAAAATGATTTCATCCTACACAACGGAAGAGCTTGCAGCGATGTTCGGAACAGCACTGCAGAATGATTTTATCTATGCCGATACTATCGAGGAGAATATCCGATTCGGAAGAGATATCTCCGATGAAGATATTGTCCGCGCCGCAAAGATTGCTCAGGCTCACGATTTTATCACAGCAATCCCTGACGGATACAAGCATTCTGTTTCCTCAAAAGGAACGAATCTGTCCGGAGGTCAGCGCCAGCGCCTGCTTATCGCGCGTGCAATCGCGGCAAGGCCGGAGATACTTATTCTTGATGATTCATCCTCGGCGCTCGACTATAAAACAGATGCAAGCCTGAGGTTGGCTTTAAAGGAATCGATGTCGGATTCAACCGTTATAACAGTGGCACAGAGGGTGAGCTCTGTCAAGGACTGTGATTTGATTCTCGTATTGGATGACGGAAGAATCATCGGTCGCGGCAAGCACGAAGAGCTTCTTGAAAGCTGCCCGGAATATAAGCAGATAAGTGATTCCCAGATGGGAGGTGCTTTCCTTGACTGAAAAACGCAATTTGCCAAAACGCAGCAATCGCGGAATCATATTGCGATTGAGCAGGTATATCCTGCAGTATTGGTATTTGTTCATACCGGCTGTTTTGCTCACGTTGCTGTCAAATCAGCTCGCACTTATGGGGCCATATTATTCTGGCGCGGCGATTGATGCAATCAGCCAATCTTTGAATGTTGATTTTCCGACAGTATGGGACAACGTCATAAGAATGATTATCTGCTATGCAGGCTCCGCCGTTCTTTCATATATCCTGTCCGCTCTTATGATACATCTGAGTCAGTGTATTGTATATACGATGAGAAAACAGGTTTTCGAAAAGCTGAACACGCTTCCTGTCGGATATTTTGATACGAATGCAACAGGAGACATCATAAGCCGAATTTCCTATGATATCGATACGGTGAACACCTCGCTTTCCCACGATCTTGTGCAGGTTATGACAAGCATATATACGGTTGTCGGTTCGATCGTATTTATGTGGAGAATTTCAAGGCCGATGATCCTCATTTTCGCATTGACTGTGCCTGTGTCTATACTGTTTACAAGATACAGGTCAAAAAAAGTACGTCCGTTGTTCAGTGCGCGTTCGAAAAGATACGGTGAGCTGAACGGATATGCGGAGGAAATGCTGTCCGGAACGGCAAGCATACGTGCATATGGCCGTCAGGATGTGATATCAGGTCGGTTCAATACATATAATGACAATGCAATGAGCGCATATTACAACGCTGAATATAATGCTTCGCTCCTGTTTCCGACAATAAATCTGATCAATAATATTTCCATATCTTTGGTAGCCATTTTCGGAGGGATTTTGTATATGTACTCTGAGAATGGGTTGGTAGCGGCATCATCTGTGTTGTTCATAACACTTGGCGGCGTTGCACAGTTTGTGCAGTATTCGAGAAAATTTGCCGGGCCGATAAACGAGTTTTCAAATATAATGCACGAATTTCAATCAGCCTTTTCTGCTGCAGAGCGTGTGTTCCGCGTGCTCGACGAAAAGCCTGAGCCGGAGGACTGCGCCGATGCAAAGGAAATCGGAGAAATTGACGGAAAGGTTGAACTTGATGACATAACCTTCGGATATCGCGAGGATGTGACGATTCTGCATAACGTTTCCGTCACAGCAAATCCGGGGCAGATGATAGCAATTGTCGGGCCGACAGGTGCAGGCAAAACAACGATTATAAATCTGCTGATGCGTTTTTATGACCCTGTTTCAGGTGAAATCCGCATAGATTCGGTGCCTTCACTCAAGATAAAGCGCGAGGAGCTGCGAAGAGCATATACGATGGTGCTTCAGGATACGTGGCTCTTCCACGGGACAATTTTTGAAAACATCGTCTACGGCAGAGAAAATGCCACGATGGAAGAGGTTCGCTCTGCGGCGAAATCCGCAAGAATTGACGGATATATCGAAAGTCTGCCTGACGGATATGATACCGTGCTTTCTGATGACGGTGTGAATATATCAAAAGGGCAGCGCCAGCTGATAACAATTGCAAGAGCATTTCTGTCGCAGGCGCCTATGCTTATTCTTGATGAAGCGACATCAAATGTCGATTCGCGGACAGAGATTATGATTCAGGAGGCGATGACGGCGCTTATGAAGGGCAGAACCTGCTTCGTTATCGCCCACAGGCTTTCGACAATACAAAACGCGGATACTATTCTGGTCGTGCGTGACGGGCAAATCACGGAACAGGGAACACACGAGGAGCTGCTTGAGAAAGGCGGCTTTTACAGCACATTATATAATTCCCAGTTTGCTTGAGAAAAACAGGACTGCTTCATTTGAAGCAGTCCTGTTTTTTAATTATATCTTTGAATATTTATTTATCCCAAAGAACGATATTGCCGCATTTCAGCGTTTCCGGCATATCAATAAGCCGCTGATTGGACGAGCCGCGGAAGCGCAGAGAAATATCGCGGAGCTCATCGATATACCGCCCATCGACGAGGACATCAAGGAGAGTCAGAAGCTCTTCCGTCACCTCGGTGTGTCCGCGGCTGTCGCCTCGAAGCTCCTCGAGCGTAAAACCGGAAAAAGCCCATATTGTTTTGTTTGGAAGCTCTTTTCTTACGCGCAGCAGAAATAGGAGCAAATCACGCTGATTTTCGGGTTCAAACGGCTCACCGCCGAGCAGCGTCAGCCCCTTTATCTGTGTCTGCGAGAGAAGCGAAAGGATATAATCCTCTGTCTCTTTTGTGAATTCCTTGCCGTAAGAGAAGCTCCAGGTTTCGGGCTGGAAACAGTTTTTACAGTTGTTTCTGCAGCCTGATACGAACAAAGTAACGCGGACTCCGATGCCGTTTGCGATGTCATTGTGTTTTATTTCACCGTAATACATAGCTGCTTACAGATGTAACACGCGCTCGCGGATTTCCTGAGTGCGCCCCTGATTCCAGAATTGAGTGCCGATATATCCGCAGGTGCGGCGCGCGACATTCATCTTGTCCTGATCTGTGTTTCCGCATTTCGGGCAAGTCCATACAAGCTTGCCGTCAGCTTCCCGGATTTCTATTTCACCGTCCCAGCCGCAGACCTGGCAATAGTCGCTCTTTGTGTTGAGCTCGGCATACATTATGTTGTCATAGATGAATTTCATAACCTCAAGCACCGCGTCAAGATTGTGCTGCATATTCGGAACCTCGACATAGCTTATTGCGCCGCCGGGTGAGAGTGTCTGGAACTGTGATTCAAAGCGGAGCTTTTCGAAAGCATCAATCTCCTCTGAGACGTGGACGTGATAGCTGTTTGTGATATAGCCCTTGTCCGTTACACCTTCGATAATGCCGAAACGGCGCTGCAGGCATTTTGCAAACTTATAGGTTGTGGATTCAATCGGCGTGCCATAGATGGAGAAATCGATGTTTTCCTTTTCCTTCCATGTCTTTGTTGCCTTGTTCAGATATTGCATAACCTCAAGTGCAAACGGAGTTGCAGACGGATCTGTATGGCTCTTTCCTGTCATATATTTTACACATTCATATAAGCCTGCATAGCCGAGCGAGATTGTCGAATAGCCGCCATAGAGAAGCTTGTCGATAGGCTCGCCTTTTTTAAGGCGCGCAAGTGCTCCATATTGCCAGAGGATAGGTGCTGCATCTGAGAGCGTACCCTTGAGGCGGTTGTGGCGGCACATAAGAGCGCGATAGCAGAGATCAAGCCGCTCGTCAAATATTTTCCAGAATTTATCAATGTTTCCGCCTGAGGAGAGCGCGATATCGACGAGGTTGATCGTTACAACGCCCTGATTGAAACGTCCGTAGTATTTTGGTTCATTCGTTTCGGGATCGACATAAGGAGTGAGGAACGAGCGGCAGCCCATACAGGTGTAGCAGTTGCCTTTTCCGTTCTTATCAACCTTGTCGCGGAACATAATTTTCTCTGAGATATAGTCGGGAACCATTCTTCGCGCTGTACACTTTGCCGAGAGCTGTGTGAGATAATAATATGGCGAATCCTCGTGGATATTATCCTCTTCAAGGACATATACAAGCTTCGGGAATGCCGGTGTAACCCAGACACCGTCTTCGTTCTTGACGCCCTGATAACGCTGCTCGAGGGTTTCCTCAATGATGAGTGCGAGGTCGCGCTTTTCCTGTTCGTTCTTTGCTTCACCGAGATACATGAATACAGTGACAAACGGAGCCTGACCGTTGGTTGTGAGAAGCGTTACCACCTGATATTGGATTGTCTGCACACCGCGGCGTATTTCTTCGCGCAGCCTTTTTTCGACAACCTTGTTAAAATCATCCTCAGGAAGCTCAATGTTTATTGAAGCGGTTTCCTCGCGGAGATCGCGCCTTATCTTCTCGCGGCTGACGTTTACAAACGGCGCAAGATGCGCTAAAGAGATTGACTGGCCGCCATATTGATTCGATGCGACCTGTGCAATAATCTGTGTTGCGATGTTACAAGCAGTTGAGAAGCTGTGGGGGCGCTCGATGAGAGTGCCTGTGATGACAGTGCCGTTCTGCAGCATATCCTCAAGATTTACAAGGTCGCAGTTGTGCATATGCTGGGCAAAATAGTCAGTGTCGTGAAAGTGGATGATACCGTCGTTGTGGGCATCGACTATCTCCTGCGGAAGGAGAATCCTGTTTGTGATGTCTCGTGAAACCTCGCCTGCCATATAGTCGCGCTGTGTGGAGTTGATAACAGGGTTTTTGTTTGAGTTTTCCTGCTTTGCCTCTTCATTATTGCATTCGATAAGGCTGAGGATTCTGTCGTCTGTTGTATTTGATTGGCGGACGAGTGTGCGCGTGTAGCGATAGGTTATATATGCTTTTGCAACCTCAAAAGCTCCGTGAGCCATAATCTGCTTTTCTACAAGGTCCTGAACCTCTTCAACAACAGGTGAACGCCCGAGCTTTTCGCAGGCGAGAACGACGCTTTCTGCTATGCGCTGAATCTGCACAGGGGTCATGCGGTCTTTTTCCTCGACCGTCTCATTTGCCTTTGTAACGGCAACAATAATCTTTGTAATATCAAAAACAGCCTCGGAACCGTCTCTTTTTATGATTTTCATATACTTTTAGCCTCCTTTACCAAAAATTATATAAAATAACAATATATTGTATGTGAGTGAAAATAATAATAGCATATATCGTGTTTGTTGTCAATAGGAAATGTGATATTTGCAACAAAAAATCTGAGGTCTTCGCACATGAAGACCTCAGATTTTTTATTTGCTATAATGTGCAGAAGCTATAGTGCTTACAGAAGGCTGCGACGGAGCTCCTCGCCGCTTGCGGGGTGAAGATATGCAGGAGCAATATCAAGAACGGTTTTTGCACCGCAGATGCCTTCCTTGTTCAGGCGATATGCAGCTCTTGCGTATGCCGTGAGAACACTTGCGGTAAATTCCGGGTTAGAGTCGAGCTTCAGGCTATATTCGA
Source organism: Oscillospiraceae bacterium (assembly GCA_017439555.1). Lineage (GTDB taxonomy): Bacteria > Bacillota > Clostridia > Oscillospirales > JAAYXM01 > SIG480. The sequence continues at coordinate 66,413 of JAFSIZ010000062.1, read as the reverse complement.
TAACGTGTGAGTTTTTACCGCCGTTTGTTGTGCCCGTGCGGAAAACTCTGCCGCCGTGAGGTATACCTGCGTGGTCGCGGTTGAGCTCCTCTTGGGATATAAAGTGAACGGTTGTGTCATAATCGGCGAAATAGTTTGGCATATTGACAATTTCGCTTTCTATTTTCGAGAGATCTGCGCCTTCTTCTGCGACAACAAAGCATTCGCGTGTGTGCTTTTCTCTTGTTGTAAGCTCCGGGTTTTTACCTGCTCTGACGCTTTCGAGCGCAGCTTCAACGGGGATTGTATACTGGCGTGCATCAAGCACTCCTTCAATTCTGCGTATGGCGTCAGAGTGTCCCTGGCTTACGCCCTTGCCCCAGAAGGTGTAATCATTTCCGCAGGGGAGAATTGCCTGCCCGTAGAGACGGTTGAGCGAGAACATTCCCGGGTCCCAGCCGACAGAGATGATAGCAACCTTTTTTGAGTCTTTTGCCGAAACGTCAACGTTTGCAAAATGCTCTGGGATTTTTGCATGGGTGTCAAAGCTGTCAATAACGTTGAAATGCTTTGCAAGCTCGGGTGTCTGTGTGGGAAGATCGTTTGCACTTCCTCCGCAAAGCACGAGAACATCGATATCGTCTGTCATCTCAAAAGCTTTTTCCATTGAATAGACGGGAACGCCGGATACAGTTTTGATGGAAGCAGGATCGCGCCTTGTGAAAAGGGCGCAAAGCTCCATATCGGGTGCTGCGCTGACGGCACTTTCAACTCCGCGGCCGAGGTTGCCATAGCCTGCGATTGCAACTCTTATTTTCATATTGAAACATCCTTTCTTTAGTTTTCGTCGATATATTGTTTTGGCGAAATTATGATAAATTCATGATGAATAATTAAAACATAATTTCCTTTAAATGTCAATATTTTAAGGCTGTCAGACAAAGAGATTTACAATAAAATTAAACAGTGCACAAACTGTAATTCCGAACGCCGTCGGAAGAATAAACGCAAGAATTGTCCACTTTATGCTCTGCGATTCCTTTTTTATTGTCATAAGAGTTGTCGAACAGGGCCAATGCATAAGTGAAAACAGCATCACACTTATAGCGGTCACCCAATTCCAGCCGTTTTCCATAAGAAGCGCGGAAAGCATATTGAGATTGTTCATATCGACAAGCGTGCCGCCCATAGTATACGCCATAATCACAATCGGTATAACGATTTCGTTTGCCGGGAATCCAAGGATGAACGCCATGAGGATGACACCGTCAAGCCCGAGTATGCGTGCAAAAGGATCGAGAAATTCTGCGCATATGGAAAGGAGCGTGGTGTCGGCAATATTTATGTTTGCCATAAGCCATATGACAAGTCCTGCAGGAGCCGCAACACTGACAGCTCTGCCGAGGACAAACAGCGTCCTGTCAAATATCGAGCGAAGGATGACCTTGCCGATCTGCGGGCGTCTGTAGGGCGGAAGCTCCAGCGTGAATGAGGAGGGGATACCGCGAAGAACCGTCAGCGACAGAAGCTTCGATGCGGCAAAGCTCATAAGTATTCCGAGCAGAATGATCAGTGTGAGGAGCAGAGCGGAAAGCGTTGATCTGAAAATGCCGCCGGATGTGCCGACGAAGAACATCAGAAGCATTGAAATGAGAGTCGGAAAACGCCCGTTACACGGGATAAAGCTGTTTGTCAGCATTGCGATAAGCCGTTCTCTCGGTGAATCGATTATTCTGCATCCGACGACACCTGCCGCGTTACAGCCAAAGCCCATGCAGGTTGTAAGCCCTTGCTTTCCGCAGGCGCCGCATTTCTTGAAGACGCAGTCAAGATTAAAAGCGACACGCGGAAGATATCCGAGATCCTCAAGCAGCGTAAAAAGCGGAAAGAAAATAGCCATCGGTGGAAGCATAACGGCGGTAACACGGGAAAGGGTGCGATATATGCCCTCTGTAAGTGCGCGAACGGCAATCTCGGGTATGTGAAGAGACGAAAGAAATTGATGTATCGGGGGTTCTAAGCTGAAAAGCAACCGTGACAAAAGCTCAGACGGATAGTTTGCACCTTCGATGGTTATCCAGAAAACGACAGCAAGCAGAAGTAGCATCATCGGAAAGGCTGTGTATCGGCTTGTAAAAAATTTGTCAAGTCGCCGTGCACCTTTTGTGTAGCTGCCGCTTTCTGATACTACAGCGAGGTTATATATGCGGCTTGCCTCTGTGACGAGCTCTTCCGGAGAGGACTTTCTGCGAGAAGAAGTCGTTTTTTCGTCTTCAAAGAGTTTTTCAACTGTGGCCAAAATATCATCAAGACCTTTGCCTTGCCGCGCTTCCGTTGAGATTACAGGGAGAGCAAGCTCGGCTTGCAGTGTGTCAATGTCAATTTCAATCCCTTTTTTTCGCGCTTCATCCATAAGATTTATGCATACAACAACCCGTGGTGAAATCTCAGCTGTCTGCAAAGCGAGGATGAGATTCCGCTCAAGGCACGTTGCATCACATACCACAACCACTGCGTCTGCATCTCCGGAACAGATGAAATCGCGTGCAACCTCTTCTTCCGCAGAGCTTGGAAAGAGAGAATATGTCCCGGGGATATCAACGAGCACATACCCCTTTTCGTTTCTTTCACAATAGCCCTGTGCGTTTGTCACAGTTTTTCCGGGCCAGTTTCCGGTGTGTTGACGAAGACCCGTAAGCGCATTGAATACCGTGCTTTTTCCGACGTTAGGGTTTCCTGCAAGGGCGATAACACGGTCATTTTCCGATCTCTTCCGTATAACGAGCCTGCGCTCTGCGGCTCCCTTGCCGACAGATTCCTTAGTCAGCCCCATCAGAAATCACCTCAACAGTAACAAATGCGGCATCTTCTTTGCGCAACGCAATAACGGCGCCGCGGATAAGATATGCCGTCGGGTCGCCGAGCGGGCTTTTCATTATACATTCAACGACGGTATTGCGGATAAGACCGAGGTCACACAAACGTCGGCTGATCGCACTCTTCTCCGACACGCTGAATACACGCGCCCTCTCGCCGGGTGCAATATCACAAAGGCGGCGTCTGCCGCTCATAAGCATCACTCCAAATGTATGTTCTCACCATAGATTATGCGGAAAAATGCAATACTGTTACATAATCGCGCTTGACAATGTTTTTGCTGTGAGATATTATATATAAGGTGAATTATGAGCTATTTTTACATATAGGAGAGTATATCTGATGAAAAAGTTTATGGACAGCGATTTTCTCTTGAAGACAGAGACTGCAAAAAAGCTCTATCACGAAATCGCAGAAAAAACCCCGATAATTGACTATCATTGCCACTTGAGTCCGCAGGAGATTGCCGAGGATAAACACTATGACAGCATAACCGAGGTGTGGCTCGGCGGCGACCACTATAAGTGGCGCATTATGCGCGGTTTCGGCGTTGATGAAAAATACATAACGGGTGATGCGGACCCGAAGGAAAAGTTTATGAAGTGGGCAGAGGTAATGCCCTATTGCGTCGGTAATCCGCTTTACCATTGGACACACCTTGAGCTTCGCCGTTATTTCGGCATTGAAGAGCTTCTTTGTCCCGAGAATGCGGAATATATCTGGAATCGCTGCAATGAGCTTCTTGCTCAGCCTGAGTTTGGCGCAAGAGGGCTTATCAAGCGTTCAAACGTCGAGATTATCGGCACTACCGATGACCCCTGTGATGACCTTAAGTTCCACGATATCATAAAGGCTGATGAAAGCTTTGATGTTGAGGTTGTTCCGTCATACCGGCCCGAACGCGCTCTCAATATCTGGAGACCTGAGTTCTGCGGCTACATCGAAAAGCTCGCAGGTGTTGTCGGTTATGAAATAAAGGACTATAAGAGCCTTGAAAAGGCGCTCGATGAAAGACTTGATTTCTTCGTCAAGCGCGGTTGCCGCAGTGTTGATTGCTCTCTCAATATGGTGCAGTATCAGAAGCCCGACGATGAGGCGGCAGACAGAGTCTTCAAGGCAAAGCTTTCGGGAATTGAGCCTTCTGCTGAGGATATTGATATCTATTATTCAACGCTCTATCTCCACCTTGCAAAGAAATATTATGAAAACGATCTCGTTATGCAGATTCACATCGCAGTTCTTCGCGATAACAACACAGCGGCGTTCAATGCCCTCGGCGTTGACACAGGCTTTGACACAATGAGCGACGAGAGAATCGTTCAGCCGATAATCAATCTTCTCGATCTTTTAGAGCGCGAGAACAAGCTTCCGAAGACAGTTCTTTATAGCCTCAATCCGGCTCACAACGAAGCTCTTATGACTCTTGCAACCTGCTTTAACGGCCACGGAATTGCAGGCAAGATCCAGATAGGCTCCGCGTGGTGGCTCAATGACCATATCGACGGAATGGAGAAGCATATGAAGGCTCTCGCAAGCATCACACTTTTCTCAAAGTTCATCGGAATGCTCACTGACTCCAGAAGCTTCTTAAGCTACACAAGACACGAATATTTCAGACGAATCGTCTGCAACGTAATCGGAACTTGGGTAGAGGACGGCGAAGCTCCCGACGACATGAATCTCCTCGGCAGAATGGTCTGCGACATCTGCTACACAAACACAAAGAATTATTTCTTTTCATCAAGTGAAAGTGCGATGAAAGATAAAAAAATTGCTTTTTCTGAAGAAAAAGCACTGTCTGAGTTAAAGAAGGGATATATTAAAGCTGAAAAACTCTTGAACGATAAAGACCGTTTTGAGAAGTTTTTGGAAAAGCTTGAAAATAAGCTTAAAAATATACCTGCAGTAGGAGAAGGCTTGTCGCATATACCGGTCTTGGTTTCAATGCTCAGAAGTTATGCAAAGAAAGAATATACGGAGGTTCCTGTGGGAACAATTATTGCTGTTGTCAGTGCTTTGATATATTGGTTGTCTCCTGTGGATTTGATTCCGGATATTATTCCGGGAGCGGGTTATATTGATGATGCAGCGGTAATTTGTGCATGTATGAAGCTTGTTGATTCTGATATTGAAGATTATATCAACTGGAAAAATAATTAGTGAAAAACACTGTGCAAACATTTGTTTGCACAGTGTTTTTTGTGGTTTTAAAAGGACTAAGAAGTGCCACTTTATTTAAACTTTTCTATCCAACGCGAATCGGGCCGAGGATTCCGATGGGGGGAAGTGTCAGAAACTTTGAAAAGTCATCGTTCTTTGCATAGCCGTAGCTTGATGCAACTCTGACTTCAATTTCATTTTCACCTTTCTTCAAAAAGCCGGAAACTCTGAAAGCAAAGGGTGATGTGACAATACTTCCGCAGGAAATACCATTCACAAAAAGCTCTGCACATTCGCCGACTGTACCGAGGTCGATGAAACGAATTGCGTCATCGGAACTGAGCTTGAATTTATAGGTAATCGTTCCTGCAAAATCGGGAAGGCACTCTGCATAGTTTATAAGACTGTCGGAGACTTCCGATTTTTTAAGAACAACCTCTCCGTGAGTGTTTGTGAGCGTTACTTCAACAGATGTTCCACTCGGAATTTCTTTGAAAGAAGCATCACATATCTGTGGGAGAAGAATATCTTCGTTTGCCTTAATTGAAGAGCCGAATATAAGCATAACAGTGCTCTTGGGAGCAAGCCTGAGCTTTATTTTGCCGTCTGCGCTTTTTCCGCAGGCGGTTTTGTTTTCCCAGGCATCATATAAGATATAATCGCCACGGTTTTTAAGCTTAATTTCGTTTTCAATCGCATCCGATGCGGAAAGATTGAAGAATAAATAGCTGTCAATCTCGCCGTCACGAAGATGCAGATGCATAAGCTCGGGGCATTCGTCAAGCGCAATATCATAAATGCCTTTTTCTTTGAGATAGGAAGGAATCTCTTCTGTGTCAAGGCAGAGAGCATATTGCGGCTCAAAGACCTCACCTGTTTCGGAAACAGTGGGGAGAAGGTCCTCAAATATTACCGGAACATCCTTTGCAAGCTCGTCAAAGCGCGAGAGAAGCTCAAGCGGAAGATACTCGCAGCAAGGAATTATAAGACAGTCGAAGTTTTCACGGTTTATCCATATCTCATTTTCCTTAATGGTAACAGCATCGCTTCCGAGAATATCCCACGGTGCAAAGTCATAGTCAATGTGTGCGCGCGCAAGAGCCGCCGCGATTTTCTGCGGAAGCTTTATTGCACCTGCCCAGTCGCCCTCGGCGGGATAATATACAAGCGCATTTGCAATATGAACACCACTCGAATTAAGATGACAGACACGGTTTAAATATTGCATAAGGGGGCGGAGAAACGGATACTGCGGATTCTCGCCGTGGTCATAAACAAAGGGTGGAATGTGGTTGTTGTTGTGCTTCGGGTCAAACACTGCGGAAGTGAAGAGGTTTGCACCGCAAATGAGCGAGCTGTCAAGCATATATTTTCTTGTCGAGAGTCCTTCACCCCAGCCACCGGCGCCTGCATTTTCACACATGATCCGACCTTCCATATGCGGATAAAGATGCGCGCAGGATGCAGCGAGCTTTCCGACGACATAGAGGTAAAAGCTCGGGTCGGAGTATTTTGCACTGCTGATGGTGGAGTGAGAAAGCTCAAAGCTTCCCACCTTAAGCTGCTGGAGAACGATGTCAAAGCCTGATGTGTGCTGACCCTCCTGAGAACGGAAAAAGTGTCCCGTGCTCCAGCCAAAGCGCATATCCGCATTCATATCCTCAAGGATATGCCCTGTGTATAAAACGTTGTGCTCCTTGCACCAACGACCGATAGGCTTAACGAAGTTTTCACTGTAATTCTCTGTAAGGATATCCATATATCTGCGGCGTAAGCTTGCCGTCTTTCCTCCGATATCGCGCCAGAGTGAGGGGAGGGCAAGAAGCGTTTCTTCCTCGCTCCAGCCTTCCTTTTCTGCAATAATGGAAAGAAGGTCATCTCTCCATGGTGCAAGAATGGAATCCGAACCAAGCTTTTCACAGTAGTTCATCTTAGCATCCGCCATATTTCCGAAAATAGGCTCATCTGTGAAAAATCCGGAAATTGTGTTTCCGAAATACTTTGAAAGATGTTCGTAGTGCGGCTCATATACCTCACTTATCATAAGAGCACAGGCTTCGGGGCTAAGATAGTCAAGATGGTCGCGGAATGTCGGAACTCCGCGGACTTTTGTCTTGAATATAAGAAAAATTCGGTAAAAGCCTTCGGGAACATCCCAGAAGAGAATTCCGTCACGAACATTTTCGGTAAGGCTGATTGCATCGCTGTAAAAGGGCTCGTCATCGCTCCCCGTAACGCGGTATGCAATTGCGGTATAAAGTGTTTCCGACTCGTGCATAAAGCTGCTTATGCGTATTGCCGCACCCTTTTGCGGACCGAGAGTATCAACGGTGTTCTGCGCGAGGTCAAGGCGCTGAAGCTCGGGATATTTATCGCGCACCGCCCAGTTTGCCTTGCCGCTCGGAACGGTTTCATCATCAGTGATCCATACCTTCATACCGAGCTTTTTTGCTTCGGCGAGAATAATATCGAGAAGCTCCCACCATTTATCGCGACCCCAATCGGTGAAGCCGCGTGTTTCAATGAGAAAGCCGCCGCAACCGGAGTTTTTGATAGCGTTTATTTCTTCGATAATATCATCGACGGAAAGATCCTCGTTTATATCTCTTAAAATGAGAAACGGATAGAGATAATTCGGATCTTTTCCGAGAAGACAGTCGCTTATTCGTCGGTTCATTTTCTTTTCTCCTTTGAATTGGAATCAATCAACAACTCCGTCGAGAATCTGCTTCATCTTATCCTCGGGAATGAGTGTTTTAAGAATCTCGAGCGCTTCATCACAGTCGTTTCCAAAGGTCTGAAGCTCCGCGCTTCTTGAAATGCGGAAGCCTATTTGGTGATAAAGCCAGATTGCCTTATAGCTCCAGGGCTGAGTGTGGAGATAAACGCGACCTCCGCCGAGCTTTATGTATCTGTTTATAGTCTCCATAGCGGCGGCGCATGCAAGTCCCATACCCTCATAGCCTTCTGCCGTAACGAGAAACTGAAGTGTGTTGCAGACTTTATCCTTTGAGAAGGAGCGCCAGGCAGTGCAATAGGCAACTGCCTTTCCTTCGGGATTGCGGACGGCAATCAATCGCTCGGGAGAATCAAGAAAAAGAAGATATGCGCTCTTGAAGTACCCAACGCCGCGCTCAACGGTTGAAAAATCTCCTGCATAGACCTCCATCTCCGCCCAGTCATACTCATCGCCCTCGCGATAAGTATCGAGATAAAAGCCTTCGGGAAGAGTCGGCTTCTGCTCGGTGAGATTATCTGCTACCATAATTATATTTTTATAGGGAATTGTCTTGTCAACCATAGTGAAATTCTCCTTTGAAAAGTATTTGTTTTTATAAATTTATTTATAGCATTTCTGCGCTTCCAAATCAAGCGATATTTGTTGTACTATCGGGCAATTTCACAAAAAACTCCCTATGCTATGCACAGGGAGTTTTTGCGATTTACGGATAATATGGATTCGGCTTGAAGAAGAGGACGATGAGATCGAAAACAACTCCGATGCCGAAAAGACCTGCGGTAAAGAGATAGAGTATGCCGAGGAGAATTTTGCCCTCGTAGAATTTGTGAGCGCCGAACAGACCGACAAAAAGACATAGGAAAAAAGCCGCCCATTTGTTTTTTGGCATTGTGCATTACCTCCTTTATTCTTTGTATATAATTTAATTTTAACACAACAGAAGAATCTTTGCAAGCTCAGAGCTTGCGTTTCCGTATTATTTCAACTGTTTCCGCACAAGCTATCATAAGAAACATTACGGAGGAAAATCTATGTCGGATAAAAGTGATATCAAAAAGGAAACACGGGATGAAATAGTCGAAACCGGCTCGGTGGTGACGCAAAGTCGCTTCGGCAAAATTCATTGTATAACGATAATCGGCCAGATAGAAGGGCATACGGTGCTCGGAAGCGACACGAAGACGACAAAATATGAACACATCTGCCCGACGCTTGCAGCAGTTGAGGAAAGCGAGGAAATAGACGGACTCCTCATAATGCTCAATACCGTTGGCGGTGACATTGAGGCAGGCCTTGCAATAGCTGAGCTGATTGCCGGAATGACAAAGCCGACGGCTTCGCTTATCCTCGGTGGCGGTCATTCAATAGGTGTGCCCCTCGCTGTTGCGGCGAAGCATTCGATAATCGCAGAAACGGCGGCGATAACGATTCATCCCGTACGGATGAGCGGAGTTGTTGTCGGTGCTCCGCAGACGTTCAACTATTTTGAGCGCGTGCAGGATCGTATAACGAGCTTTGTTGAGCGCAATTCAGGCATATCTGCAGACAAATTCCGCGAATATATGCTCAAGGTCGGTGAGCTTGCGACAGATGTCGGCACAGTTATCTATGGTAAGGAGGCTGTCGATATCGGGCTGATTGACCGTGTCGGCACGCTTGCGGATGCGCTCGAGTTTTTGCATAAGGAGATCGGGAAGAAAAATGAAAAATCCACTTGAAAAATATGCATAAGGGATATATAATAAGTATATATCAAATGCGAAAGGATGATTCCCAATGGCACAGATTACAAAGGACACCATCATCGGTGATATTCTCGATATCGACGTAACCTGCGCACCGTATTTCTTTGAAATCGGTATGCATTGCCTCGGTTGCCCGTCTGCAAGAGGCGAAACTCTTGAGCAGGCTTGTGCAGTTCATGGTGTTGATGTTGACGAGCTTCTCGAAAAGCTCAACAACCATCTCGAGAATAAGTAATTAAGACACGAAAATCTGCGCGTCGCTTGACGCGCACTTTTCATATATAAGGAGATGTGCGGCTTGGAAAAATCGATTGGTTCAAGGCTTCTTTGTGTTGCGGAGTCAATACCGGAATGCAGAACGCTTGTTGATTGCGGCTGCGATCACGGCTATGTGTCGATATATGCGGCAAGAAATGGGATAGCAGAGAGGATAACGGCGAGCGATATAAACCGCGGTCCGCTCGATAATGCAGAGAAGGAAATTGCTGCGGCGCGGCTGACGGGGAAAATAAAAACCGTTCTGACAAACGGACTTGACGGAATTGAGCACCATGACTGCGTTGTCATAGCCGGGATGGGCGGCGAGACGATTATGGACATAATTTCGCGCGCGGAATGGACTAAAGAGGATTGCACGCTTGTGCTGCAGCCAATGACAAAAACAGAGCTTCTGCGCGAATATCTCTATAATGAGGGCTTTGGGATAACGGATGAAAAATTCGTCTCGGAGAACGGGCACCTCTATTGCGTCATAATTGCAAAGCATTGCGGAGGAGCAGGATATGAGCCGTTTGAAAAATACATAAGCCGCGCAGGACTTAGCTCGCCTAATGCTGATGAATATATGGATAAGATAATTGCAAGGCTTGCTTATGAATATGAGAGAAAGTGTGGAGCAGGCGCCCTTTCGGATGAAGAAAAAGAGAAAAGTGAGATGCTTATTGCATCCCTTTCGAAAATGAGGAGAACGATATGACGAAAGTAGTTGATATATTAAATATTCTTGATGCTGCAGCGCCTTGCCGCCTTGCCGAGAGCTATGACAATGTCGGTTTCATAGTCGGGAAAAAAGACGGCGAGGTCAGAAAGATTCTCGTTGCGCTCGACATAACCGGAGCTGTGATTGATGAAGCTGTGCGCGAGGGTGCAGAGCTTATTGTTTCCCATCATCCTATAATATTTTCAGCAAGAAAGAGCATTACCGATGAAGACGTCATCGGATCGCTTCTTTTAAAGCTTATAGAAAACGGAATTTCCGCAATCTGTATGCACACGAATCTCGACAGTGCGGCAGGCGGAGTGAACGATGTTCTGGCGGCGTCTCTCGGTATTGAGATTGAGGGCGTTGTTGAGCCGAAGGAAGACGGCTGTGTCGGCGGTGGGCGATATGGGCGCATCGGAAAAGAGATTGCGCTGTCTGATTTTCTGCCGCTTATATGTAAGGCTCTTGGAACCGGCGGTGTGAAATATCACGATGCAGGCGTCAAGGTCAGTAAAGTTGCTGTCGGCGGCGGTTCCTGCGGCGATTATATCGCGCTTGCAGAAGCTATCGGCTGCGACACTGTCGTAACTGCAGATATAAAACATAATCAGTTTTTAGAGGCGCGTGAGCTCGGTATAAATGCGATTGATGCAGGACATTTTGCAACAGAGGATATCGTATGTCCCGGGATATGCAAAATAATATCAGAAGGATTCCCTGAGCTTTCCGTGAAAATCGCGGAGTCTGACAGGGATTGCACACAGTTTTTTACAGTTTAGGAGTCGGTTTATATGGCGCTTGATGCAAGCTATATTTCAGCACTTGCCCGTGAGCTTGATGGGCTGCTCACAGGAGCAAGAATAGATAAAATACATCAGCCGCAACGCGATGATATCGTCATTGCGCTGCGATCTCCTCTCGTTAAGGGGAAGAGGCTCGTCCTTTCGGCAAACGCGAGCTTTCCGAGGGTGCATCTGTCCTCGCGTACACGCGAAAATCCGGCAAGTGCGCCTATGTTCTGTATGCTCCTTCGCAAGCATCTGACAAACGGACGTATAACATCCGTTACTGCACCGCATATGGAGAGAATCATCGACATAAAGATGGAGGTCAATGATGAGATGGGAGTCCCCTCAACGCGCACGCTTACGTGTGAGATTATGGGGCGGCATTCAAACATAATCCTCCGCGATGATTCAGATCGCGTGATAGAATGTTTAAAGCGTGTTGATCTCGATATGAGTGAAAAGCGTCAGGTGCTTCCCGGGCTTTTCTATACGCTTCCGCCAAAACAGGAAAAGCTCGACCCAAGCGGATATTCGCGAGCCGAGCTTTTTGATATAATATGCAATGAAACCGAAGAAATACTTTGTGATAAATGGATTATATCGACGTTTATGGGCTTTTCGCCGCTTGTCTGCCGCGAAATTGCCTATCGCGCGAGTGGAGACCTGTCGCTTCATATGTCAGAGCTTGATATGGAGCAACGCGAGCGTATGGCATCGGCAATATATGATATTATGAATGAGAGTCATATGCCGTGCATCGTGTTTGACGGAAAGCATCCGTTTGAATTTTCGTTCTTTCCGATAACACAATATGAGTCGCATATGAAGGCTGTCGGGACGGAAAGCCTTTCCGACACACTTGCAGAGTTCTTTGAAGTGCGCGAGGTGCGTGAAAATATGCGCCAGCGCTCCCAGAGCATTCTGCAGGTTGTAAAGACTGCACTGTCAAGAACTGAGCGAAAGCTTGCGCTTCAGCGCGAAGAACTTAAAAAATCGCAGAACCGCGATGAGCTTCGCGAGCGTGCTGAGCTTATCTCCGCAAACATCTATCGCCTTGAAAAGGGGATGACCTCTTTTGTTGCTCAAAACTATTTCAAAGACTGTGAGGAGATAACGATAAAGCTCGATTCGAGGCTTACTCCGCAGGAAAATTCAGAAAAGCTGTTCCGAGAATACAGGCGAATGAAAAACGCGGAAAAATATATTATCGGTCAGATAGCGTCAGGCGAGGAAGAGGTTATATATCTTGAAAGCGTGCTTGAGAGCATAGAAAAAGCCGAATGCGAGACGGACCTCTCGGAAATCCGTGAGGAGCTCGCTGAAATGGGATATATAAGCAGAGGCGGAGAAAAGCGCAGCGCAAAGAAAAATGCGCTTCGTCCATACCGTTTCAAATCAAGCGATGGCTTTGTAATATATGCAGGTCGCAACAACAAGCAGAATGATGCGCTTACTTTAAAAAGCGCAATGAAGGGCGATTTATGGCTGCATACGAAAAATATACCGGGTTCTCACGTGATAGTGGAGTGTGCAGGTCAGGAGCTTCCGGACAGGACGATAACCGAGGCAGCAATGATTGCGGCGTTCTATTCAAGGGCAAAGGAATCTGTCAATGTACCTGTGGATTACACACAGGTGCGCTATGTCAAGAAACCTCAGGGGGCAGCCCCGGGTAGGGTTATCTACACAAATTACTACACGGCGTATGTAACGCCCGACGAAGAGCTTTGCACGCGCCTTATGCAAAAGGATTAAAATGCGATTTCTCGGGCAATGTCCGCTATTTCCCGATAGGTCAGAAAAACGGACGATACCCCGAGATGCTTTGCAAGGCGCAGTTTTTGGGATATGCTGCGCGAATCGTCAAACAGCACATAGCTGCATTCGTGCGGAGCGGGAGAATAGAGAAAATAATTCGTAACAAGCTGTGGTGAGAAGTGTGGCGAGGCATCATATCTGTCTGCCAGCGCTTCTGCTTCGCGACGTGAAATCGCAGTTGTGGAATTATCGGTCATAGGCATTTTGATTTTTGCACAGATGCGCGGTATTGAGAGCGCGAGCTGCCTGTTTCTCCGCGTGAGGAGTGATATGTGCTCCTCGAGCTCTCCTCCCGAGACCGCGGCTTCGGCGACGGGGATTGCGCTTTCACAGAAATCGGCAAACGAAATCGGGCAAAACACAGTCAGGCCGCGCCGCGAAAGAGAGGCGGAAACCTCGCCAAGCGCATTACCAACGTCGGCTGCGTCTTCATCGGCATCAAGAAATACGGCGCTGTATCGCCTTTTTCTGCATTCGTCATATATAACGGGCGCGATGTGTTCGCCGATGTCGTTTGATGCTACGATCATCATTCCTCCGCGTGCATCTTCGGGAAGCTTTTCCGAAAGAAGCGTATTGCGGCGTGCGATATATGAGAGAAAGGCGCATTGTGTGCGCCGATGCGTTGTCATATATTCGTCTGCAGAGTATATCACATATATGTCCATATAAACATCTCCCTTGCCGAAAACCGTGTTGTGTGCTATACTGTAATATATTAAAATGAAAACAGCAATATGCGGAGGTGCCGTAATGCTGCATCTGTTAAGACCGGATATAAAACTGAATAATATATATGAGCTCACGGGTGAGCTTTTGGAGGCGATGAATGTCACGGTTCTGATTGCCGACCTAGACAACACAATCGCCAAATATGAACACGAGACCCCGAATGACGATGTCTGCAAATGGGCGGAGGATCTCGCGGCTCACGGGGTATCTCTCGCGATAGTCTCAAACAATTGCCGTGAACGTGTTGAGAAATTCTGTAAGCCGCTTGGTATCGTGCATTTCTGGAAGAGCGGAAAGCCGAGCCGCAAAACCATAAGAAAAGCGATGCAGGAGCTTGGCGGAACGAAAGAGACGACAGCGCTCATAGGCGACAAGATAGTCACGGATATAATCGGGGCAAAGCGCAGCGGCATACTTGCGATAAAGGTTCCGCCGCTCGGAAAAAGGAGGATGTTTGAATAATGAAAAAAATACTTATAGTAAACGGACCAAACCTCAATTTTCTCGGCCGACGTGAACCCGAGATATATGGCAGCGACACGCTTTGTGATATAATTGAATATACAAAACGCGAATGCGCTTCTCTCAATGTCGAAATATCTGCGTTCCAGTCAAACCACGAGGGCGAGATAATTGATATGCTCTATCGCGCATATGATGAGAGCTATGACGGCATCGTGATAAACGCCGGCGCATATTCACACTACAGCATAGCCATCCGCGATGCCATCTCGTCAATCAGGATTCCGTGTGTTGAGGTTCATCTCAGCAATATTCATGCAAGAGAGGAATTTCGCCATAATTCCGTTATTTCCGCAGTGTGCAAAGGTATGATTTGCGGCTTCGGAAAGCAGGTGTACCCCCTTGGTGTCAGGGTTTTGTGTGAAATATAAGGTTTTTTGCAAAGTTTTACTTGCAAAATGGAGCAATATAGGGTAAAATAGAAAAAGATTTTAATAAGGAAATTGGAGGAAAATTCAAATGATTTCTGCAGGTGAATTCAGAAACGGTGTAACATTCGAAATGGACGGACAGGTAATGCAGGTTATCGAGTTCCAGCATGTTAAGCCAGGTAAGGGTGCGGCTTTCGTTCGCACAAAGTATCGTAACGTTGTTACAGGCGCTGTTGTTGAAACATCTTTCAACCCGACAGATAAGTTCCCGCCGGCATTCGTAGAGCGCAAGGATATGCAGTATCTCTACAATGATGGCGAGCTCTATTACTTCATGGACGAAGAAACATATGAGCAGGAGCCCATCAACGGCGACAAGCTTCCGGAAAGCTTCAAGTTCGTTACAGAGAACATGGTTGTCAAGTTCCTTTCTTTTAAGGGCAACGTATTCAGCGTTGAGCCGCCCAACTTTGTTGAGCTTGAAATCACAGAGACAGAGCCGGGCCTCAAGGGCGATACAGCAACTAACGTAACAAAGCCGGCAACTGTCGAGACAGGTGCTGAAGTTCGCGTTCCGCTCTTCATCAACATCGGCGACAGAATCAAGATAGACACAAGAACAGGTGAATATCTCGAGCGCGCAAAATAAGATTTCCGGAGGACAGCTCTATGAACATAGTTGAAAAAGCGGCGTATCTCCGCGGCCTGTGCGATGGGCTTGAAATCGACACTACAACAAAGGAAGGAAAGCTCCTTCTCGCTATGGTTGAGGTTATCGATGAGCTTGCAGATGCCGTTTCGGATCTTCAGCAGATTACAGATGAAATGAGCGATGAGCTTGATGAGGTTGCAGAAGAGCTTCTTGAGCTTGAGGGCGCATTCGATGAAGATGAGTTTGATGAAGACGAGGAATGTGAGTGCGACGAGGACTGTGAATGTGCAGGATTCCATTATGAAGTTGTATGCCCGACCTGTGGCGATTCAATTATGGTGGACGAGGACATTCTCGCGCTTGGCAAAATCCAGTGTCCCGGTTGCGGCGAAGATCTCGAATTCGATATGGAAGAGTGTTGCTGCGGCGAAGACTGCGATTGCGAAGAATAAAACTAAACAAAACCCAAAAGGAGATGCGATTTTTTTGCATCTCCTTTTTGTGTAATGAGCAAAGTCGCAAAAATGTACAACAATAGCGCAAAAATACACATTGAATATTTCGGGTATGTGTGATAGAATTGTCTTGCATAAACCTAAAAAGAGTTTGTCAGGAGGTACATATCAATGTCCAATCAGAATAAAAGCTGGCATGAGCGCCTTCACGCTACGATGCCACACGGCTCCAGCACAACATCCAAAAACCCCGTTTATATTCCGGACGAGCCGGAAATCATTGTCCGCGGCAAGGGCTGCCGCGTATGGGACGATAAGGGCAGAGAGTTTATAGATTTCCGCAACAGCCTTGGCCCGGTAACGCTCGGTTATTGCTATCCCGATGTTGACGAGGCTATCAAGGCGCAGCTCGAAAACGGCATAATCTTCGGCCATCCGACAGCGCTTGAGGCTGAGGTCAGCGAGATGTTCTGTGAGCGCGTTCCTTGCGCAGAGCAGGCAAAGTTCCTCAAAACCGGCGGTGAAGCCTGCGCTGCAACAATTTACATTGCACGCGCATATACAGGCAAGAATCATATTATCCAGATAGGCTATAACGGTTGGCTCAACACACTTGGTGTCGGTGCGAAAATTCTTCCGAATCAGACATCTATGGAAAAGCCCGGTGTTCCTGCTCAGGTAAGTGCGCTTTATCATCCTGTAGCATGGAACGATACGGCAGCTATCGAAAGAATATTCAGCGAATATAACGATGATATTGCCGCAATCATCGTTGCTGCAAGCTACAGCGAGTTTGAAAAGGGCGAAACCTTCTATCCGTGGCTGCGCGAATTTACAAAGAAACACAACTCGCTCCTCATCCTTGATGAAATCGTAACAGGTTTCCGCGTAGCGCTCGGCGGTGTTCAGGAATATTTCGGATTCAAGCCCGATCTCTGTGTATATGCAAAAGGAATTGCAAACGGTATGCCTCTTTCCATTTATGCAGGTTCAAAAGAAATTATGCAGACCTGCAAAAAGCCCGGCTTCTCGATCTCCTCGACCTATGGCGGAGAAACCCTTTCTCTCGCGGCCTGCCGCGCAGTTATGCAGGTACACGCAAAGCATAATGTTATAGGTCATATCTGGGAACAGGCCACATATGCGTGGGATAAGCTTAATGATATGCTCATCGCAAAGGATATCCCCGTACGTATGACAGGCGTTGCGCCGATAAAACAGGTTACAATGCAGGCAGATGCACCGGCTGATATGCATAAGCGTTTCTTCTCTGCTGCATATCGCAACGGAGTATCATTCTATAACGCGGCATATGTCAATTTCAGCCATAAGAGAGAGGACCTCGATGAAGTTCTCCAGCGTATGAGCCGCGCAATCGAAGAGCTCTGATCATAATAAGAGAAAACCCCGAAGCTTTAAGAGCTTCGGGGTTTTGCTGTGTCAGAATACATATACTTTCAGAAGATAGAGAATTATCATATGCAACGGATAGAATATGTAGAACAGATATTTTGCGCGCGCGCCAAGCTTTCCGTTATACAGCATAATCAATATGAGCGATGCAAGATATGCAAGCCACGTGTCCAGAAGGATCGTGACGGAAAAGCGGCTATAGGTCGCGCTCATCCAAGCGAGGATACCGGCAGAGGACAGGAACTGCATACCCATATCGTTCATTGTCGCATACATAACAAGAATAAGCGCGACTCCGCGATAGCCGTAATCGACGTGGAACGGCGTGAAAAACTCAAATGCGAGCGCAGGCAGAATAGCGCAGGCGAGCGCAATCAGCATCGGAAATTCTGACTTTCGGAGCAGATCATATATCAGGAGACATAATGCCGCAAGAAGAAAAGTGAATCCGATATTGAGGTTTGCGCTGAAAAAGGTTTTATATATGTTTGTGAATTCGACGCCCTTGAGCGCTATTGCAAACGGAATCTGAGCCAAAATCGCCATTGCGAGAATTCTCAGGACATAGAGAAGGCGGTTGCCTGTATGGCGCCATCCGTTTGCGATGGAAAATGCAAAAATCGGAAATGCAATTCTTCCGATATAATAGAGGCTCATCTGCATATATTGAGGGAAATGATTTTCGAATACTATCAATACGTGGCAGGCAAGCATAGAGAGAATAGCGATGATTTTGAGGACAAACATTGTAAGCCCTGCAGCGCTTCTTCGTGCCATAAAATCACATCCTTACAGAACGTTTTTGAGGTAGTGGCCTGTGTAAGATTCGGGACATTCCGCAACCTCCTCGGGTGTACCGGTAGCAACGATAGTGCCGCCGCCGTCGCCCCCTTCAGGTCCGAGGTCGATAACGTGGTCGGCAGTCTTTATAACATCGAGATTGTGCTCGATTACAACAACGGTATTGCCTGCATCGGCAAGGAGCGAGAGCATATCAATGAGCTTGTGGACATCCGCGACGTGAAGCCCGGTTGTCGGCTCGTCGAGGATATATATCGTCTTGCCGGTGCTTCTGCGTGAGAGCTCGGTTGCGAGCTTGACTCGCTGTGCCTCACCTCCGGACAAGGTTGTGGAGGCCTGACCGAGTTTTATATAACCAAGGCCGACATCATTGAGTGTCTTTATCTTGCGTGCAATCTTCGGCACGTTTTTGAAAAACTCATATGCCTCCTCACAGGTCATATCGAGCACGTCGAATATATTCTTGCCTTTATATCTGACCTCAAGGGTTTCACGGTTATAGCGCTTGCCGTGGCAGACGTCGCAGGTGACATAGATGTCAGGTAAGAAGTGCATCTCGATTTTATTAACGCCGTCACCGCAACAGGCCTCACATCTTCCGCCTTTGACGTTGAAGGAAAAGCGGCTGCTCGTATAGCCGCGCATTTTCGCATCGGGACTCATTGCAAAGAGCGTGCGGATGTCGTTGAATACGCCTGTATACGTTGCAGGATTTGAGCGCGGCGTGCGTCCTATCGGCGATTGGTCAATATCGATTATCTTATCAAGATATTCGATGCCTTCGAATTTTTCAAACTTGCCGGGATGAGTCTTCGCACCGTTTAATTTTGCTGCGAGATATTTGTATAGGATTTCGTTTGTAAGCGATGATTTGCCTGAGCCGGAAACGCCTGTGATACAGGTGAACTTGCCAAGCGGAATTTCGACATCAATGTTCTTGAGGTTGTTTTCGCTTGCACCGATTATCCTTATGGATTTGCCGTTTCCCTTTCTGCGCTCTGTCGGCACGGGTATCTTCTTTTTGCCCGAGAGATACTGGCCTGTGATGGAGCTTTTTTCAGCAATAATATCGGAAATTGAGCCTGCAGCGACGATTTCGCCGCCGTGAACGCCTGCACCGGGGCCGACGTCAACGATGAAATCTGCGGCGCGCATAGTGTCCTCATCGTGCTCAACGACGATGAGCGTGTTGCCGAGGTCGCGGAGCTGGCGAAGCGTTGCGAGTAATTTGTCATTGTCGCGCTGATGCAACCCGATAGAGGGCTCGTCCAGAATATAGAGCACGCCCATAAGCGAGGCTCCTATCTGTGTTGCGAGGCGTATGCGCTGGCTTTCACCACCGGAGAGAGTTCCTGCTGAACGCGAAAGCGTGAGATATGAAAGCCCGACGCTCTTGAGAAATCCGAGACGTGCTTTGATTTCGCGGAGAATGAGCTCCGCGATTTTTATTTCGCGCGGAGTGAGGGATTTTTCTACGCTGTTTATAAAATCAAGTGCTTCGACAACCGACATGTCACACATTTCGGCAATATTGATGTTGCCGACGGTTACGGCAAGCGCTTCGCGACGCAGCCTTTTTCCACCGCAGGTTTTGCAGGGAGTGCTTATCATACACTCCTCAATTTCGGCTTTTGAATATTCGCTTGCGGTTTCGTGATATCTGCGCTCGAGGTTTGAGATAAGCCCCTCCCACGCCTGAGTGTAGTCGCCCTTGCCATAGGATTTGTCATAATGAAGCGGTATTTTTTCGCCGCCTGTGCCATAGAGCAGGGCGTTATAAGCCTTCTCTGGAATTTCGCCTATTGGCGTCGCAAGATCAAAGCCATAGTGCTTTGCAAGGCCGTCATAATACATTCTGCAGATCGAACCCGGCGTTGCGTTGGTCCAGCCTGAGGCGTGGATTGCGCCTTCGAGAATGGATTTTGTCTTGTCAGGAATAATCATATCAGGATCGACCTTTAAAAGCGTACCGAGACCGGAGCAATCGGGACACGCACCGTGGGGGTTGTTGAACGAGAACATTCTCGGAGTAAGCTCCTCAATGCTTATTCCACAGTCATCGCAGGCATAGTTCTGCGAGAACATAAGCTCTTCTCCGCCTATGATATCGACGAGAATAATACCGCCCGAAAGCCCCGAAGCAGTTTCGATTGAGTCCGTAAGGCGTGTTTCAATACCGCTCTTTATCACAAGGCGGTCGATGATTATTTCAATGTTGTGCTTTTTATTCTTTTCAAGCTTTATGTCTTCGGAGAGGTCATAAATGTTGCCGTCAACCCTTGCGCGGACATAGCCGGATTTTTTCGCGCTTTCAAATAATTTTTCGTGTTCACCCTTGCGGCTTCTGACAACAGGTGCAAGAATCTGGAATTTTGTTCCTTCAGAAAGTGACATTATGCGGTCGCATATCTGATCAACCGTTTGCTGTTCAATAACCTTTCCGCATGCAGGGCAATGAGGTGTGCCGACACGCGCCCACAGAAGGCGCAGATAGTCATAAATTTCAGTAACCGTGCCGACTGTCGAGCGCGGATTTTTTGATGTTGTTTTCTGGTCTATTGATATAGCAGGAGAAAGGCCGTCAATATAGTCGACATCCGGCTTTTCCATACGGCCGAGAAACATTCTTGCATAGGATGAGAGCGATTCTACATATCTGCGCTGCCCCTCTGCATAGATTGTGTCAAAGGCGAGGCTTGATTTACCTGAGCCTGAAAGCCCTGTTACAACGACAAGACTGTCGCGTGGGATTTCGATATCGATGTTTTTTAAATTGTGTTCTCTTGCGCCTTTAACATAAATAGATTTATTCATAATTACATACCTCGAAGCTCAATTATTCTGTCGCGGAGCATTGCGGCGTATTCGAATTCAAGCATTCTTGAAGCCTCGCGCATATCACGCTCAAGCTTTTTGATCATTTCGTCGCGCTCTGCCTTTGTGAGCTTTTCTTTCTTGACTTCGCTTGCATCTCTGGAGATTTCGAGGAGCTCTGCGACGTCCTTTTTAATCGTTTTCGGCACGATTCCGTGCTCTTCGTTATATTTTGCCTGAAGCGTGCGGCGGCGGAGTGTTTCGTCTATCGCGCGCTGCATCGAGCCTGTCATATTGTCGGCATACATTATAACCTTGCCGTGATCGTTTCTGGCGGCTCGACCCATCGTCTGAATGAGGGAGGTTTCGCTTCGGAGAAAGCCTTCCTTATCGGCGTCCAGTATTGCAACAAGCGAGACCTCGGGAATATCAAGACCTTCTCTCAATAGGTTGATTCCGACGAGAACATCGAATGTTCCAAGGCGAAGATCGCGGATGATTTCCATTCGTTCGATTGTTTCAACGTTGTGATGAAGATATTTGACCTTTATTCCGGCGCGTTCGAGATAGGCAGTCAGATCCTCTGCCATTTTTTTTGTGAGCGTTGTGACGAGCACACGTTCACGGTTTTCGATGCGCGCGTTTATTTCTCCGATGAGGTCATCTATCTGCCCTTCGGTTCCGCGCACCTCGACCTCCGGGTCGAGAAGCCCTGTCGGGCGGATAAGCTGTTCGACGATCTGCGCCGAACGTTCGCGTTCATAATCTCCGGGAGTTGCAGAAACGTAGATGACCTGGTTTATATGGTTTTCGAATTCCGAAAAATTGAGCGGCCTGTTGTCAAATGCGCTCGGAAGTCTGAAGCCGTATTTGACGAGGACTTCCTTTCTTGCACGGTCACCGGCATACATTCCGCGGACCTGCGGAAGCGTTACGTGCGATTCGTCGACGATGAGCAAAAAATCGTCAGGGAAATAGTCCATAAGAGTGAACGGTGCTGAACCCGGCGCTCTGCCGCTTATGATCCTGGAATAGTTTTCGATGCCTGTGCAGTATCCGAGCTCCTGCATCATTTCTACATCATATTGCGTGCGCTGGCGAAGCCTTTGAGCCTCGAGTAGCTTTCCGTCTTCTTCAAATTCCTTGACGCAGAGCTCCATTTCATCGATTATCTCGTTACACGCCTTTGCCATCTTCTCGGGTGTCGATACATAGTGTGATGCAGGATATATCGCGACGTGTGAAAGCTCGCGCTTGACTGACCCCGTGACGATGTTTATCTCACATATCCTGTCAACCTCATCGCCGAAGAATTCTATTCTGATTCCCGTGTCGTTGGAGTAGACGGGGAATACCTCAAGTGTGTCTCCGCGCACGCGGAATTTGTTTCGCTCGAATGCAACATCGTTGCGTTCATAGCGTATTTCGATAAGCTTTCGTATAACGTCATCGCGCTCTCTCGTCATTCCCGGGCGAAGTGAGATTACCATGCTGGAATAGTCGATAGGGTCGCCGAGACCGTATATACAGGAAACACTGGCAACGATGATAACATCGCGGCGCTCACCGAGCGATGCCGTGGCGCTGTGGCGCAGCCTGTCGATTTCTTCGTTTGTCGAAGAGTCCTTTTCTATATAAGTGTCAGTGTGAGGGATATACGCCTCAGGCTGATAATAATCAAAATATGAAACGAAATATTCAACTGCGTTATCAGGGAAAAACGCTTTAAGCTCTGAACACAGCTGTGCTGCGAGCGTTTTATTGTGTGCAAGCACAAGTGTCGGCTTCTGCACACGCTCGATGATGTTTGCCATTGTAAAGGTTTTTCCTGAGCCGGTGACACCGAGAAGCGTCTGCTCGGACAATCCGAGATCAATGCCACCGGAAAGAGAATCTATCGCTGCCGGCTGGTCGCCTGCAGGCTTATATTCGGAAACGATTTTAAATGCTTTTGTTTCGTCCAAGCCGGACACCTCGCTTTCGTTAAATGATATACATAAATGCCGTAAGAATTGCAAGAAAACTGAAATTGAATACGGAGAATACAAGAATATAATGCTTCGCGCGTCTCGGATTATGCTTAAGATATTCACGGAAGGTTATAAGGCTTGCAAGTGATGCAATAAGCGTACCCGTGCCGCCGATGTTGACACCTACGAGAAGGTTTGGATAGTCGTTTGTGAACTGAGAAAGAAGAATGGCAGAGGGGACGTTGCTTATAACCTGACAGGAGAGGATGGAGGAAAGAAGTGTACTCTTTTCAAGAAGAGCAGAGAACAGCGAATTTACAGCAGGGATTCTTGCCATATTTCCTGCAAAGACAAAGAAAAATACGAATGTCAGAAGAAGGGGGTAATCGACGGCTTTCAAGGCCTTTCTGTCAACAAAGAGAAGTACTGCCGGGATAATCACAAGCCCGAGCTGATACGGAATGACTCGGAAGACAATAACAATTGAAAGGGCAAAAAGAGCCAGATAAAGAATTGTGCGCTTAGGATCAAGCGGCGTCTTTGTGTAACACAAAAAAAGCGGATCAGGCTTAACGAAAATTATACAGCATATCGTTATAAGAAGCACCGAAAGAATAAACGGAGGGAACATTATCTGCATAAACTCGCCTGTCGGAATGGCGAATTTTGTATAGAGATAAAGATTCTGAGGATTTCCGAACGGAGTGAGCATTCCACCGAGGTTTGCGGCTATGTTCTGCATAACAAAGGTGAAGGACATATACTCTGTTTTGTTTGTTGCTGTAAGGACGAAATATCCCAGCGGCAGGAATGTCAGAAGTGCCATATCGTTTGCGATAAACATCGAGCCGATAAATGTGATATAGACAAGAACAAGCACGCTCATCCGCGCGTTTTTAAAGATGCAGACAACCTCTCTGGCGAGAACATAGAAGAAGTTTATGTTTCGCAATGCGCATACAACTGCAAGCACACAGAAAAGGCAGGTCAGCGTTTTGAAATCAAAATATCCGATATATTCGCGGTCGATGGGAACGATGAGGCTTGTTATGATTGCGGCCGCAAAGGCGATGCACATAACTATATTTTCTTTCAGAAATCCGAGAATTTTCAAATGCATTTTCGGGGCTGTTTCGGTTGTCATTGGTGATGGAACTTCCTTTACTGTCAGATTTTAAGAACTGCCTCCGCAACGCGGATGCCGTCAACCGCGGAGGAAAGAATTCCTCCGGCATAGCCTGCACCCTCGCCGCACGGGTAAAGCCCGCGGAGAGAGCTTTGCATTTTTTCGTCACGGTTGATTCTTACCGGAGAGGAGGAACGCGTTTCGGGAGCAGTCAGAACTGCTTCTCCGTCACGGAAAGCAGAGATGAGGCGCGAAAAGCCGGAAAGACCTGCGCGGAGTGTTTCGTTTATATAGTCGGGAAAGATCTCCGATATATTTTTTTCGCAGACGCCGGGCAGAAAGCTTGGGTGTATTTTGCCAAATCCGGTTTTTCTTCCTGTTAGAAAGCCTTCGACAGTCTGTGCCGGTGCGCTCCAGTCACCGCCACCGAGCGCAAATGCCGCACACTCGATTCTGCGCTGAAGCTCGACCCCTGCAATCGGGGAATCGCCGCCGAAATCCTCAGGAAGGACATTGACAAGCAAGGCGCTGTTCGCGTTGGCTTTGTTGCGCGCGTAAAGGCTCATTCCGTTGGTAACGAGGCCGCCTTCTTCACTGGACGCATTAATAACCTCTCCTCCGGGGCACATACAGAAGGTATATGCTGCGCGGCCGTTAGGGTATCGGTTTGAGAGCTTGTAATCTGCGGCACCAAGCGCTTTGTGCCCTGCAAATTCACCATAGCGGCATTTATCTATATCACTCTGCAGATGCTCTATGCGTACTCCCATCGAAAACGGCTTTTGCTCCATATCAACGTTCATATTAAGAAGCATCGAGAAAACATCGCGTGCCGAATGTCCGACGGCAAGGACAACATCATCTGTCTCGAAAGTAACCTCTCCGCCCGATGTGAGGCAAGTGATGGCAATAACACGGCCGTCTTTTGTCTTTATATTCGCGAGTGTATGTTTGAAATATACATCGCCGCCGAGTGACTTTATCTGTTCACGTATGCCTGAAACAACGCGCGGCAGATTATCAGAGCCGATATGTGGGTTTCTGATATACATAATCTCAGGAGGAGCGCCGTGTTCAACAAAGGTGCGGAAAACCTCGAAACGCCGCCTGTCGTGTGTGCCGGAGTTGAGTTTACCGTCAGAAAAAGCACCTGCTCCGCCTTCACCGAACTGTACGTTTGATGATGTGTCAAGCTTGCCTGCTTGCCAGAACCGTCTGACAGTCTTTGCGCGTTCTTCGACAGGCTCGCCGCGCTCAATGAGAATCGGGCGTGCACCTTGTTTTGCAAGCGTCAAAGCCGCGAAGAGCCCTGCAGGGCCTGCACCGATGACAACCGGGCGTTTTGCCGGAGCTGTCGGCGCGATTTTCGGGCAGAAGTCTTCGTTCGGTTTGATTGTTATATCGCCGCGCCTGAGCTTTTTAACGGTTTTTTGTTCGTCGCCGGAGATTGCGACATCGACAGAGAAGACGAAATGAACGTCTTTCTTGTCCCTTGCATCAACGGCCTTTTTAACGATATGAAGCGACTTTATATCGCGTGGGGAAACCCCGAGAGCGCGCGCCGCTTTTTTTGTGAGAAGCGTTTCGCTGTCATCGAGCGAAAGCTTTAAGTTACCTATTCTTATCATAGCTAAAATTCCTTTTATGTCGGAAATTATCACAACATTATATTATAACAAAAAAAGCTTAAAAAGTAAATGAAAAACCTTTGCCTGAAATGTTTATTTCAAAGCAAAGGTTTAAAGGTTTTATGATTCAGAGTCATCGGAAGCTTGATCTTCTGCCTCCTGCTTTTTCTTGGCAAGCTGATCGGGCATAAGATTGAGCGCACGCATAGAAGAACGGCTGTTCGGAGCGCAGATGTAATGATCATCTATTGCGATGTTCATCGGCGAAAGCGAGTTGTAAATCATTTTTGTGGTGTTGATATCATCGCGCGAAGGATAAGAATCATCACAGAGATGATTGTGGGCAAGCACGATGCGAGAAGCCTTTGAAGATATTGCATAATCGACGACTTTGCGCACGCTTATCTCCACAGAATTGATTGAGCCTTCAAAGATTGCTTTGCAGCAAAGAAGCTTGAAGTGTGAATCGAGACACATAACAACAACTGCTTCATTTTCATAGCCGATGAGACGCTCTTCCATATACTGAGCTATATCCTCATAGTTTGTGAAAACGTGGTGAGCACCCCATTTGCTCTGCACGTATTTTCGATAAAAAAGCGGCAGGCTTTTTAAAAATGATACGGCTGCCGGGCCGACTCCGGGAATACGCTGGAGCTCATGGGGCGGCGCGTCGATAACGCGTGCGAGCGACCCGAACTCCGATATCAGTGTTCGCGCAGCTGCGCTTGTGTCAACCCTCGGAATTACGCCGTGAAGAATTTTCTCCAGAACAATATATTCGGGGATAGTATCAATGTTTTCTTCCGTAAAACGGTTTCTGACTCTGTCGCGATGTCCTTCTGCCAATTAGAACAGTCCTTCCTGATAAATTACTTTTTGATGATTTGCGCCACAGTTCCGGGCATAAAGAAAAGGAAAGCAAGAAGCGGGAGACTTTCTTCAAGCCAGCGGAGATCTATGGGAATATGACCTGCAGCAAAGAGCGGCGCAAGAAGCTGTGTGATGATGAAAAATATACCGAAAAGCAGGAGAATACGGTGACTGTATTCTTTTTTCGCCCAAGAATGTGCGCTGCAACGCCATATGCGTAAAACAGAATGAGGATATATGCGAGAATAAGCGGGACGTAGTTTGCGATTATCGGATCTGATATCTTTTCACGGAATGTGAGGATAAGCACAAAGCACGCCCAGAAAACAGGTACAGCTGCAAAAATGCAATAGGCACTGCTGTCTCTTTCAGCAAAACGATATTTTCCCATAGCGATGAGGGAAACTGAGCAATATACCGAAAAAAGAGCGAGAATGAGCTTCGTCACCTCAAAGGTTTCTGCGAGCGAGAAGAAAAGAAGACCTGCATAGGCAAGTATGAACACTGCTGCGACAGATGATGAAAGCATCGACAGTGCAGAATGTTTGTCGCCTTCAAACTCGGTGCCGTTCTTGCAGAGAAAAGCAGCAAGCGCGGCCATAATAAAAGCGATAAAGCAAACGACGATAAGGCCATAGCTTATTGGATTGCTGCTGAGCAGAGCTCCCGTTGCAGGATCGTATGCGTGTTTGAGTTGAGCTGCACGGAGGAGAGCTCCGCAGACGCCTGTTGTGACGGGGAGTGCAAATAAAAGCGAGAACTGTTTGTTTTTCATAGAAATCACCAAACCCATTATCTGTTTGAGAGCGGCTGATATTCGCCCTTTTTGGAGACACACTTATAACCCGGTCGGATAATGCGGCCGCCTGTTGTTGCTTCTTCTATGCGGTGGGCGCAAAGACCTGCTACGCGCGCAACGGCAAAGAGCGGTGTGTAGAGGTCGAGCGGTATGCCCAGCATCTCATAAACAAGTCCTGAATAAAGGTCAACGTTTGCACAGAGGGGCTTGTCGTTGCCTTTGACTGAGAGAAAAACATCGGGAGTAAGCCGCTCGACTGCTTCGATAAGCTCAAAACGGTCGAGAAAGCCGTGCTTTTCGCAAAGGGATTTTGCGTGTTTTTTGAGAATTACGGCACGTGGGTCAGACATTGTGTAGATGGCATGACCCATACCGTAGATTTTTCCGCTTTTGTCTCCTGCCTCTTTGCGGATGATTTTTGCAAGATATTCGGAAATTTCATCGTCATTTTTCCAATTGCTGACGTTTGCCTCGATATCCTTCATCATAGCAACAACCTGCTGGTTTGCGCCGCCGTGGAGCGGACCCTTGAGCGAGCAGAGAGCTGATGCTATTGCGGAATATGTGTCAGTTCCGGAGGAGGAGAGGACACGGCAGGTAAAGGCTGAGTTATTACCGCCGCCGTGCTCTGCGTGGAGAATGAGGCATTTGTCGAGAAGCTTTGCCTCTTCGTCTGTATATTTGCGGTCAGAACGCATGCAATAGAGAAGTATCTCAGCTGCAGAGAGATTGTCCGGCGGAACATGAAGATACATACTTTTGTTTTCATAATAGTGGCGCTTTACCTGATATGCCTGTGCAGTTATGATCGGAAGGCGCGCGATAAGGTCGAAACACTGGCGCATCATATTTTCAAGAGAGGTGTCGTCTGCGTTGTGATCAAACGAATAGAGCGCAAGAACAGATCTCGCAAGCTTGTTCATAATGTTTGCACTGGGCGCCTTGATTATCATATCCTCGGTGAAATTGTGAGGGAGCTGGCGATGATGTGCAAGCATTTCGTTGAATTCCGCAAGCTCATCCTTTGTCGGGAGCTTTCCGATGAGAAGGAGATATGCGACCTCCTCAAAACCGAAACGGTCATCTTGGTCGATTCCGTTGATTATATCTTCTATGCTGATACCGCGATAGGTGAGGATACCCTCAAAGGGGACGCGCTCGTCGTCGATGATGCTGTAACCGCGGACGTTACCGATTGCAGTTACACCGGCGAGCACACCTGTTCCGTCCTGATTACGGAGACCGCGTTTTATGTGATGGTTTTTGAAGCTGTCAGCATTTATGAGGTTATTATTTCTGACATCCTCGCATACTTTGGTAATAAAAGCTTCGCTACCGCGAAACATTGCTTCGGACATGTCTGTGCCTCCTAAGTATAATTATATTATTATATTTTATATTATTTCAGCTGAATAGTCAATGTTTATTTGCCAAAAGGCGGCAGTGAGAAAAGAAAGGAAGTGTGCTTGTTTGAAAAGATTTATAATTATGTGCATATGTCTGTGGGGACTCAGCTATATTATACCTTACCTTGCGTTGAATAATGTGAAAGGGGATATACCACAGCTGCCGATTCCGACAGCTGCTCCCGAGAAAGAGGCAGAGAACCTTTCGGACAAGGCCGTGGGTGTGACGCTCAATAACAACGGGAAAATCGAAGAAATTCCGCTTGATGAATATCTCTGCGGCGTGGTTGCGGCGGAGATGCCGGCGTTGTTTCCCGATGAGGCATTGAAGGCGCAGGCTGTTGCGGCGCGTACATACACAATGAAAAGGATAGCTGCTGCTCCTGCAGCGGAGCACGGAGGCGCAGCAGTATGTAGCAATCCTTCGCATTGCAAGGCATATAAGCCGCTTGCTTCGTTTGCGGCATCGTGGGATACGTCAGCCGAGGAATACAGCTCAAAGATAATGCGCGCAGTCCGCGACACGGACGGCGAGGTTGTATTATACAACGGAGAGCCGATAACAGCAGTGTTTCATTCGACAAGCGCAGGAAAAACCGAAAATTCAGCGGACGTCTGGGGCGGCAATGTGCCATATCTCGTGAGTGTCGAAAGTCCGGGGGAAGAGGCTTCGCCGCGATTTGAGGAAGAAAAGGAGCTTGCACCGGCTGAGTTTAAGGAAACATTTTTAAAAAAATATGCGGCGGCAGACTTTGATATAAATCCCGAAAATTGGATTACAAATATTTCACGCTCGGACGCAGGAGGGGTAAAGAGCATAAATATTGCCGGTGTTTCAGTCAAAGGAAGTGATGTGCGGTCGCTCTTCGGGCTCAATTCGACGAACTTCACAATACGGTATGACGACGGCAAAATGAAGATAAAAACGCGCGGCTACGGTCACGGAGTCGGGATGAGCCAATACGGAGCACGTGCTATGGCTCTTGAAGGAAAAAACTATGAAGAGATACTTCTTAAATATTACACAGGAACACAGCTTGGGAAAATAAGTGAAAAAGCATCTTCATAAAAAAGGAAAAATGTGCTATACTCTTTTATATACCAAGAGAAAGGGAGTGTAGGCTTGGACATACTTTCTATAATAAACAAGCTTTCTGAGCATCCGTCGCCGTCGGGATTTGAGCATTCTGCCTCAAAATGGCTTGAAACATATATGTCGCGCTTTTTTGAAAAGACAGATACAGATTCCTTCGGCAATGTATACGGAATAAGAAAATGCGGAAAGAAAAATGCAAAATGCCTTTTACTTGACGCACATATAGATGAAATAGGGCTTATAGTAACAGGTGAAAAGGTCGGATTTCTGACGTTTGCAACGCTCGGAGGCGTCGATCCGAGAATTCTTCCTGCGTGTGAAGTGACAGTACTTTCCAACCCACCGAGGGACGGTGTTATAACGGTTTCTCCGCCTCATCTTCTTACGGCAAAGGATATGGAAAATGCTGTTTCAATCGAAGATCTGTTTATCGATGTCGGTGCGGAGGGAAAGAGCGGAATAGAGGTCGGTACGCCGGTTGTGTTTACATCCTCACCTGTAAAGCTTCGTGAAAATTATGTTTCGGCGCGTGCTCTGGATGACAGGGCAAGCCTTGCGTCGATTCTCCGCGCGATAGATATGCTCAAGGGTAAAAAACTCAATTTTGATATAGTTGCGGTCGCAAGTGCTCAGGAGGAGCTCGGCTGCCGCGGTGCTCGCGTTGCCGGATATTCGGTTGATCCGGATTGGGCAATAGTTGTTGATGTGACCCATGGGACGACTCCCGGTGCGGACAAGTCCTCAACGTTTGATTGCGGAAGCGGCGTGGCGATAGGCGTCGGCCCGAATATGACGAAAAAGATGTCAGATGCTCTTATAGCTGTTGCAAAGGATAAAAAGATTGCTCACAGCATAGAGGTGTGTGCCGGGCATTCCGGCACAAATGCGTGGACAGTGCAGACTGTGCGCGAGGGGATTGCTACAGGGCTTCTCTCCATTCCGCTCAAATATATGCACACCCCTGTTGAGACTGTAAAAAAGAATGACGTTGAGGCTGTTGCAAAGCTGATATATGAATTTGTGCTCTGGCTGTCATCGGGAGGTGCTGTGCTGTGATAGAATTGCTCAAAACTTTATGTCTTATTGACGGCCCTTCGGGATGTGAAGATGCAGTCCGCGATTTTGTGCGCGGATATGTAAAAGAATATGCGGATGAAATCAAAGAGGATTCGATAGGAAACCTGTTTGTATTAAAAAAAGGCAAGAAAAGAAGACAAGCTCCGCTTATGGTCTGCGCTCATATGGATGAGGTCGGCATCATAGTCAAGGAAATAACGTCTGATGGATACCTCAAATTTGATTTTGTCGGCGGAGTTGACCGCAGGGTTGCGATAGGTAAGCGCGTGCTTATCGGGAAAAAGCGCATTCCCGGCGTTATCGGGCTGAAGGCAGTGCATCTCACAACAAAGGAAGAGCGAAAGAAAGCGCCAAAGCTCTCTGAGCTCTGCATAGATATCGGATGCGAGAAAAAATCGTCTGCGGAAAAGCTCGTCTCACCCGGTGATTTTGGCGTGTTTGACAGCCCGTTCAAAGCTCTCGGAGAGAACAGAATAAAAGCGCGTGCAATAGATGACCGCGCAGGCTGTGCCGTTATGCTGAAGCTTATCGGCGAAGAGCTTTCGTATGATACGTGGTTTGTGTTTACAGTGCAGGAGGAGGTCGGCTGTCGCGGAGCTGTGAGCGCAGCATATACTGTGAATCCGGAATTTGCACTTGTGCTCGAGTCTACTACGGCGGCGGACATTCCTTCATCGGAAGGTGCTTTGCGCGTATGCTCGCTCGGAAATGGCGCGGTTATAGGCTGTATGGACGGCGGCACGATATATGACAAAAAGCTGTTTGCTCTGCTTAGGAAAATCGCTGAGGAAAAGGGAATGAAGTGGCAGATGAAGTCGCGCGTGGCAGGCGGCACAGATGCAAAGAGCATACACGTTTCACGCAATGGCGTGAGAACAACATCGTTGTCCGTGCCGACACGTTATATCCATTCGCCGTCGTGTGTTGCAGATGTGCGCGATATAGAAACGGTGCTTGTGCTTGCCCGTGAGTTTATAAATTGTGAGGAGGAAGTTCTCAATGCTTAGTATAAAAGACATTCTGAAAAAACTGTGTGCAACGGCATCCCCTTCGGGATTTGAATCAGAAACGGCGAAGGTGATTGCAGAGATGGCAGAGGATGCCGGTCTGTCACATTCAACGGATGCGCTCGGCAATCTTATTATACACCGCCCGGGTGTCGGCAGAAGGGTGTTGCTCGATGCGCATATGGACACCATCGGCTTCCTTGCAACCTTTATTGACGAAAAGGGCTTTGTGCGCTTTGATGCGCTCGGAGGCATCAGTGTCTGTGAGCTTCACAATATACCGGTGAAGTTTTTGAACGGAACACGCGGTGTTATTTCCTATGAACAGAAGACGGAGCTCAAGGACAGAAAGATGAGCTCAATGTTTATTGATATAGGTGCAAAGGATGAAAAGACAGCGCGTGAAGCTGTGCTTCCGGGGGATGCAGCATATTTTGACGGAGAGCTGCGCGAGCTTTCAGGCGGCAGGATTTTTGCGCCATACCTTGATAACAGAATAGGATGCGCCGTAGCTCTTCACACGATTATGAATCTTAAGAAGTGTGATTATGATGTATATGCGGTGTTTTCCGTGCAGGAGGAGGTCGGCTGTCGCGGTGCAAAGACAGCGGCATATGCAGTCGAAGCAGATTTCTCGATCGTGCTCGATGTTACGGATTCGTGTGATACGCCGTGCTTTGACGGCTACGGCGAGACCGGGATGGGCGGAGGTGCCGCAATAAAGATTATGGACGCGGCAGCAATCGCACATCCGTCGATAATCTCCGCACTCGTTGATACGGCAGAAAAGAATGATATTGCATATCAGCGCGATGTTATCACTGCAGGCGGAACTGACACAGGAAATATTCAGCTTTCACGTGCAGGTGTGCCGACGGGCGGAATAAGCGTGCCTGTAAGGTATATACATTCCCCATGTGAGACTGCCGATATGTCGGATATTGAGGCGGCGGCAAAGCTGCTGCGATGTGCGCTTGAAACGCAGTCGATAATATTGTGAAAAAAGCTCCCGACCCTCGGCCGGGAGCTTTTTATGCTTAAAATATGTTTTCGTCCGGGTTCTTGAGGCTTGCTCTGTAATCCTTCGGGCTCATTCCGTAATTTTCCTTGAAATGGCGGTTGAAGGATGAAAGGGTGTTATATCCGACCTCGAGAGCAATATCGGAAACCTTTCTTTCGGTTTGCTTGAGGAGAACGCCTGCCATGCGAAGTCTCATCATAAGGAGATAGCGGAGCGGAGTCATACCCGTGACTGCGGTGAATTTTCTGCGGAAATGCGAAAGACTCATATTGCACAGGGAGGCGAGTGCATCTATCCCGATATCCTCGGGATAGTGCTGCGTGATATATTCTATCGCCGGATATATTGCTGCCAGCCCATCTTCATAGGTGAAGAATATCGGCGCATCAGTATCAAGGCGCGAGGCGCGGATAAAAAGTATATCAAAAAGCTTTGTGACAGCATCCTCATAACCGTCGCTTTTTGAGTCGAGCTCCTCTGCCACGATGCGTAGCAGCTGTTCTGTTGCTTTGTCATAGACGATATTCGGAGCAATGCTTCCGGGAGAGCAGCTGAGACCGGAGGCATCAAGAGCAACAAACATCCATTTGCTGGGATGTGAATCGAGGCTTTGCGCAAAGTGAGGAGTGCCGGGAGGGATGATTGATACGTTGCCCTGTGTAAAGGGGATCATCCTGTTACCGATGAAAAATATTCCCTGACCCTCCAGACAAATACCAAATTCAAAATGCTTGTGAAATTGCATATCCTCTGCTGTTTTATATTTCTTTTCGCAAAAATAGTGGACAACCGGGAATGTGTCCGGAAAATCCAGTGTATGAAGCTTGCCGAGCGGCAAGGCTTTTTCGTCCTTCATATAATTCACCTCATACAAGGTATTCTAACATAGTACAGATGGAAAGTAAAGCGCTGTTTGGCGTTTTTTGCACAGAAAAAGGTCGTTTTGGCATTGATTTTTATCAATGATGGTGTTATTATATATACTAATAAGGTATGTATTTGCCAAGGAGAATGCTTATGGAACTTAAAATCATAAATAAAGGCGGCGAAGTTTTATTTTCCGAATCTGCAAAGGAGATAGATGTTGTCTATGACGGCGTCTATGAAGAGGGCACGAAAATTTGTGTTTCATCTCCGCTTTGTGAGTTTGTGAAAATTCAGCTCGATTCGACTCTCGGAGATGCAATAATTTTCAATCCGCAGGGAAAGTTTGAATATGAAATTCCGTTCGGCAACCTGCGCAATATGTATTCGGAATATTCCTTCGCAGGTCGCGGCCACAAAATTCAGATAAGTGAGCCGTCGGATGAGGAGATATACAGTCTCCGCAATATTGCGCTCAACCCCTATGACGTGAGAGGTCAGAAGAAATATTTCCCCCATGCATCGGCCAATCTCGTAACGCGCGAGAACCCGACGTTCTTTGAGCGCAACGCGATAGACGGAATGCGTGAAAACGTGGGTCACGGGCCATATCCGTTCCATTCCTGGGCCGGTGGTGCAAGAGAGGATCTTGAATATAAGCTTGATTTCGGAGCACCTGTTGAGGTCGAAAAGCTTGTCTTCTATCTCCGCGCCGATTTCCCACACGACACATATTGGAAGAATGTCGATGTTGTGTTTGATGGCGGAGAGGTGTATACCGCCGAATTTGAAAAGACCGAAAAAGGTCAGGAGCTCATCCTGCCCGAGGTAATAAAAACCAAAACCGTACAGCTTAAAAACTTCAAGCAGGCAACGTTTCCGCTTTCGTGGGCAGCGCTTGTTGAGGTTGAGGTCTACGGAAAATATATCAAGGAGGATTTAAGTAAAATGGAAATCAGAAACGCATCCAATCCGCGCGATATGAAGCACTACACAACCGAGCGCCTTCGCGAAGAGTTCCATATCTCAAAGCTCTTCACAAAGGATAACATCCGTATGGTATACAGCCATATCGACAGAATTATAACAGCAGGCGCAATGCCGATCTATCAGGAGCTTCGCCTCGAGGCAGGCAAGGAGCTCGCTGCAGACTACTTCCTTGAGCGCCGCGAGATGGGCTGCATCAACATCGGCGGCAAGGGTATCATCACTGTTGACGGTGTGGAATATGAAATGAACCCGCGCGACGGTATCTACATCGGTCGCGGCAACCGTGAAATCACATTCAAGTGCGTTGATGAAAACGATCCGCCGAAGTTCTACATCTCTTCCTGCCCGGCTCACAAGGAGTATCCGACAGTCAAGATCGATATCACAAAGGCGAAGAAGGTTCCCTGCGGAAGCCCCGAGGAGTGCAACCACCGCGTTATCAACCAGTACATCCACCCCGAAGTTATGCAGAGCTGCCAGCTCGCTATGGGTCTCACAAATCTTGAGTCAGGCTCCAACTGGAACACAATGCCCTGCCATACACACGACCGCCGCATGGAGGTTTATCTCTATCTCGATATGCAGGAGGACGATATCGTATTCCATATGATGGGCGAGCCGAACGAGACACGTCACATCGTTATGAGAAATGAAGAAGCTGTCATCAGCCCGAGCTGGTCAATCCACGCAGGCGTTGGCACACGCGCATACTCATTCATCTGGGCAATGTGCGGAGAAAATCAGGAATTTACCGATATGGATCATATCGGAATGAAGGAGTTGTTCTAATATGAAAAATATGTTTGATCTCACAGGAAAGGTTGCCCTCATAACAGGCGCATCCTATGGCATCGGCTATGCTATCGCAAAGGGCTTTGCGGCAGCAGGTGCAAAAATCGTTTTCAACGATATCAACCAGGAGCTCGTCGATAAGGGCCTTGCTTCCTACAAGGCTGACGGAATCGACGCAACAGGCTATGTCTGCGACGTAACAGACGAAGTAGCAGTAAACGAGCTCGTTGCAAAGATCGAGAAGGAAGTCGGAGTTATTGACATCCTTGTAAACAACGCAGGCATCATCAAGAGAATCCCGATGTGCGAAATGAGCGCAGCTGATTTCCGCAAGGTTATCGATGTTGACCTCAATGCTCCGTTCATCGTTTCAAAGGCAGTTATTCCGTCAATGATCAAGAAGGGCCACGGAAAGATCATCAACATCTGCTCAATGATGAGTGAGCTCGGCCGTGAGACAGTTTCGGCATACGCTGCAGCTAAGGGCGGTCTCAAGATGCTCACACGTAACATCTGCTCCGAGTACGGCGAATTCAACATTCAGTGCAACGGCATCGGTCCGGGCTACATTGCAACACCGCAGACTGCTCCGCTCCGCGAGAAGCAGCCGGACGGCAGCCGTCATCCGTTTGACCAGTTCATCATTGCAAAGACTCCGGCAGCTCGCTGGGGCGATCCGGAAGACCTTGTCGGACCTGCAGTGTTCCTTGCATCCGATGCTTCCAACTTCGTGAACGGCCATGTGCTCTACGTAGACGGCGGTATTCTCGCTTACATCGGCAAACAGCCGCAGTAAAACAGCATAAATTTTTTAAATCTCCGGTGTTTTTTCACCGGAGATTTTTTGTTGCCGGATTGTATGCTTATTTCTTGCTTTATCCGGCGTTTTGTTGTAAAATGAAAAAAATATCTTTTGGAGGTTGGTTATGACAGAAGAACTCAAAAGAAAGATAGGTCAGCTTTTTATGGCAGGATTTCCTGATGATGGCCTGAATCGGGAATATATTGATTTTTGCGAAAAATATTATATAGGCAACTTTACTGTTAATGCAAATCATTGCGTATCTACAGAAGGACTCTGCGATATCATTAAGAAAACACGTGAAAATACATATCGTGTGACGGGGCAGTATCCGCTTATTGAAATCGATCAGGAAGGCGGATGGGTAACTCGTTTTTATGAGGGGGCGGCGATGCTTTCGGGGGCAATGTCGTATACAGCAAGCGGCGCAGATGCAGACAAAATGTACCGTGTGGGCAAGCGTATAGGAGGAATTCTGCGTGCAGTTGGATGCAACGTAAACGATTGCCCTGTGCTTGATGTAAACATAGACCCTGATAACCCGATAATCGGAACAAGATCGTATGGAGAAGATGCAGAAGCAGTTATAAAATCAGCTCTTCCTTTTATGAAGGGGATGCAGTCTCAGAAAATTATATCTGCAGTAAAGCATTATCCGGGACACGGAAATGTAAGCGGTGATACGCATCTTGATGTAGTTCACAATAATGTCGATGCCGATACGCTTCGCAAGACAGAGTTTTTGCCGTTCAAAACGCTGTTTGACGAAGGCGCCGGTGCAATTATGACAGCTCATGTTGTTCACGATGCATTCTCGTCGGTCCCGTCAACTGTTTCGTATGAGATAATGACAGAGCTTCTCCGTGATGAACAGGGATTCCGTGGCCTTGCAATAACAGATGCTATGGGAATGCTCGGCCTTGAAAAGCTTTATCCTGACGGTGAAAGTGCAGTAAGAGCGATTCTTGCAGGCTGCGATGTTCTCCTCTATTATAACTTCGAATATAAAGCTGTGGAAAATGCAATGCGTGCGGTCTATGCTGCTGTTGAATCGGGAGAAATTACTGAGGAGCGGATAGACCTTTCTTATAACCGCATAGTTGCACAGAAGGAGAAATTTGACATTGCTTCAGCAGAGCCTGATCTTGAGCTTGCGAAAAAGCTTATATACAATGAAGCGGAAATTGCAGAGAATTTCGAGGACAAGCTTTCTGCCATCACCTGCATAAAAGACGATGGTGTTCTATCCTCTCTTGCGGATAAGAGAATTCTTTGTATATCGCCCATTTGCGATGCTTTGCGTGGAGTGGAGGAGAAACGGCGTCAGACACTCAGCTTCGCTGATATATTCGGAGAAGTGTTTGAAAATGCAGAAGGTGTTGTCTCCTCGCTTGAAGGGCTTACCACTGAGGTGGAAGAAGCACTTGCAGGCGAATTCGATGTCGCTGTTGTCGGAATATTCGATGCAAGAAATTTTGAGTCGCAGCTTGAGATTGTTGAGGCGGCATTGAAAACGGGCAAGCCTGTTGTTGCTGTGCTTTTGAGAACACCTTATGACTACAGATATGTAAAAGATTGTAATGCGGTTATAACAGGATACGAATATACGATGCTTGCAGCAAAAGCAATCGCTGCAGCTATGAAAAATTGTGATTACAGAGGGGAAATGCCTGTAACACTTCCGGGGATCTGATTTCTTTGCGAAAAGTCTTTTTATATAGATAAATTTAGTTTGATGTGGTAGAATGATTTTAACAAACCAAAGGGGTGCAGTTTTATGAAGATAGGGCTTTTAAATGATTATTTGAATAACATAAAGCTTTCTTTTGAATTTGAAGGAAGTTCGAGAAAGCTTGAAGCTGTGGCGGAAGGCAATCCGTTTTCCGGTGAGACGCTTTCAATCTCCTGGCAGGTGGCGAGAAATTCGCCTGTTGAGCTTTCAGTAAAGCTTGAAAAGAAATGCTTTGTCGATTGCGTCGAAATAGAGCTTGGAGAAGAAACAGAGCTTCAAAGCCTTGCACTAAAGAGTGATGGCGATACATACGGTGTATATACCGCGGAAACAGGCAAAGCGATTTACGAGAAGGTTATAAGGCTTGAGGGCGGATTCCTTTCGGACGAGCTTTCGATAATTCTCCTCGGTGATTTTTCGGATATTGAAGTGCGCTCAATCCGTCTTTTCGGTGCAATGGAAGAAAATGCAGATGTTTTCCCGATTCCCGATAAGGCTGAATATGGCGATGAAATCATTCCTGTAAGCGTATTTTCGTCTTACAGTGCAGAGTGTGAAGTCGGTCTTTTGGCCGGAAAGGTCCTTGCTGAAAAGTTTCTTGAAATAACGGGAGAACCCTTGAAGCCCTCGGAGAGCGGAAGCGTATGTTTCGTAACGGATGAAGGCATAGCAAAGGACGGCTTTGCGCTTGAAGTCAACGAAAACGGTGCGAAAATCTCTGCATCGAATTTTCGCGGCTTTGTTCTCGGTGCTGAAAGCTTCATAAAGCTCACGGGGAAGAACGGAGTCAGAAAAGCCAGGGTTTCCGATGCTCCGTTTATGCCGTTCCGCGGAGTTCATCTTATGCTCCCGTCGGTTGCGGAGATGGATTATGCAAAGCGTCTCATAAAATATATGATTTCTCCGCTCGGCTATAACGCCGTCATCATCGAGCTTGCTGGCGGAATGCAATATGAATCGCACCCCGAAATCAACGAAGCTCTTATTCATACCATTGAGATGAGCAAAAAAGGAGAATGGCCGCCATTCCCACATGCCTGCGCAGGCGGCGAGACGATAGTTCCGAAAGCAGCGGTTTCCGAGTTTGTTGAATACATAAGAAGCTTCGGTATTGAGGTTATACCCGAGGTTCAGAGCCTCAGCCACGTTCAGTTTATGACGCAGGCGCACCCCGACATTGCTGAGATTGAGGATGACGATGAGATGCGCGATATTGATACAAGAGGCGAGGATGCCCGTCCTGAGAAATTCTATCGCCATTCCTATTGCCCGTCAAATCCGAAATCCTATGAAATCCTTTTCGATCTTCTCGATGAGGTAATTGAAGTTTTCAAACCCACGGAATATGTCCATATGGGGCACGATGAGGTATATGAAATCGGAGTTTGCCCGATATGCAAGCATAAGGATCCTGCAAAGCTTCTTGCAGACGACATAAATAAAATTTATGCATATCTCAAGGATCGCGGACTCAAGATGATGATATGGTCGGATATGATTCAGCCGGTGACGAAATACAGAACACCGTCTGCAATCGATATGATCCCGAAGGATATTCTGATGCTTGACTTCATCTGGTATTTCCATTTTGACAAGGACATTGAGGAAAACCTTCTTGAAAAAGGATTTAAGGTTGCCGTCGGAAATCTCTATTCAAGCCATTATCCGCGTTATGAAAAGAGAATCAGAAAGAGCGGAATGGTCGGAGGACAGATATCAACGTGGGTCGGAACGAACGAGCCTGCGCTTCAGGCGGAGGGCAAGCTTTATGACATTGTCCTCACTGCGGAAATGCTCTGGGATGAAGGCTATTCAAAAAGGCATACGTTGTCCTATGACAATATAATAAGAGCGCTTATGCCACAGCTCCGTGAAAATCTTCAGGACGTCAGATATCCGTCGCTTATTGAAAATGCAAAGCGAGAGATTCTTCTCGAAAATCCGTTCGATGTTGAGAAACAGGAGAAAAGTCTTTGCATCAATGGCGAATTTGACAGTATTGTCTTTGATCATACGGAGCTTGTCAGAATGGTGAGACTTCCGTGGCAGAAATATGACGAAGTGGGAAGCTATATCCTTTCGTATGATGACGGCTCGGAAGAGATTGTTCCGATAACGAGCTGCGGAAATATCGGCTATTGCGGAAGAAGACAGAATAAGCCGCTTGCTCCTCAGCTTTACCGCCATTCGGGATATATTTCGACATATCTTTCGGATACTGTCGAAGAAAGAAACGAAAAAGGAGAAAAGCTCTGCATCTACCACTTTGAGCATATCCTTCCAAAAGGTAAAAAGCTTAAGTGCATCAAGCTTTGCGAGAATGAAAAGTTTGACACGAAAATTCTGTTAAGACGCGTAACCGGCGTTAAATAGACTTGAAAAAATAAAACAACAGTGGTAAAATGTGTAGTAATATCACATAGGAGATGACATTATGAAGCGTGATTTAAATCTCACGATGCTTATGGATTTCTATGAGCTTACAATGGCAAAGGGGTATTTTGCAAACGGAATGAAGGACACGGTAACATATTTTGATATGTTCTTCCGCAAAATCCCCGACGGTGGTGGCTATGCAATTATGGCCGGTGTTCAGCAGCTTGTTGAATATCTGCGCGAGCTCCGCTTTGACGATGAGGATATAGAATTTCTTCGCGGCAAAAAAATATTCGACGAAGAATTCCTTGCGTATCTCCGCAATTTCAAATTTTCAAGCGACGTCTGGGCTGTGCCTGAGGGAACGCCTATTTTTCCGCGTGAGCCGATCGTCGTCGTCCGCGGACCTGCGATTGAAGCTCAGCTGATCGAGACGATGGTACTACTGACGATAAATCATCAGAGCCTTATTGCAACAAAATCAAACCGCATTGTCCGCGCAGCGCAGGGAAGACCTGTTATGGAATTCGGATCACGCCGCGCTCAGGGCTACGACGGCGCGATTTATGGTGCAAGAGCTGCATATATCGGCGGATGTGTGGGAACTGCGTGTACGATCTCAGAGCGCGACTATGGCGTGCCGGCAACAGGAACAATGGCACATAGCTGGGTTCAGATGTTCCCGACTGAGCTCGATGCATTCCGCGCATATGCAAGGACTTATCCCGATAACTGTTCTCTTCTTGTTGACACATATAATGTTCTCAAGTCGGGTATCCCGAATGCCATAAAGGTGTTTGATGAAGAACTCAAGCCGCGCGGCTTTCGCCCGAAGGGCATCAGAATCGACAGCGGTGATATGACATATCTCTCGCAGAAGGCAAGAAAGATGCTCGATGATGCGGGCTATCCAGACTGCAAGATCATCGCATCTAACGCGCTCGATGAATATATCATCCGCGACATCATTATGCAGGGTGCGCAGATTGATATTTTCGGCGTCGGAGAGCGCCTCATAACATCGAGAAGTGAGCCTGTTTTCGGCGGTGTTTATAAGCTTGTCGGCGTTGAACAGGGCGGCGAAATCATCCCGAAGATAAAGCTTTCCGAAAATGTCGAGAAGATAACCATTCCGGGCTTTAAGCAGGTATGGCGTCTTTATGACAATGAGAGCGGAAAGGCTGAGGCTGATGTAATAACGCTTCACGATGAGGTTATCGAGAGCGGAAAGCCCTATGAGCTCTTTGATCCCGAACACACATGGAAGCGCAAGACGATCGAAAACTTCACAGCACGTCCGCTGCTCGAGAAAATCTTTGATAATGGCGAATGTGTTTATGAAGATCGCTCGATAGAAGATATCCGTGCCTATTGCGCAAAGAGTATGGATGAGATGTGGGCAGAGGTCTGCCGCTTTGAAAATCCGCACAACTACTATGTCGACCTTTCTCAGAAGCTCTGGGATATGAGAAAAGAGCTTCTCGACAGACATTAATATGAAAACAAAAAAGCTTTGGCATTTGCCAAAGCTTTTTTGTTTATTATCGTTCATTTAAGGCCGAGCTTGAATCGCGTTGCCAAAACGCCGTCAACCGAGGTTTTGTCGAGCACCGTGTCGATGCTGAGCATGCCTTCTTTATAGAGAGAATAGAGTATATCATACATGAGTGCGTTTTCCGGAACACAATCTGCCTTTTTGAACATCGGTATGATTGGATCGGCAAGGTTATATTCTGTAATCGGGTTCCAGAGCTCGCGGTTTCCGGCTCTGAGCTCCCGGCAGATTGCATCATATGCATCGTGGCGAAGCTTTGCATCTATCGGCGCGACAGTGCACGGCGGATTTTTAAACGGAGAAGAGTGGAGCTCTCTCTGCGTTATGTATCCCGAAGAAAGTGGGGGCAGAAGCTGTGCCTCTCCGGCGTCATCCGGGAATGCTATTGACGTCGTCGCAAGATATGCGCCGTGGTTTGCAAAGCCTGCAAACATAGGCTGATTTATGCGCGCAAAAAATATTTTATCAGGATCTGAAAGCGAGAGAAGAAGACCGACAATCTCACTCGGCATCTCGCAAAAAGCATCGGCCATAGCGCACTGAGGATTTTTGCCGCCGAAATAATTTTTTGCGATAAGCTGGCACATAACATCGCTCATATGCGCTGTCGTGCCGTCTGAGAGCTTGTTATAGACATCTCCGTTAAATGTCTGACGTGATGGAAGGTCAAAGCCGTCGCTGAGAAGCGAATCCGCGAGCCTGCCATATTCGGCGCGGCGGTTTGCGGCAAATCCGATTCCTCCGTTTGCAACATATGCAAGCTCTATTTCACCGCCCGATTTGCTGACGAACGGATGTGCCCAACGGTCATCACCGCTTATAGGCCCGGATCGGCCGTGGATTATGCCTGTATTTCCGGGGAGAGCTGCGGCGTCTGTGTTATCGATAAGGCGCTGAACATTGCCTGTAAGCTTGGCATAGTATATTTTTCCTTCGTGTATGGTTGCTATGCCGCTGTAGTAGCCTGCGTCGAATCCCTCTTCGCGACGAAGCATTTCAAGAAGAATCGGAGCGGCGGGCCTTTCACCGGCATAGCCTGCTATATTGCACATTGATATACCTCCGTTTTAGAGCCTTACGCCGAGTGCTATGCCCATCGGAGCGGAATCAATGAGACGCTGCTTTACAAGGCGGCGGAGTGTGGTGTCCTCGGGGTAGAGGTTCGGATCGTCGAATTTCTTGAAGAATACATATTGAACAACCTCTTGAGGCATTTCGGTAACTTCAAGAATTTTGAATTTGCTCTGAAATTTGACGATTCCCGAGTTTTCGGAAAGACTCTCGCGAAGCCAAGGGTGAAGAAGCCAGGAAACACAGAAGAAAACACAGGTGTCAATGCCAAAATATTTCTTGAAAAATTCACGAGCAAGAGCATATGACTTCTCGCAATCCTCTTCACGGAGCGGAGAATAGCCCTGAATATGGGTGTTGATGCATATCTCGCCCTTTGATATTTTATGCCCGTCGATTTCTGTATCGACAGGAGCTTTAAATACTTCAAACTGCAGCCTTTCAAACCTGAACAGCTTGCAGTCGAGAAAAAGTCTGTCCCAAGGTCTCTCGGGCGCTTGCGGAATGCCATAAACATCATGGCGATCAAAGCCGAGACGGCTGGATATCGCGATTTCGTTCATCGTATCATAGAATACGTTTTCGCTGATTCCGCGCCTTTTATATTCATCAAAGGTGCGTTCGCTTATGCGGACGTAAAAATATGTTGTAAGTACCTCGATGGGATAGCCGAGCTTTTCGACAAGCGGAAGCATAAAAGCTTCAAACGCTTTATCCCCATTGTCATATTCCTTGAAGGCTTTATCCATAATACCTTCAAATTCTGCGTCTTCAAGCTTTTTATGTATATCAAAAAAGCTCTTTTTTCCTTCTTCCCAAAGTTCTATTTTGTCAAAATAATAATTATAATCCATAATTCATCACCAGGTTAAATGATACAATAGAAAGTCACTTGATGTCAAGTGTTGAAGGGGAGAATTTTATTTCATAAGCTCGTCTGTCAAGCGGATTATTTCGGGGGCAAGGCGTGTTCTGTTGCGCTTCGTGATGCGTGAATATATCGGATAGGCAAGTGAGAGAATCGCAATTCCCAAAAGTCCGATAATGATACCGGGAATAAACAACGTATTTCCCCGGACAATAACACAGCTCATTCCAAGCCCCATAATAAGCGTACCGATAACGCCGAGAATCAGCGAGACTGCTGTTGCACCGCTTGTTACGCTGCGATCGAGCCTGCGAAGCTGCTCCATCTTGTCCTCTTCGGGTGCAACGTATTTGTTGCGTATGCGCTTTATTTCCTCCTGCTGTTTTGCGGAATATGTGTATTTGAATGAATTGCCGGCCATTTTGTATTTTCTCCTTTTATGAAATGGTATCCTGATTTCACTGCCTTGGTATATTGACAGTGAAAATGCTGCCACGTCCGGGCTCACTTTCGACAGAGATTTCGCCGCGTACAATGTCTGTGATGCGCCGCACAAGCGCGAGACCGAGCCCGTTTCCTTGTGTGGCGCGTGAAGCATCGCCCTGATAAAACTTCTCGAATATATGTGCACCGACCTCAGGCGTCATGCCGCAGCCTGTGTCTTTGACTTTTACGATGGCGGTGTTTTCGTTGCAGGTGAGAACGACGGAAATCTTTCCGCCGCGAGGGGTGAACTTAAATGCGTTGGAGAGAAGATTGTTCCAGACGAGGGCAAGAAGCTCGCTGTCAGCTGTTATGAAAACATTTTCTGCGATATCCGTCTCGAGCCTGATTTCGTTCTTTTCCCAGATGTCTTCGAAAAGCAGCAGACATTCGCAAAGCTGCTCTCCGAGATTGTATTCCATAGGCTCCGGGTAAATCTGTTGGTTCTCC
Organism: Oscillospiraceae bacterium; assembly: GCA_017439555.1. Classification (GTDB taxonomy): domain Bacteria; phylum Bacillota; class Clostridia; order Oscillospirales; family JAAYXM01; genus SIG480. The sequence goes on along the minus strand of JAFSIZ010000062.1, from coordinate 21,578 downwards.
AATTTGTTGAGCTTCAAAATGTTGGTCATAAGCGAGGCGAGCCTTTCGGAACTGTCGGTTATAGCCTTTGCATATTCGAGCCTTTCGCTCTCGGATAAATCAGGAGCTTGCAGAAGCGTTCCGTAGTTTTGCATAACAGCGAGCGGCGTTTTCATTTCGTGTGATACGTTTGCGATGAAATCGCTGCGAAGTGTTTCAACGCCGCCAAGCTCCTCTGTCATACGGTTTATGCTTTGCATAATTTCTGTATATTCTGCTCTGCTTGCTGCGGTGTCGAGCCTCACGGAAAAATCGCCTGCTGTGATTTTTGAGAGAGCATCCTGAATTTTCTTCACAGGGCGCTCAACTGTTATTCTGCGGCGTATCAGGTCAAAACCGACGAGTATTGCCGTTATAAAAAGAACATTGAAGAAGGTATATATTGCCGCAGGCCGAAGATTTTCGATAACGGGAATGCCGCTGCTGAAAAAGATGAGGAACGAGCAGGTGACGATAAAGGCGGAAAGGAGAAAATATATGATAAAGGTATGGAAAATGAAAAAGAATTTCCTCATTTTATCACCGCCTTATACCCGAGCCCGTGTACCGTGACAATTTCGAAATCGGAGCAGTCTGCGAGCTTTGAGCGAAGCTTTGTCATATAGACATCGACAGTTCGTGTGCCGGAGGATGTATCTGCATCCCAGAATTCATCCATAAGCTGAGTTCTGGTAAATGTCTTTTTAGGATAGGAGAGAAGCTTATAAAGGAGGCTGAATTCACGCGTTGTGAGCTGAATTTCCTCATCGCCAAGATATGCGGTGTGCTCGTCTATATCCATATGAAAGCTTCCGACTGTAAGAGTCCGGCTTGATGCGATTTTTGCGCGGCGAAGCAGCGCGCCTATCCGCAGAAACAGCTCGTCAAGGTCGATGGGCTTTACCATATAATCGTCAACTCCGATGCGGAAGCCTCGCTGTTTTGAGGTGAAATCGTCGCGTGCGGTCATAAATAATATCGGAATATCCTCGTTAAGCTCGCGCACCGTCTTTGCAAACTCAAAACCGTCAACCTTCGGCATCATAATATCCGACACAATGAGGTCATATATGTTTTCATACATTGCATCATATGCCTCATCTGCCGAGTGACAGCCTGTTGCAACATAGCCGTTTCGGTTGAGATAGGAGCAGACAGATTTATTAAGCTCATAATCATCTTCAACAACAAGAATCCTGAACATAAGACGAACCTCCCTTTTTATCTATTATATAATATAGCACACAAATGTTAAAGTTTTGTTTGCGTTTTTCAGACAGTTATACTATTTTTGATTTGAAGTTTTTCATTGAATTTAAAAGCGGCAAAGTATATAATAAAGATATACATATTTTATTTAGGGATATGACATATGAAGACATTGAGAATTTTTGCCGCAATCCTTTCGCTTTTGCTTCTGTTTTCATCCTGCTCGGTGGAATCGGCGCGAACCTCTTCGGAGCTCAAGGAGCTTGAAATCACCGTTTACCGCAACGGAAAAGAATCGCTTGATGAAAATTCGGAGCAGCTTGCTTATACGACATATGGCGAAGTGCGGATTTCGGCTGCTGATCAGGAGCATTATCCTGCTCTTTATGATGCTTTGATGAAGTTTAACGGAGCTGTTGCGGAAAACTCACGCGAGATATATGAGGAGCTTCTTCAGTCGGCACATGATATGTTGTCAGAACCTGAATTTTCAACACCTCTGCCATATTACAGCAGCGAGGAGCTCTATATCTGCCGCGCTGATGAGACAATCGTGAGTGTGCTTTCCTATATCGATTATTACCTCGGCGGAGCTCACGGCTACCACTATTGCTACGGAACGACTTTTGACACGAAAACCGGTAAAACTCTCGCCCCGTCGGATGTCGTCATCGAGCCTGAAAAGCTTCCGAAGCTGATAAAAGCAGAGCTTCTCAAGCATTATCGCGAGAGGCTTATGGTGGATATGGATTCGCTCGATGAATTGCTCTCGGACTACGATTCACTCTCCTGGTCATTTGAGCCGGACGGAATAACCTTCTATTTTGACCCGTATGCGCTTGCATCGTATGCCGACGGAATACTCTTCGCAAGGCTTCCGGAAAGCATTATAAAGCCCGAATACCGCGCAGACGGCGCAGATTGTGCAGTTTTTTCGGAAGGCATTGCATTCAGGTGCAATGATTTGAAGGACGATATCTTTGTTTCCTATGATGGCGAATATGAAGAGGATTTGACTTCCATCAACATACATATCGGTGATTATAAATATTCGGAGAAAATCTCTGCGAAAAATGCTTTTGAGACATATATCAGGACCGAGGATGGAAAATGCTTCCTTGTTATTGAACTTGTTCTTGAGGATAATACTTCCGAGATGCGGATATATTCCATTGACGGAGGTGTCAGGTTCATCAGAAAAATCAACAACGGAGCAGTTGAACTCCTTTTCGACGGTAGACCTGTTTTGAGAAATAATATAAAGGATTTTACGAAATTGATTGAAGAATAATATTTATTATGTTATGGACAGAGTTTTGCAGCGATTAATTCAATGCTGCGCTTAAAATGTGACAAGATACGCGGATTCGTTCGAGAAAAGAAGGCAGCAGATAACCTGCTGCCATTTCATTATTTTCGTTTTTTGATATCATCAGTCATACGCTTTTTTGCTTCATCGACGGTTTCGCCCTCGCGCGTCAGGAACTTTTCGACAACTGTGTCGCTCATTTTTTCAAAGCCATCGACGACTGTGGTTTCGATTTTCTTATATCCGCCAACAACTCCGTCCTCGATTTTCTTGTAACCCCTTTTTGCGGCATTTATAATTTTATCTGTCTTTTTCATTTTGAAATCTCCTTTATTCGTTTATTATATTTTCGCTGAGTCTGAGAATTTCGGATGCATATTTTTTCTTGCGTGAGCTGAGAAGTTTCTTGTAAACAGGGAAATTCACACTCACTATAAGTATTCCGATGAGGCCGATAATAATTCCGGGCAGCATCATATTTTCACCGATTGTGATTCCGAAATATGTTCCTGCAGCTATTGCGTCTATCGCAAAGCTCATTCCTGTGCCGAGTGTCAGCGCGCCGATTGTTCCGAAAGCATATGCGAAAATATTCGCAGGGCGTTTTACTTTTGCATCGAGCTTGCGAAGCTCTGTAAGAGCTCCTTTTTCAGCATCTGTATACTGTGCGCGGATTTTCTGTGCGAGAAAAGCTGTGTCATTCTTGTTCATTTTTCATAACCTCTTTCTTTTTGTTGTAGCTTAATTATAATCCGCGCTTGTTTTAAAGTTTTTTATTTTTTGTTTAAGTTTTGTTAAAAGTAACAGCACATCGGGAAATTCCGATGTGCTGTTGGTTTGTTATATTATCATAAGCTGTGATTTCAGAGTTTATGCAAGCTGTGGGCTGTCCCAGAGCTTGAGCGTTGTTCCGAGTCCTTTTTCCTTTGCGGAGTTATATAAATCATACCCCCAGGCAACATCCCAGACAGGCATTCCGCTTGCTATGAAGCATATGCGCTCATCCGCGCTTGTGCGGCCTTCTGCGGTTTGACGAATAACGTCGCCAAGGCTTGTGCTCTCGGTAATCGGCGGAATCTTGCCGTCATACATAAGCTTATATACCTGAACACCGATGCCGTTTATGAATCTCTCGTTTTCGGGGAGAAGAAGATGCTCGTCGAAATATACCTCGTGCATCTTTGCGTTATCCCAGATAATCTTGTTGTTCAGGAAATAGTCGCCATCGACACCGCCTCTGCCGGAGAAGATGAGAAGCGAGCCCTTCTTCATCCACTCGTCGCGAAGCATAATCGGCTTGACGGGGGATGCTGCAACACTTATTATATCGCCTGCGCGGCAGGCTTCTTCAATATCAGTGGTGCCACGGGCTTTTATTCCGTATTTCGCGCTCATTTCCTTTGCAAAATCCTCTGCCTTATCAAGATAAAGATCGCAGACAACGAGCTCCTTTATGCTCTTTGCGCCAAAGAAAATTCCCTCGAAGCAAGCGCGGCTGACAGGGCCGGCTCCTATGCAGGAACAGACCTTGGCATCAGGAGCTGCGAGATGGCGTGCCGCAACTCCGGGGACACATCCTGTTCTTACGGAGCTTATGAGGTTTGCTGACATAAGTGCAAGCGGCTCGCAGGTGTCTGCATCATTGAGCATAACCATGAGGATTGACCGGGGAAGTCCGCGCGAAGGATTCAATATATTTGAGCCATACCATTTTTCGCCGACGACGTTGAAACGTCCGCCAACATATGCCGGCATAGCCATAAAGCGGCGGTCGGGCGCGTCTGTCGGCATATTCGGAAACGGGCTTTCCTTCGGGAATTTCATCATAATGCCATGGGAGTTCTGCTTGTCGCCGCCCATGACATAATCTCCGACAGAGAGAAGCCGGAATACCTCCTCCTCAACCTCGATGCACTTTTCATAATCGAGAGCACCGGCTTCTATAATTTCTTCCTCGTTGAGATATAAAAATTCGGTTTTCTTTCCCATTTTCTTCTCAGGCCTTTCTTTTGTTTTCAGAGTGAACCGCGTTTTCTGTTATTTTTATCAATTCCGTTGCGATATATACTGCTTAATTCTGTAAAGTGAGGAGGTACAGCGGAATTTCTACCGGTGCGTTTTATAATTTTGTTATAAACTTTGAGGCGGTTTTGAAGAGAAGGCGCTTTGTTCCGACCGAGTCGAAAGCAATTTCAAGAAGGACATCTCCGCCGACAGGATTCGCGGAAATTACGAGGCCTTCCTTGAAGGCTTTGTGTGAAATTCTGTCTCCGGGATTGAGATTGCAGGAAACCGGAGCTGATGCAACTGAGCTTCCGGCAGCGAAGGAAGAGCCGGAAAAACCGCTTGAGGATGTTTTCCTGCGCGGCTTGATTTCCTCACCTGACCAGGATGACGATGTGCTCTCGCGATTTTGTCTTCTTTCTGCCGGGGAAGAGCCGCTCCTGCCAAAGGATGAGCTGTAGTCTGTGTCAAAGCTGAATGAGGAGGATTGAAGTTCGGCGGCTTTTTCTTCGACAAGGCCTTGTGGTATCTCAGAGAGGAAACGCGATTTTTTGCCATATTTTGTCTGCCCGAAGAGAAGACGTGTGCGCGCATATATCATATGAAGCTCGCGCTTTGCTCGCGTGGTTGCAACATAAAAAAGTCTTCGCTCTTCCTCAATCTCAAGATCATCCATCTCTCGGAGACTGGGGAACATTCCGTCCTCAAGTCCTGCGATGAATACTATCGGGAATTCAAGTCCCTTTGCGCTGTGAACTGTCATAAGTGTGACGTTGTCGTCGCTCTGATTGAAATTGTCGAGATCAGTGAACAGAGAAACCTCTTCGAGGAATCCTGCAAGCGTTGCGTTCTCTTTGCTCTGATATTCAATGATAGAGGACTTGAGCTCCATAACGTTTTCAATTCTTGTTTGCTCTTTGCCGTCTTTTTCGGCGAGAAGATATGCTGTGTATGCCGTTTTTTCAAGCAGGCGGTCATAGAGCTCGCCGAGCGGAATTTCACCTGAAAGCTCGCGCAGTTCGTTTATCATTGCAGCAAAGGACATAAGCGTTGCGGCGTTGCGCGAAAGCTCAGGAAACTCACCTGCACGCGTTGCGATATCAAATGCACATGTACCTTCTCTTGCTGCAAGATGCTCTATTGTATCGACTGTTTTGTCGCCGATCTTGCGGGCCGGAACGTTGATGATACGGCGCAAGCGCAATGTATCGGTCGGGTTTGATATAACACAGAGATATGAGAGCATATCCTTTACTTCGGCGCGCTCGAAAAATCCCTTGCCGCCGACAATCTTTGCGTGGATGCCGTTGAATTTTAGAACTCTTTCTATCTGCATTGATTGAGCATTCGTGCGATAGAGGACGGCGCAATCCGAAAATGCCGCACCGCTTGCCTTTGCCGCAAGAATCTGCTCTGCTATGTATGCCGCTTCATCGCGCTCATTTTCTGCGCGGTAAACAACGGGAAGTGGGCCGTCATCATTGTCTGTCCAGAGATTCTTTCCCTTTCTGCCTGCGTTGTTTTTAATAACGCTGTTTGCGATTTCGAGAATTTTGCTCGTTGAACGATAGTTCTGCTCAAGTCTGATGGTTTCGGCATTTTTGAAATTCTTTTCAAAATCAAGGATGTTCTCAATCGTTGCGCCGCGGAAACGGTAGATGCTCTGGTCATCATCGCCGACAACGCATATATTGCCGCTGCCGCCGGCCAGAAGTGCGGTGAGCAGATATTGTGCGTGGTTTGTGTCCTGATATTCGTCAACGAGGACATAGCGGAATTTATTGCGGTAATAGTCGAGCACATCGCGGTGTTCCGAAAGAAGGTTTACCGTAAGCATAATGATATCGTCAAAATCGAGCGCGTTTGCAACTTTGAGACGCGCCTGATAACGCTTGTATACCTCGCTGATTTTTTCAAGACGGAAGTTGCCTTCTGATTCCTTTGCAAAGCCCTCAGGGTAGAGCATTGAGTCTTTAGAGCGGCTGATAACCGTCTGCACCATTCTCGGAGGAAACGCTTTTGTGTCGATGTTGAGCTCCGCAAGAATGTCTTTTATAACGCGCTCAGAATCAGCTGAGTCATAAATCGTAAACGATGTGTCATAGCCGAGTCTGTCGATATTGCGGCGAAGGATTCTGACGCACGCAGAATGGAAGGTTGCGGCCCATATATCATTGGCACGCTCTCCTATAGTGCGCTCCAGACGCTCCTTGAGCTCCGTTGCGGCTTTGTTCGTGAAGGTGATTGCGATTATCGACCAGGGGGGAGCAGGTTTATGTGCGCAGATGCTTTCGGCACTTTCGCGGAGAAATTCAGCACCTGAGCTTAAATATTCGCGCAGAATTTCAATGTCCATTTCCGTTATGCGATCGCTTATCTCGTCTGAATGATAGGCGTTGCCATATTTTATTATGTTCGCAATGCGGTTGATTACAACCGTTGTCTTTCCACTGCCTGCACCTGCAAGCAAAAGAAGCGGGCCTTCTGTTTTGAAGACCGCGCGTCTTTGAGTATCATTTAAAAATTTGAATTCGCGTTCTATATATGCGCGGCGGAGTGAGAGAAACTCCGCTCTCTTTTCACCTGTAAGCATAGATTATTCTCCTAAAAATGCGGCACCGATAATGCCGGCGTCGTTGCCAAGCTCTGCTGAAAGGAAATGAGTTTTGTTCCCGTGAAGTGAATAACATTCCCTGTCAACAATCTCGCGCAGCGGCGCAAGCAGAGCCTCACCCTCTTTTGCAACACCTCCGCCGAAGATTATGGCTTCGGGGAAGAGGAGGTTGATAATGTCTATAACTCCCGATGAGAGATAACGCACATATTGATTTACAACCTCAGCTCCTGCTTTGTCTCCTGCACGCATCGCATCGAATGCAGTTTTGCCGGTGACACCGTCGAGCGTTTTTGCAAATTCCCAGAGCTTGCTTTCGGGATGCTTTTTCATAGCCTCACGTGTCTGCCTCTTGAGCGCTGTTGCCGAGCCATAGAGCTCATAGCATCCGCGGCGTCCGCAGTTGCATTCAATTCCGTCGGGGCAGATGACCATATGGCCGATTTCGCCGGCGGCGCCGTTGCAGCCGGTGAAGAGCTTTTTGTTGAAAATTATTCCTGCGCCGATGCCTGTGCCGAGTGTTATCATAACTGCGTTCTGATAGCCGCGCGCAGCTCCGAAAAGAACCTCGGCAAGTGCGGCGGCATTGGCATCGTTTCCTATAGTGCAGGGAAGGCCTGTTTCTTTCTTTATATATCCTGCAAGGTCGGTGTTTACAAACGGGATGTTGTTGCAATATACAACGATGCCCGTCTTGTCATCCGCATGACCCGGAACGCCGATACCGACAGCGTCAATCTCTGCGCCGTCTGCCTGTGCCTTTATCTCGTTTATAACCTTTGCGATGGCAGAAAGAAGAGCGCCTTCGCTGTCTGTAACTGTGGGTGTGCTTGTCTTATAGAGAAGCTTGCCATCGTCGGAAACGAGACCTCCGGCAATGTTTGTTCCACCCAGATCAATACCTATTTTCAAAACTTTTTCCTCCAAGCGGTGTGATTTTATCTTAATCGTAGAAGTTGTCGCTCAAACGTGCGGAGAGGTCTTCTGCCGCGTTGTATCCCATCTTCTTGTGGCGGTTGTTCATCGCGGCGACCTCGAGAATAACGGCGAGATTTCGGCCGGGCTTGACGGGGATTGTGAGACACGGAATGTTTATTCCGAGAATATCCATATATTGCGTTTCAGCGCCGAAACGGTCATATTGCTTTCCGTCCTTCCAGATTTCGAGATTGATTACGAGATCAATCTTTTCCGTGAGCTTGACAGAACCCATACCGAATATTCTGCGCACATCGACAACGCCTATACCGCGCAGCTCGATAAAGTGGCGGATGATTTCGGGAGCAGAGCCGACGATGCTCTTTGATGAAACCTTTTTAAGCTCAACGGCATCGTCTGCGATGAGACGGTGACCGCGCTTTACAAGCTCAATTGCGGTTTCGCTTTTACCGACGCCGCTCTCGCCGAGAAGGAGTACGCCTTCACCGTAGATTTCAACGAGTACGCCGTGACGTGTGATGCGTGGGGCGAGCTGAACCTTAAGATAGGCGATGAGAGCCGACATAAATTCTGACGTTGTCTCCGGGGTGCGGAAAATCGGGGTTTTGTGCTCTTTGGCAACATCAATCAGCTCCGGGAAAATCTCGATGCCTCTTGTGAAAACAACAAAGGGGATGTCCTTGTCAAGAAGCGCACCAAAACGAACCATACGCTCCTCGGCAGTGAGCGTTGAAAGAAAGCTCCTTTCAACACGTCCGATAACGACAGTGCGTTTGTTGTCAAACTGATCAAAAAATCCTGCAAGCTGAAGTCCGGGGCGGTTGATGCCTGTGGATTCAAGCTCGCGGTTTTCATAGCCGTCAGGGCCATAGACAACCTCAAGCGAAAATTCCTTGACGATTTCTCTGAATTTTATAGTATAATTTCCAATGTAATCCGTATCCAAGACAAGACACCTCCAAAGCATATTTTTCTATTTTAATTATAACTTTATTTTTTGCAAATTTCAATATATAAACAGGGTGCGAAAAACTTTTTTCGCACCCGTTTATTCTATAGTTTGATTTTGGCAAGACCTGCTTCGGCGGTTTCCTTGTAAGATGGTGATAAATCGTGTCCGGTTTCTTTCATCGCTTCAACAACGCGGTCAAAGGAAATTTTTCTTGTGTTCCATAAAAAGCTTGCGAGATTAACTGCGTTTATTGCGCGCATTGCCGCAACCGCATTGCGCTCGATGCATGGAATCTGCACGAGACCGCAAATGGGATCGCAAGTGAGACCAAGATGGTGTTCGATTGCAATTTCTGCGGCATACTCGATTTTGTCTATGTTAAGAGAAAACAGTTCGGCAAGTGCTGCCGCTGCCATTGCACACGCACTTCCGATTTCTGCCTGACATCCACATTCAGCCCCTGAGATAGAGGCGTTTGTTTTTATCAGGTTGCCGATAAGCCCGGCGGTAATGAGAGCTTGTATTATCTGATTGTCAGAAAAGCCGTGTTTTTGCTGCTGATAATAAAGCACTGCAGGTAATACTCCGCTTGCTCCGCAAGTCGGAGCCGTAACTATTTTTTCGCCGGAGGCATTCTGTTCACTTACGGCAAATGCAAAAGAGCATACCATACGGTTTTCGCGTGTTTCGGCGCTTTCATCTATATGCTGGCTGTTGAAAAGGGATTTCGCCTTTTTCGCAACATTGAGACCTCCGGGAAGAATTCCTTCGTCGTTGAGCCCGCGCCGGATAGAGTCTTTCATTGCATCCCATATGCCTTTCATATATTCAGGAAAAGAATCAGATTCGCGCTCCAGGGCATATTGCCAAAGACGGATGTTTTTTGATGTGCAGTAATCTGAAATTTCAGAAAAGGCAGAGAGGTCGTATAAAAGCGCAGAATTTGGAGCTTTGTCCCCTTCGAATACAACTTTGCCGCCTCCGATGCTCAGAACTCTTGCAGTATCTGAAACAGACTTGTTCTTGAATGCGATGATATCCATTGTGTTGGGGTGTGAAAGATGTTTTTCTGAATAATCAAATTCAATGTCACACGGTATCGGGTGAAATGTTTTCAGTATAACAACATCTGTGCCGTGTCCTTTGCCCGTTTTGGCAAGAGAGCCGTATAATATTACTTTGAACAGGTCGGCCTGCGGATTTTTTGCTTTGAATTCGAGACAAGCTTTTTCGGGACCTATTGTGTGGGAGCTTGATGGACCTCTGCCGATTTTATAGAGCTCGGTAAGTGATTCCATTCCGTGGGGGATCTGTGGGATCGGGCAGTGGTGCGCAGTGAAAAAGTATTTTGTCGGAATATCAAAAATGTTGGACAAGCGAATAAGATTTGCAGATGTCGGCAGAGAAAGCCCCGTTTCCCATTTTGAAACAGCTCTGTCGCTTATTCCGAGCCTGTTGCCGAGCTCGCGTTGTGACATTCCGCTTTTTATTCTTAATTCTTTTATTATTTCTTTTTTGAATTCATACATAACTGCACACCTCGCGCTTTTTCTTTATTATACACTGAATGTGTTCAACTATAAAGTAGTTGCCGCGATTTAATAAAAACAGCAACTCAACCGCCGGTTGAGTTGCTGTGATGTGCCGAGGTGTATTACTTGCCTGCCTGCATTTCTTCGACTGCTTCGAGAACTGCATCTGCCATAAAGATGAGCTGTTCTTCGGAGAGGCCGTAGAGCGGGAGATGAGTGAAGCGCTTGTAGAAGACTTCCTCGCAAACCGGGCAGGTTGATGCGATGAGGTCGCGGTCATAGCCGTGTTCACGGATGACATCAAAGCGATAGAGCGGACCGAAATGTGGAATGTTTGTAACACCCTTCTCGGTGAGCTTTTCCTTGAGCAGCTGAATGTCTCCGCCTGCCTTTGCCGGATCAATCTGGAGGAGGTACATATGGAATGAAGGCTGAATGTCCTTCTCGTTGACCTTCTGCGGAATGATTGCCGGGTTTTCGGAGAAGCGGCGTGTGAGATATTCGGCAGCAGCGCGGCGCTCAGCAATGATTTTCTCATTACGTGCTACCTGGAGCTGAAGTCCGAGACCCTGAATTTCTGTTGTGGAGCTGTTGCCTGCAACAGAGTTGCCGTATTTGCCCTTGATCGATGTGATATCATAGAGCCAGTTGTCAATCTTCTGTGAGAAATCGAGACCGAGGAAACGGGCTCTCTTCATATCGTCACGGAAGGATTCGATGTTTGTTGTGAGAATACCGCCTTCACCGAAGGAGGTGATATTCTTGACTTCGTGCATAGAAAATCCTGCAAAGTCGCCGATTGTACCTACCTTGCGGCCCTTGTAGACTGCGCCGAAACCGTGTGCAGCATCCTCAAGAACGAGGATATCGTGTTTTCTTGCAATCTCCATAATCGGGTCCATATCAACAGGATAGCCGCCGATATGTACGGGGACGATCATCTTCGTCTTGTCTGTAATCTTCTTCTCAACATCCTTCGGGTCCATGTTGATGGTTTCCGGATCAACGTCTGCAAAGACGAGCTTTGCGCCGACGGAGAGGGGATATGCCATCGTTGCAACGAAGGTGATAGCAGGAACGATAACTTCATCGCCCGGGCCTATGCCTGCATATTTATATGCAATTTCGAAGCCTGCTGTGCAGTTGGCGACGAATGCGCAGCCCTTTGTTCCGAGATATTCATCAACCATCTCTTCTGCCTTCTCAACCTGTGAGCCGAGAGAGAGCTTTCCGGGAGGTGTGGAAATCTCCGAGAGCTTGTAGACCTCTTTTTTGATGTTGTCAAATATTGCGTCATATTCTGCGCCCTCACCCTGCATGAGGAACTTAACGACGGCGAGAAGGTCGTCAGCGTTGTAGTTTTCGCCGACAGCGGCCCACGGAACGCGGGTCTCGCCTGTATTATATCTGAAATCGGTTGCCTTTTTTGCCATTTTAGAATAATCTCCTTTCACGTTTTATAAGTCTATTCTAAAACAACACAGAGGATTTGTCAATAATTATTTTACTCTTTGCAAAAATTGTTTTATCCAAAGAACAGCCTCACGGCAAGTGCTGCGGCGATAAAGCCCGAAAGGTCGGCGCAAAGCGCCGCAGGGACGGCGTGACGTGTGTGTTTGATACCTGTTGCGCCGAAATAGACAGCAATGGTATAGAAGGTTGTTTCTGAAGCGCCGAGCATAACCGCAGCTGTGCGTCCGACATATGAATCAACGCCGCAGTTTTTCATAATTTCGCTGCCAAATGCAAGACCTGCGCTCCCGGAAAGCGGCCGGAGAAGTATAAGCGGCGTGCATTCGCGTGGGATGCCGAGAAGTCCGGCGGCAGGTGCGAGCAGGCTGCAAATAAAATCAAGCGCGCCGGATGCGCGGAGCATATATATTGCTACAAAAAGCGCCACAACGCTCGGCAGTATCCTTGTGAGCAGGCGGAGTCCGTCGCCTGCTCCTGTCACAAGCGCGTCGTATATATCCGTCTTTTTATAAAGCCCGAAGCCTCCGACAAGGAGCAGTACAATCGGAACTGTAAGTGCGGTAAGTGTGTTCATACATTACCTCTTTTCCAAAAATGTGAGAGGAGCCCGGCTGCACAGATTCCGCACACCTGAGAGACAACAGAAGCAAACCACACGGCAGGCAGGATGTCATATGGGTTTGCGGCTCCAAGTGAAGCTCTCACAGCAGCAACAGTTGTGGGGATGAGCTGGAGTGACGCCGTGTTTATAACGATAAGCATGCAAAGCCCGTCTGAAGCATCGCGCCCTCTATCAAGGCGATGAAGCCCCTCTGCGGCGCGGATGCCGGCAGGAGTCGCTGCGTTGCCGAGACCGAGAAGGTTTGCGGAGACATTTGCGGCGATATCTCCCATAACAGCTTCTGAATGTTTTGCATCGGGAAACAGGCGGCGCAGAATCGGGAGCAAAAGCTTTGTGAGCTTTTCGGAAAGTCCGCTCCTTCTCATTATCTCCATAACTCCGCTCCAGAGAAGGATCATTCCGCCGATTGAAAGCGTAAAATCAATGCTTGCCGCGGCGCCGTCGGAAATTGCGGAAGTGAGCTCTGTAATGCGCCCGTTTGTGATTGCGCTTATGACAGAAATGAGAACCATAAAGACCCAAATTTTGCCCATCATAAAATATCCTCCGACATTTATTTGATTTTTTCGACAAAAACTGTTGACAAAAAATGACATTTTTGCTATTCTATAAATCCAAGCTGAGACAGGCAGGTGAAATTACAGTGAAATCCACAGGTATCATAAGAAAAATAGATGACCTCGGAAGAATAGTGCTTCCGATAGAGCTTCGCAAGAAAATGGGAATCGAACAGAGAGACCCAATTGAAATCTATGTTGACGGGGATATGATTATTCTCAAAAAACACGAATCGGAGTGTATATTCTGCGGCAGCCGCAAGAAGCTTGTCCAGCACAAGGGCAAGCATATCTGCGAAGCCTGCGCCAAAGCTGTTTCAAAGTAAAAAAACGCCTCCCACTTATCCTTGTGATATCTGGGAGACGTTTTTTTGAGCATATTCAATTTTGTTTGCGAACTATTGTATATTCATCGCCCGGATGATAATAAGGACAACCTTTCTTTGAAAAGATGTCGATTTTCGCATAGTCGTCTTCATCCATATCTATGAGACAGTAATAGTCGCCGTATTCTTCGTCATATTCATAATTCAGGCAATATTCACACATCATGCCGTCCATAGCGTTCACCTCATCTAAAATATAACACAAATAATAGCGAAGGGCAAGATGTGCTTGTTGTCGGGGATAGCTTTGTGTGATATAATGATAAAAAATGCTTCGGAGGGTGATATATGAACTATCGCAAGGATAAATATGGAAATGAGCTGTCAATTCTCGGGTTTGGATGTATGCGATTTCAGACGAAATTCGGAAAAATTGATATGGAAAAGGCAGAGCGCCAGATTATGGCGGCGATAGATGGCGGAGTCAATTATTTTGACACAGCGTATATCTATCCGGGAAGTGAAGCGGCAATCGGGGAGATATTTGAGAAAAATGCTGTCAGGGATAAGATATATATTGCGACAAAGCTGCCGCATTATCTCATAAAGAGCCGCGATGAGCTGGATAAGCTGTTTGACGAGGAGCTTCGCCGCTTGCGCACAGATCATATCGATTATTATCTTATGCATATGCTGACAGATACAGCAACCTGGGCAAGGCTCAGGAAACTTGGAGTTGAAGAATGGATTGCGGAGAAAAAAGCAAGCGGAGCGATTGGGCAGATTGGTTTTTCCTATCACGGAAATTCTGATATGTTCTGTGAGCTGATCGATGCATATGATTGGGATTTCTGTATGATCCAATATAATTATATGGATGAAAATTCTCAGGCAGGGCGCCGCGGTCTTCGCTATGCAAACTCGAAAGGGCTCCCGGTTATGATTATGGAGCCTCTGCGCGGTGGGCGCCTTGTGACACGCCTTCCCGATAAGGCAAAGCGTATATTCTCCGAATACAAAATAAAACATTCTCCGGCGCAATGGGCATTCCGCTGGCTTTGGAATCAGCCTGAGGTCACTGTCGTGCTTTCGGGGATGAATACGGACGAAATGGTAAGCGATAATGTCGGAACTGCGTCTGATGTGCAGATCGGTGAGCTTGGCGAAGAAGAGGAGACAATGCTCAGGAATGTCGTCTGCGCCATAAATGAAAAAATGAAGGTTGGCTGCACCGGCTGCGGATATTGTATGCCGTGTCCGAAAAACGTTGATATCCCCGGCACCTTTGCGGCATATAACCGATATTATGTGGACAGCAGATTTGAGGGGCTGAAGGATTATGCAATGTGCACTGCTCTGCGCAAAAATTCGACTGCCGCCTCTAATTGCTTTGATTGCGGAAAATGCGAAAAGCATTGTCCGCAGAATATCGAAATCAGAAAAAAACTCAAAGAGGCGCGCCGCGATCTTGAAGGTCCGCTTTATAAAATTGTTGCAAAGCTTGCGAAATGGCTCGTGAGATTTTGAGAAAAATAAATTACAAAAACCGTACCAACCTCCGGCTGGTACGGTTCTGCTTTGGTAGAGGCGAAGGGACTCGAACCCCCGACTTCTTGCATGTGAAGCAAGCGCTCTAACCGACTGAGCTACGCCTCCATATGACAGCCGAAGCGCTCAGCTTCGGCTGTGTTTCATTATATCACTTTGCGTTTGTGATTTCAACTGTTTTTATCATTCTTGCGAGCGTTTCGAATGTGAGCTCCAAATCGCTCTTTGCACGGTGTTTTGTTTCCGAAAAGCTTTTGGCAACGCGGTTTGTGCTCAGAATGAATGAAACGCCCATATCATACATCGGATCTATGTTATCTCCGATGTCGCCTGCAATTACTGCAACAGGAACGCCGAGCGCCTTTGCACGTGATGCTATTCCGGAGATAGCTTTGCCACCTGTTGTCTGGCCGTCGATTCGGCCTTCACCTGTTATGATGAGGTCGGCATCCTTGGCAAGCGTTTCAAAACCGCAGAGGTCGAGAACTGTTTCAATTCCGCTGCAGAGCTTTGCGCCGAGAAATGCAACGGCACCTGCGCCTGCTCCGCCTGCTGCACCTGCTCCGGGGAGCGTTGCGATATCAGCGCCGAGCTCTCTCCTGACAGCATTTGCAAAAGCGATCAGGTTATTGTCAAGCAGCCTGACGCACGCCTCATCTGCGCCTTTTTGCGGAGCGAAGATACAGGCTGCGCCGCGCTCGCCATAGAGAGGATTGTCTATATCACACATCGCGACAACTTCAACGCCATCGAGCTTCTTCTGAAGTGTCGAAATATCGATTTTTTCAATTCTGCCGAGCGAGCCGCCGACGGGGACAAACTCCTCACCGTCAGAGTCAATGAACCTTGCGCCGAGCGCCGCAGCAATTCCGCATGCACCGTCATTCGTGCAGCTACCGCCGAGCGCGAGAACAATTTTTCTGACGCCGCGTGAGAGTGCATCCGAGATAAGCTCGCCGACCCCAAAGGTCGTGCTCTTTGCAGGATTGTTGCCTTTTCCTACCATCGGAAGCCCTGCGGCAGAAGCGATTTCGACAATTGCGCAATCATCGTTTATGATTACATAGCTTGCAGTGACCTTTGTGAAATGCGGGCCGGAGACCTCGCATTCAATTTTCTTTCCACCGAGAGCAAAAAGAAAGCAATCGGCAGTGCCCTCGCCGCCGTCAGCAATCGGCAGTGAGCTTATTTCGGCATCGGGAATGATGCGCAAAATTGCGCGTTTTCCGATTTCGCAGATATCAGATGCGCTTGCAGTTCCTTTGAAGGAATCGGGCGCTATGACGAATTTCTTCATATAAACCTATGTATCAGAGCATAGATGCTGCATCCTCATCGAGGAAAACAGTTACATCTCTGTGCATATGGAGAACGGATGCCGGGCAGTCTGTGCCGATAAGGCCATCGAACATTCTCTTGACAATCGGAGCCTTTGATTTGCCGCTGATTACCATAACGATCTTCTTTGCCTGCATAATCGGCGTGAGGCCCATAGTGAGCGCTTCGCGCGGCATATCCTCGGGCTTTTCGAAATATCCTGAGTTTGCATGGAAGGTGCTTTCTGTAAGTCCTGTGCGATGAGTTGCGCCGATGAGTTTTTCATCGGGCTCGTTAAAGCCGATATGGCCGTTATGGCCGATTCCGAGAACCTGAAGGTCAATGCCGCCCATAGCCTCGATTTTTTCATCATATGCCTTGCATTCGGCATCGGGATCTGAAACTTCGCCGTTGGGAACGTTGACATTTTCCTTCTTGATGTTCACGTGGGAGAAGAGATTGTCGAACATGAAATAATAATAGCTCTGGTCGTTTGAACGGAGAATGGGGTAATATTCATCGAGGTTGAAGGTTGTGATTTTTGAGAAATCAATCTCACCTTCCTTGTTCAGGCGGACAAGCTCCTTATACATTCCGACAGGAGAGCTTCCTGTGGCGAAACCGAGAATGCTTTCGGGCTTTGCTTTGATCTGCTCTGCAACGAGCTTTGCAGCCTCGCGTGACATTTCCTCATAGTTTTTGCATATAACTTTTTTCATTGAGATACACTTCCTTATATTTATGGTTATTGTTATTGTACCACATCCTCGCAAAAAAAGAAATACCATATGTGTTTAGTTTGTATAAAATATTATTAAAAAATTTATGTTGAGTTATTGAAAAAAATAGAGTATAATAGATATATCTATAAGTCTGTATTCTGAAACTTCAAGGAGGAATGAATATGATCATAACCAACAACAACGGCACAATTGAGATAACAAACGAAGTGTTCACAGCTGTTGCAGGTGATGCAGCAACCAATTGCTTCGGAGTCCGCGGTATGGCTGATCGCACCGTGAAGGATGGAATCGTTCGTCTGCTCAAGCGTGAGAATATGTCAAAGGGCGTCAAGGTAACGTTTGAGAATGATCAGGTCAACATAAGTGTCCATATTATCGTAGAGCATGGTGTCAACATCAAGGCAATCTGCGAATCTATCATAAACGAAGTGCGCTATAATGTAGAGCGCGTTACGCGCGTCAAGGTCGGCAACGTCAAGGTAAAGGTCGACTCAGTTATAGCAGATTAACGGAGGTGCAGGTATTGAGAGAATTCATTACCGCCGCGGAATTCAAACGCATGGTGATTTCAGCTTCTGCGGCAATAGACAACAACAAACAAAAGCTTAACGAGCTCAATGTTTTCCCCGTTCCTGACGGTGATACAGGAACAAATATGTCCCTTACAGCACGCGCTGCGGCAAGCGCACTTGCAGGAAGCGAGCCCGAGACAATCGGCGAGGCTGCAAACATTGCGGCATCCGCATTGCTTCGCGGTGCCAGAGGAAACTCTGGTGTCATACTTTCTCTTCTTTTCAGAGGATTTGCAAAGTCGTGCGCAGGGGCGGAAACCATCGATGCAAAGGCGCTTGGAAAAGCTCTTTCTTCAGGTGTTGATGCAGCATATCGCGCAGTTATGAAGCCTGCAGAGGGAACGATCCTCACGGTTTCGCGCAAGGCTGCGGAAAAAGCAAGCAAGCTTTCGGCAAAGGTATCGGATGTGGAAGAAGTCTTCACACAGGCGATTGCAGAGGCAAGAATCGCGCTTGATGATACAATGAATCTCAATCCCGTGCTCAAGAAAGCCGGAGTTGTCGATGCAGGCGGCGCAGGCTGGGTGCTTGTTCTTGAAGCGATGCTCTCATCTCTTCAGGGCAACGATGTTGAGCTTCTTTCAGGTGAAGAGGTCACGTCATCCTCGGCTGCTTCTTTTGCGGATGTTGATGAAGAGATAACATTTGCCTACTGCACAGAGTTTATCATAAATCTGAGCAAGGAAGGGCAGAAGCTTGATGCAGGAAAGCTCCGCGCCTATCTTGAATCAATCGGCGATTGCGTTGTTGTCGTTGATGATGACGATATAATCAAGGTTCACGTTCACACGAATGAGCCGGATAAAGCTATTGGACGTGCTCTTACCTATGGTGAGCTCACAAATATAAAAATCGATAATATGCGCTATCAGCACAGCGAAAAGGTTATAGCTGAAGCCGGAGATGCCGCAAAGGCGGATGCTGCTCCGAAGATTGCAGAGCCTGAGACTAAATACGGATTTGCTGTTGTTGCGGCAGGCGAAGGAATTATGAACGTATTCCGTGACCTCGGTGCAAGCACGTTGGTCGAGGGCGGACAGACGATGAACCCATCGACGGATGATATCCTCAATGCGATAAATGCAACTCCTTCGGAAATCGTTTTTGTTCTGCCGAACAACAAAAATATCATCATGGCAGCCCAGCAGACTGTTGAACTCACAGAAAAGCAGGTCGTTGTTCTTGAGACAAAGACGATGCCTCAGGGAATTTCTGCTATGCTTGCATTTGATGCTGATGCAGATGTTGAACAGAATGTTGCTGCAATGATGGAAGCTGCTGCAAATGTTTCAACAGGCTCTATCACATATGCTGCCCGTGACAGCGAGTTTGACGGATATTCCATAAAAGAGGGCGAATATCTTGCGCTCAATGAAGGCAAGCTCTCGGCTTCCGGCAAGGATCTTAGCGAGGTTGCTGATAAGCTTCTCTCGGATATGGGTGTCGAGGATCGCGGCTTTATCACGGTTTTCTATGGCGAGGGTGTAAACGCAGAGGATGCGGCTGCTATTGAGGGGCTTTGCTCTGAAAAGGCGCAGGATGCTGAGGTTATGCTTCTCGATGGCGGACAGCCGGTATATTATTATTTGATTTCAGCGGAGTAAGATCCCTATGATTAAGCCTGATTTGGATACGGGAATAAGATATTTAAAAGGTGTTGGAGAAAAACGTGCCGAGCTTTTTTTAAAGCTCGGCATATCCACTGTGCGCGATCTTTTAAACTATTTTCCGCGTGATTATGAAGACAGGCGTGCCATACTCAGTATTTCAGGGCTGAAAGCAGGGGATAAGGCGTGTGTGAATGCGTATATTTCGTCAAACATAAAAACGCGCACACCTCGCCGCGGCTTTTCCGTGTCGGAATTCCGTGCTGTTGATGAAAGCGGCGGAATTGACATAGTCTTTTTTAATCAGAAATACAGTGTGGATAAATTGCGCACAGGTGAACGCTACATATTTTTCGGCAAGGTGGAGGAGCGCGGCGGCCGGCTGTGTATGACAAATCCGACATATGAGCCGGAAGAGGAATCAGGTCAGAAAACAGGAAAGATTCTGCCGATATACGCACTGACGGCAGGGCTTAGCGCAGATGTGCTCCGCAATGCCGTGAGAATGGCACTGGCTGAGTTTTCTCAAAGCATACCTGAGGTTATTCCCGATGAAATCAGAAGAAGGCATAAGCTTGCACACGTCGGATATTCATATCGCGAAATTCATTTCCCATCGACCTATGAAGAACTCGAGATAGCAAAGCGCAGACTGGTGTTTGAAGAGCTGTTTGTGCTCTCTCTCGGGCTTATGCATCTGCGTGAGCGTCGCGATAAAGAGGTGGGAACAGCTGTTAAGGATGCTGACTTTTCGCCGTTTCTCGCGTCTCTTCCGTTTGAAATGACAGGTGCACAGCTTCGCGTTGTCAGCGAGATTGCAAAGGATATGCAGAGTGTGAGACCGATGAACAGGATAGTTCAGGGTGATGTAGGCTCAGGTAAAACCGCGGTTGCGGCTGCGGCTGCGTTTATTGCACATAAGAACGGGTTGCAGTCGGCTCTTATGGTGCCGACAGAAATTCTCGCCGAGCAGCATTTTGAGTCACTTTCGCAGCAGCTTGAAAAGCTTGGTATGCGGTGCGCCTTGCTTTGCGGAAGTATGAAGGCATCAGAAAAGAAAAAGATAAAGGTGCTTTGCAAAGAAAATGAGATAGATATGCTTATCGGAACCCATGCAATTATAAGCGAGGATGTTGAGTTTTCAAAGCTCGGTCTTATGATAGTTGACGAGCAACACCGCTTCGGAGTGCGCCAACGCGCAGCTCTCGCCTCAAAGGGAAACAATCCGCATCAGCTGGTTATGTCAGCGACGCCGATTCCGCGATCTCTTGCGCTTATTATGTATGGTGATCTTGACATATCTGTCATCGACGAGCTGCCTCCCGGCAGACTCCCTGTGGATACGCTTATAGTCAATGACGCAAAACGCGCCGATGCATATGAATTTATAAAAAAACAGCTTGATGCAGGGCATCAGGCATATATAGTCTGTCCACTTATAGAAGACAGTGAGGAGAGTGAGGGCGAACTACGTTCTGTTGAAAAGTTTGCTGAAGAGCTTTCGGAAACAGTGTTTGCCGGGAAGAAAACGGAGTTTTTACACGGCAAGCTCAAGCAAAAGGACAAGGATGCCGTTATGCGCCGTTTCGTGTCAGGGGAAACCTCGGCAATCGTTTCGACAACTGTTATTGAAGTCGGCGTAAATGTGCCGAATGCCACGGTTATGGCGATAGAGAATTCCGAGCGCTTCGGGCTTTCTCAGCTTCATCAGCTTCGCGGGCGCGTCGGAAGAGGAAGTGCGAAATCCTATTGCATACTCTTTTCAAACGTCAGTAAATCGAGCGCTGCGGCAGAGAGGCTACAGGCGCTACGCAAAACAGGAGACGGATTCAAAATTTCAGAAGAGGATTTGCGGCTTCGCGGCCCCGGTGATTTCTTCGGAACGCGTCAGCACGGATTGCCGGAGCTTAAGATTGCGAGCTTTATGTCAGATATGCGTGTGCTCGATATTGCAAAATCAGAAGCGACGCGTATCGCTGAGGAGGACAGGGCGCTGAAGAATCCTGAATACAAACAGCTCAGAGAACGGATAAGAGCTATGTTTGATGTTTCGGAAAGCGGAAATTCATTCAACTGAGAAAATAAAAAATGCCGCCTTTAGGCGTCTTTACATAGGGAGAAAACGGTTTTGGTCGGTAATTTACCGCGAATAGCTCACAAAAAAATCCCGCAATACGTCAGTATTGCAAGATTTTGTTGCTTCTATTCACGACGAAATTCCTCCCCCAAAACTGCT
>JAFSIZ010000008.1 GCA_017439555.1 Oscillospiraceae bacterium | reverse complement strand
CGGATGTATGGAACACTATCTCATAACACGGTTAAGGGAACATCCTGATTTTGTCAAGGAACTTGATTTTGTTATGGAAAAGGACGGCAAAATCATCGGGCAGAATGTATTTGTAAAGGCAAACATTAAGTCTGATGACGGAAGAAATATTCCGATTTTGACAATGGGGCCGATTTGCATCACGCCTGAACTCAAAAGACAAGGTTACGGTAAAATTCTGCTTGATTATTCAATTGGGAAGGCAACCGAGCTTGGCTTTGGCGCAGTGTGCTTTGAAGGGAATATTAACTTCTATGGAAAGAGTGGGTTCACATTTGCAAGTGAATTTGGCATCCGTTATCATGGATTACCTGAAGGTGCAGACGCATCATTCTTTCTGTGCAAAGAGTTGATTCCCGGCTACTTAAGCGGTGTCACGGGAGAATACGGACCACCGGAGGTATATCTTTTCCCTGAGGAAGAAGCAGAAAAATTTGATAAAAAATTCCCTTATAAAGAAAAACTGAAACTTCCGGGACAACTTTTCTGATAATGATATAAACACTTTAGAATTAAACTAAAAAGCGTGCCACCGGCACCCTTTTTACGGCAAGCCGCCGTGCTGTTCTCGTCTCCCTCAGGATACGACAAAACAAAAAACACCCAGTCTTGCGACAGGGTGCTTTTCTTTTGGTGGGCCTTCGGGGACTCGAACCCAGGACCATCCGGTTATGAGCCGGGAGCTCTAGCCAACTGAGCTAAAGGCCCACATATCAAGCTTTAATATTATACAAAAAAATAAAGCTGTTGTCAAGAGTAAAATTAAAAAAATTAATTTGTTGTGTCAAGCATTGCGCGGAGAAAGTCGTTATAGATTCTCTCTGCGTTTTTATAGAAGTTGGATGTGAAGCGTTTTGCCTCGTCTTTTGTCGGCGCGGAAATTGAAAAAGAGAAGATTTCGCCCATATCACCGGAAAGTGAGCCGGTTGCGCGGAATTTATCACTCTCTTCAATAATCTCGACATTTACGAGCGTCTTGCGGATGATCTCATCACGAACCTTGTCTGTTGCCTTTTCCGCCTTTCGGAGAACAGAGCCGGGAACGGATGTGCGGATGTGCTGTATATCGCGCAGACCCTTGTCGCTGATGAGATACCTGTCGATGCCCGTGTCTGAGTTTATGGTTACGTGGCCTGTTTTCACCATGCCGTCGAGATAGTCTGCAAATTTAAAATAGTTTATTGCGTCATCGACAAAAACACAGCTCATAAGCTCATCAAAGGTAACCGGAATTTTAACATATTCAAGAACGTGGAGCGTGAGCGTTTTAATCTCAAGCTCAGAACGTACAAAGCCGTAGCCGGACATATATATCACCTCAATGATATTATATAACAAAACATACCTTTTTTTCAAGTGTATTAACAGATAATTTACTGGACTTCACAAGAAAAATAGTGTAGAATAAAAGAGATACTTGTGCAGAGGAGTTGTGGCATATGAAAAAGAAACTGATAATAGGGATTTGCGCAGGCGTTATCGCGATTGCGGCGATTATAACGGCGGTTGTGCTCATTTCCAATTCTGCGGTGAGCGGCACGGTTGAGGAACGTAAATCGGCTGCAGATGCGCTTGTCGAAGAGGGCAAGCTGACAAAGGCGGCAAACACTTATAAAAGTGTAGTTAAGGAAACTCCGTCTGATAAAGACGCTGTAATCGGGCTTGCTGATGTATATTCGGAGCAGGGGAAATACGATGAGGCGGCAGAGGCTGTTAAGAGCGCCATTGCGCTGAGCGGAGGCGACACAGCGCTTTATGACAGGCTTATGAAGGTTTATCGCGAAAGCGGAAACACAGGTGAGGCGTTTGCCTATATAGAAGGTATTCAGGATGATGAAACGCGCCGCAAATATCTCAACGATGCATATGACAGAATGAGTGAAAATGCGCTTTCTGTCGGAAATACGATGGGAAACCTCTCAAGCGGAGGAACTCTGGCATTTAAGGACGATGCAATATTCTATTGTGACATTGCAAAGGGCAATTCGCTCTATTGCATCAGAAACGGTGAGACGAAGCTTCTTTCTGACGGAAACATTTCCGCATTGAACATTGTCGGGGATTATATCTATTTCGTCGATAAGGCGCGTGACTACCACATATTCAGAATGAAGACAGACGGCTCAGAGCATACAAAAGTGAAGAAAATCATGGCCACAAATCTGATAGTGCTCGGAAATAAGATGTATTTTATCAACTGGGAAGATGAGTGCCGTGTATACGAGATGAATATCGATGGCTCCAAGCTCAGAAAGGTTTCGGATATTTCGACTGAGATGCTCTATGCATATGGCTCATCCCTTTATATAAGCGACCGTGAAAACGAAGGCTCTTGCTATAAAATTGCGCTTGACGGCTCAGGTGAGATGTTACTTATATATGATTCTGTCTATTTTGTTTCGGGATATGATGAAAACGTCTATTTCCGCAGCGGAAACGATGCGCTCAACATATACCGTATGACAGCAGACGGATCAATCTATGAGCCGCTCAACAGTTCGCGTTCGGGGTATATCAACGTTGACGGCGGATATGTCTATTTTGTCGATTTCGCGAACAACGGTTCAATCGTCCGAATGAATGAGGACGGAAGTAATCAGACGATTCTCTGCAGTGACGGAGCGAACAATCTCTCTGCTGATGGGGAATGGCTCTATTATTTCAGCGATTATAACGATAAAAAACTCTATAGAATCAAGAAAGATGGGTCTGGAAAGGAGTGCCTGAACTGATATGATAAAATCAAAGGCTTCACAGAGAAAAGAGATAAAAGAAAATCTGCGCGGCGGTATCGGTGCGCTTGATTTTACACACATTTTTGAAAAGGAAGAGCTTTCGGGTAAGGCAAATATGTTTGCCGAGGTAATGCTGCGTCCCGGCGAGTCTATAGGCGAGCATCCACACGGAGCTGAAGGCGAGATATATATCGTAAAGACCGGTGTCGCGACGGTTACCGATTGCGGCAAGACTCAAGAACTGTATGTAGGCGATGCAATGTGGACAACCGGAGGCGAGACTCATTCTATTGAAAACAGATCCAATGAGGATCTTGTAATCTACGCAATAATATTGCCGTAGAATTACATTACTACCGATAATAAAGAAAAAGTCGGGAAGCGGCGTGTGCCCTCCTGCGCTTTTGGGGAGGAAAAAATATGTGGGGAAGAAAGAAAAGTAATATTCTGGTCGAGCTTCTCGGAAGAGCAGAGAATCTCGCGAAAGGCAACGGTATACCTGCCGTTTCGACAGAGACATTTATCGCGGCATCGCTTGGTTTTTTCAAAAACGATATGCCTGATGGCAATTTTGTTGTGAATGCACAGGATGTTGAGGAATACAGAGCTGCGCGCGCGCTGCTCATCGAGAAGACGGGAAAGTATGCTGATGTCGCATCAAAGCTTCTTGAAGAGGCAAAGAGAGAGCCGAGAGGCGTTTTCGGATTTGTTGGAATTTCTTTCCAGAGATCACTCAAACAGGCAGAGCTTCAGGCGGAAGAAACCTCTCAGGAGGTTCGCTCCGATGCGCTTCTGAAAATCATTTTCGACAGCCCGACTGATGCGATGAAAAAGATTCTGTCGGAGCCGGCGGCTGCAACACAGGATTCAAAGCTGCCGAGTCAGGAGGCTCTTTTGAGCGCATTGGATCAGATGCTCAGAGAGAAAAAATCAGGCGAATCAGGCCACGCTCCATCGCCTGTGGAGAAGCATACCGAGGAGCCGGAGACAGCTCCTGCTCAGAATCAGGGAACAGGCCCGTCGCAGGTTCACACTCAGGTTGAAGTGCCTGTTGAAACAGCATCAAAAACCGAGCATAAAAAAGAAGATGTGTCAGCGCTTATTGAAAAGGTCAAGAGAACACAGTCTGTGCTGTTGGATACAGTATTCGGTCAGGAACACGCTGTTGATGTGTTCACATCGGGCTATTTTCAGGCAGAGCTTCTGTCGCTGACAGATAAAACCTTCAAGAAACCGCGCGCAACCTTCCTTTTTGCAGGCCCTCCGGGAGTTGGCAAAACATTCCTTGCGGAAAAAGCGGCAGAGATTCTTGAGCTTCCTTTTATGCGCTTTGATATGAGCGAATACTCAGACAAAGAAGCAAACCTCGAATTCTGCGGCTCTGATAAGGTCTATAAGAACGGAAGCCCCGGTAACGTCACAAAGTTTGTAAGCGACAACCCGAAGTGCGTTCTCCTCTTTGATGAGATTGAGAAAGCGCATATGAATATTATCTATCTGTTTTTGCAGATGCTGGATGCAGGGCGCTTGCGCGACAACTACACAGATGAAGAAGTATCCTTCAAGGATGCGATTATCATCTTTACAACCAATGCAGGTAAAAAGCTCTATGAGGAAAGTGATTCCAGAGACCTTTCGGGAATCAGCCGCAAGGTCATCCTTAAGGCTCTCGAAAACGACATCAATCCGCAGACGGGTATTCCGTTTTTCCCGGCAGCGATGTGTTCGCGTTTTGCAACGGGAAATGTTGTTATGTTCAATCATATGGAGGCTCATAACCTCCGCGGTATCGGAAAGCGTGAGATTATCCGCAGAGCGCGTGATATAGAGGAAAGTCTCAAGATCAAAACTGAATTTGACGAGCAGGTTTTCGACACGCTCATCTTCTCAGAGGGCGGCAATGCGGATGCAAGAACCATACGCAGCCGCGCAGGAGCAATGTTTGACAATGAGATATTTGAGCTGTTCAGGATGATCGAGAGTGAGAAGAGCGGCAAGAGCATTGTTGATGTCGAGACCATCCGATTCTCGCTTGACATACCTGAGGATAAGCCTGAAATAATGGGGCTCTACAGAGACGAATCAAAGCCGAATATATTGCTGTTCTCTTCGGAAGAGGTAAACGTTGCTCTCGAATCCGATTCATATAATCTGCTCCATGTTGAAGACATAGCAGAGGCTTGCAGGATCCTCGGCGAGACTGACATAAAGCTTATTCTCTGCGATGCTACATATAAATGTAATGAGAATTGCAAATATCTCAACATTGAAGACGTCGATTCTCTCGGTCGCGACTTTTTGCGCACAGTGCGTGAGCAGTTTGCGGAAATTCCGGTATACGTCGTGCAGAGCAG
Source organism: Oscillospiraceae bacterium (assembly GCA_017439555.1). GTDB lineage: Bacteria > Bacillota > Clostridia > Oscillospirales > JAAYXM01 > SIG480. Next base: position 4,660 of record JAFSIZ010000008.1, on the reverse strand, counting down.
CGAATACCATTTCAGCGAAGAGGAGAGAATGTCCTATCTGTCTGACGGAGTGAGAGGTATTCTGCCCATAGAAGGACGCGACGGCGAGCTTGTGTTTGAGATGCTCATAAAGATATGCGCTAATATTCATCAGCAGCAGAGTATGCTCAACCTCGCGAGAGCCAACAAAATCATCGCATATGATGCTGCGCAGACAATATCGGAAGATGGCAGATGTGCGGAAATAAAGATGTTTGATCTGCGCCTTGAAACCGCTGTCGATGCAGAGGATGCGAAAAATATTCTCAGCAATATTTCTAAGCCGAATGTAAAGTTTGAAGATGTTATCGGCGCGGAAGAGGCTAAAAAAGAGCTCAAATATTTCGTTGAATATCTGAAAAATCCAAAACGCTTCAAGAGCACAGGCGTGAGAGCGCCGCGCGGCGTCCTGCTCTATGGCCCTCCGGGAACGGGAAAAACCTTGCTTGCAAAGGCAATGGCAGGAGAATCGGACGTAACGTTTATGACTGCAGAAGGAAACCAGTTCCTCAAAAAATATGTTGGTGAAGGCCCTGAGGCAGTTCACGAGCTTTTCCGCACAGCTCGCAAATATGCTCCGACTATTCTGTTCATCGATGAAATAGACGCAATCGCAAAGGAGCGCAAGGGCGACCGCGATTCCACAGAGGAAATCCTCACAGCATTCCTTGCTGAGATGGACGGTTTTAAAAACGATCCATCAAAGCCGGTGTTTGTCCTTGCAGCCACAAACTATGATGTTGAGCCGGGCAGTGCAAGAAGCCTTGATCCGGCGCTCATGAGAAGGTTTGATCGCCGTGTGCTTATCGACCTTCCGGACAAAGAGAGCAGAATACTTTACCTCAAAACGAAAATTTCGGGCAACAAGGCGCTTCGGATAAGCGGGGAAATGATAGAGAATATCGCCGTCCGCTCGACGGGGATGAGCCTTGCATCGCTTGAATCCGTCATAGAGCTTGCGCTGCGCAGTGCGATAAGAAACGGCAGTGATTGTGTTGATGACGCGGTGTTTGAGGATGCCTTTGAGACCTTCAACAGCGGCGAGGTCAAAAAATGGGATGCATCACAGCTCGAGAGAGTTGCACGCCACGAGGCCGGCCACGCATTCCTCTATTGGCAGAGCGGCGAATGCCCGTCTTATGTCACGATTGTGGCAAGAGGCGACCACGGCGGATATATGCAGCACGATTCAAACGAAGGAAAAGCTATTTACACAAAGAATGAGATGCTTGCAAGAATAAGAACCTCGCTCGGTGGGCGTGCGGCAGAGCTTGTATACTATGGCTCGGATGACGGCGTGTCCACAGGTGCAAGCGGTGACCTTGCATCTGCGACCTCAAATGCAATGCGTATGATATGCGAACTCGGTATGGACGAAAATCTCGGTCTTGCGATTATAGACCGCGAGAGCGCCCGTCTCGGAAGTGCTTCATCTGATGTGCGCAAGGCGGTAAATGCAATCCTTGATTCCGAAATGGCGAAGGCGATGTCAATAATTGTTGAAAACCGCGCTGCAATGGATAAGATTGTCGAAGTTCTGCTCGATAAGAACCATCTTACGGGTCCTGAAATTGACGAGATTTTCAAGGCCTATGCAGTTGCACAAAACAGTTGACACATAAAGCTTCTTAGTGTATTATAATAACAGGCAATGTTCTTTGGGGCGAGGTGAAATTCCTCACCGGCAGTTAAAGTCTGCGAAGGATGGCTTGCGCTATCCCCGAATCGGTGAAACTCCGATACCGACGGTACAGTCCGGATGAAAAAAGAAATGTGGCATACATAGCAATAAGGTCATATTATCTCTCAGCCCCTGATTTGTCAGGGGCTGATTTTTTGTTCAGGGAATATCTGCCGAGAATTAAAGAGAGGTGTTTTCTTATGACAAACCCAAAAACCGAATCCAAGTTTTTCACACCGCGGCGTATGGCGGTAATGGCACTGTTTGTGGCAATGAGCTATATTGTGAGCCTGTTTGAGTTTCCGATATTTCCGGCAACTCCATATCTCAAGCTCGATTTCGGAAATGTGTTCATCCTTCTTTCCGGCTTTTTGTTCGGTCCGATAGAGGGGATAATCATCTGTGTGCTCAAAGAGGTGCTTTGCCTTATCGGCACAACGAGCGGAGGTGCAGGGCAGGTTGCAAATGCGCTTGTGACGGCGTCATATATAATCGTGCCATGTGTGGTATATCGCTATAAAAAGGGAATTTCGACAGTCGTGATAATGCTTGCCATAGCTTGCGCTATTGGCACGTGTGCCGCACTTGTTGCAAACCGCTTCATCGTGTTTCCTCTCTATATGGGCGAGGGTGCAGCTTCTGTATTTCATGATGTATTCTGGTTTGTCACGGCGTTCAATGTGATAAAAACGGTTTCTGTAAGCATCATAACAATAATTCTCTACAAGCGCCTGTCCGTGTTCATTAAAAAATTCGTATTCTGAGAGTGGAAAATCACCGGAGAACAGCTCCGGTGATTTTTGCTTGCAATTCTATCAGCGATTTAAGATATTCTACGATATCTTCCTGAAAATATTGTTTTTATCTTCGGTTTGATATATAATAGCAGCGAGGGGTGAGAATGATGCAAAGCAGCATACCAAAGCGCTGGCATATAGATGAAAGTATATATGATGCATATACTGTGGATTGCCTCACAATGGTTGATACTCATTGGCATTCTCATTTCCTGCTCAATCTGTTCACCGAGGGTGAGGGCGTGCAGGAGATAAACGGAGAGAGCTATCCGATTCACAGCGGAAGCATAATCATCATATCTCCGCTTGATTTCCACAGAAACGTCATCCGCGAAGGTGAGAAGGTTTCTGTCTGTGCTGTCAAGTTTTCAGACAAGCTGTTTTATGACTCAATAGGCAAGCTATGCTCACTCGAGGATTTCCCGATTGTGACAACGCTTTACGGCGAGGATTTTGACACAGCAAAAATGCTGTTTTCTCTGCTTCTGAAGGAGCAGGAAAAAAAGAGCTCTCTCGGTGCGGACAAGTTTGCGGCAAACCTTATTGACCAGCTGGTGATTCTTGCGCTTCGTGCAGGTGGCTGTGCAAAAAGGCAGGAGCAATATTCAAGAGTGCGCCGCGCACTTGCGTATATCCATTATAATTTCCGCCGCGGAATAAAGGCGGCAGACGTGGCGAAGCATATCGGATATTCGCCAAACTATTTCAGTGCAGAGTTCAAAAAGGAAACCGGGGTTGAATTCCAGAAATACCTGCAGGAGCTCAGGCTCGATTTTGCGATGAATCTTTTAAAGCTTTCAAAGCTATCTGTAACAGAGGCGTGTTTTGAATCAGGATTTAACACACTTCCGCATTTTTCACAGTCATTCAAGAAAAAATTCGGGGTAACACCTGAAAAAATCAAGGAGGAGAACAGATGAAACAATGGAAAAACGGCGCAGTGACGCTTGCGTGCGATGAGCTCCGCGAGAAAATCGCAGGTAAAAAAATCGCACTTATGATGAATACGACAGCAATCGATAATGAAGGAAGACTGCTCATTGATGTTATAGTTGATGAAAAGTGGGCGGATGTAGAGTTTTTCTTCGGTATGGAACACGGCGTGCGCGGTGATCTCTATGCAGGTGACGGAAAGCTCTCCGATGTTGATGCAAAAACAGGGATAAAAATAGTCAATCTCTATGACTATCCGAGGCTTCAGCCGCCCGTTGAATGGGTTGAAAAGGTTGACGCAGTTGTGTTCTGCGCTCAGGACGTTGGAGTACGCCACTGGACATACACACCATGGCTTATGCTCCTTATAGAGTCCTGCGCAAAGGCAAACCGTGAGGTCATAGTTCTTGATCGCCCGAACCCGATTCGCGGCGATATTGTTGAAGGCGCACCTGCTGAACCGAAATATGCCGGAACCGATTTGCTTTCCGGCTTTGAATATCCGCTTCGCCACGGTATGACAATCGGCGAGCTTGCGCTTATGTATAACGATGTCAAAAACATCGGTGCAAATCTCACAGTGCTGAAAATGCAAGGATGGAAGCGCGATATGTGGTATGATGAAACGGGGCTCGTCTGGGTGCCCGGAAGCCCGAATATGCCCGATATGGATACACCTCTTTTCTTTGCGGCAACAGGGCTTATGCAGGCAGCAAACTTCTCTCTCGGCATAGGTACAACCACTCCGTTTGAGTATATCGGCGACATCGGCTTTGATGGCGCACTTCTTGCACAAGAGCTCAATGCGCTTGAGCTTCCGGGGATATATTTTATTCAGAAATACTATATGGCAATGACCTACAGAAACCCCACGGAAGGCGCAAAGCGCGAGCTTGCGCTCTGTAACGGTGCGTTTATGGTCATAAATGACCGCAACGAGTGGAGGCCGGTTGAAACGCAGCTTTGTATTATAGATATGCTGAATCGTCTGTATCCCGATAATGTCAACTTTGAGCATCACGGCCTTGCAAGAATCAGAATGTGCACAGACAAAATCTGCGATACGTTGAAAGAACACAAGAGCCTCGCTCCCATCATCGAAGAATGGAAGCAAGGTGCCGAGGAATTTAAAAAGACAAGAGAAAAATATTTGCTTTATTAAAAAAGAAGAAGCTATCTGAGGATAGCTTCTTCTCAGCGTGTCGAAAAACTTTCGACACGCTGACGGGCT
>JAFSIZ010000061.1 GCA_017439555.1 Oscillospiraceae bacterium | reverse complement strand
TCAAGCAGCCAGTTCAATTCTGTATTGGACTGGCGTTTTTCTTTTGAGTTTGCGGACGGGACGAACATAATTGAAGTAGTAAATTGTATCGGAGACCGCTTTACGGATGTCATTACACTTCCAGTACTGGAAGTGTAATGACATAACGTCCTTGAAACGTCCGAAGAAGGATTCTATAACAGCATTATCCCGAGGAGTGCCGGCTCTTGACATACTTTGAATTGCGTTGTATGATTTAAGCAGGTTGCAATAACCTGCGGATGAGTACTGGACGCCCTGATCGCTGTGCAAAATGATAGGGGCGCCGGTACTCTTTACTTTTTCAAGGATCCGTTTAGCAGGTTTCATCACAAGCAGATTATCAAAAACATCGCTCAACTCCCAATCCACAATCTCGTTGTTGAACAAATCTAAATAGCAGGAAAGATAATACCACTTTCCGTTATTCCTGATATATGTAACATCTGTAACCAGCTTTTGCATAGGCTTGTCTGAATGGAAATCGCGATTAAGAATATTTGGAAATCGATTGTGCTCGGCACCGCCGAATGTCGGATATTTTTGTTTCCTAACAAACCCTTTAATACCCAAACGCTGCATAGCTTTGAACACAGAAACGTCTGAAATGGCCCATCCGTACAGATTCAGCAAGGTGTCTGCTATACTTCTGTATCCCTGCGACGGATAGTGGGAATGAATATCTGCAACATAATAATCTAACTCTTGTTGTTTATGCTCGTAACGATTCAGCGTTCCTTTTCGCGTGAGCCACTTATAATAACCGGAACGAGATACTTCGTACACATCACATAGTTCTTTTACCGAGTGCTGCTTACTTTCCTGTTCGATGCAGGCGTAAAGCTGCTGGATTACTTTCTTTGGGCATCGCCCCTTTCGAGTTCTATGGATTTTTTTAGCCGTTCAATTTCACCTTTCTTCTTTAACAGCTCGCGCTCTAACAAAGCAATTCTGTATTCTAACTGTTCTGTCTCCGTTAATTCTTTTCTGCGCTCATACTTCGCCAGCGGATTTCCTGGTTTTCGCTTATTTATAAGGGCTGCTTCTCCTCCCTCTAAATATTGTTTTGTCCACTTGCTTATTTGTGAATTGTTAATTCCTGTCTCTCGTTCAAGAGACATTGTTGTTTCTCCTTTCAGGTTCCGTTTCACCAATGCCAGTTTCTCTTCTTTGCTATGACTCACATTTTTTCCGCCTTTCGGTCTTCCCATTTCTCTCAACTCCTTTCTTTCATCTTATCATAAAAAGTGATGGTAGACACTTTTTTTCTGTGTCTACCATCACTATATCACTTCACACATTATGGCCACAGCAATATATTATTTCTCTGCCACCGGAAACTCATACACTACCGCGCGATTGATCGCTGATGGGCTGGGGGATTGCGCGCTGAAGCCTGTGGCCTCGACATTCAAAAAGCCGTATATCACCGAAGAAGCTGAGCGCGTGGGTTTTGTATTCCCTGTGTATTATGGTAACATGCCGTATTCCGTGCGCGAAATGATATCCAAAATGACTTTCAGCAAAGATGATTATATTTTCATTTTCACAACCTGGCGGGGACATGCGGGCGCGGTTGCCCAGCGCATGGACCAGCTGTTGCGCACCCGTGGTCAGAAGCTTTCGCTCTCCCTTGGAATTCCAATGCCGGGCAACAGCTTCATAAACGAGCCCCATGTCGACGCGGAGCACCTCGCGAATCAGGCGAAGAATGTCGCCTCGCTGTTGGAGGACATCCGAAACCGGCGCGCGGAGGATTACTTCACTGCTGATATACTGCCATCCACTCCCATTGATATTCCGCACAATTTCCGCGGAATAACCGCTGATGAAAATTGCGTAGGCTGCGGCGGATGCACACATGTATGCCCCAGAGACAACATACATATCGAAAATGGCCGCGCGGTGATAGGCGACAACTGCGCGTCATGCCTTGCCTGCTTCCACTGGTGTCCGGCTGAAGCGATATATATGAGCCGACAGGAAAACATCGCCCGGCGTTCCAAATATCATCATCCGGATGTGACGTTCAGCGACATCGCGTGGCAGAAAAAAGAATAATCAAAGCCTCCGGCGGTATTGCATCGCCGGAGG
>JAFSIZ010000060.1 GCA_017439555.1 Oscillospiraceae bacterium | reverse complement strand
TTTGTTGCTTGCAGACGGCGGAGCCTCGCCCACTGCAAACGAAACCTCCTTCATCGGCTCATCATTCACCATTGTGAGCCTGAGGCGTATATCGCGCTTTGTACTTAAGGCTTTATTCCAGTCCTTCACCTTATACTCAACTGTAAAAGCCTTATCAATTGCATTGAATGTGCGAACGTTACGAAGCCATGTATATCCGCGCGGATACTGTCCGTTGAACACGCCGCCGGGGTCTGCCCCGTAAAGCACATCTTCCCCTGCATACGTTCCGTAAAGATTTCCGTCCGGATCGGCATATGTCGGTGTTTCCTGCATATCGGAAAGCCCCTTTATAACCGTCAGGTCATCGGACTGACTGTGGAAGCTGTACAGATGATCACGGCCGCCCTTTACGTGGAAAAAATCAACGCCGTAAGAGATATCATCATTTACATCCACCATAAATACTGTTCTGCGATAATCATCCGTGTTTTCGTATGCGTTGCTTGAAACATCCATAATGCGGACTTTGCCGTTGTCGTCAAAGTGGTAAGGTGTACCTGAAACAGCTTTAACCGTTTGTTCCTTTTCATCAACTACAACCGTGTTGTGCGAAATCGTTGTTCTTACCCACTCATATCTGTTCGGATCCCAGCCGGTAACGGCAGGATAACCGAGGTCTGGGGCGAGATTAAGACCGAATGCATCAATAAAGAGATTCAGCGAATCAAGATGTCCGTGACCTCCGCTTGCACCGAAATAGATACCGAAATCGCGGCTTGTATTTTTCGCCGTGTGCACGTTTGCGGACTTGTAATCTGCACCGGTACGGAGTGCTGCAAAGCCAAATCCCGTCATCATATCGCTGCCGAGGAAGAATTCGCCGTCCTCTTCGACAATCTCGCGCACCTCGTCCTCAAGTCTTTCCGGGTCCTTGTCGAGAATCGTATAATGCAGCCCTTCGGCAGTATTGCCGTTAAGCAGATACATTGCACGGGCAAGCATTCTGTCCTTTGTATACTTGAAGCCAACAAGCGCATCATCGATATTGTTATGGCTTATCTTTATTCCGGTGCTTGCAGTTGATGATGCGTCGCCTATCTGTGCGCAGTAGTAGTTCCCGAGCGTTACGCGCAGATGCGAGGTAAACATCTTTGTAAACTTCGGATTTGCGAAAAGATCAACCTCTTTATATCCGTCGTAACCGCCGAGCGTGTCGGCAAGGTGGATCAAATTCGTAAGCCAGCCTGCGTTGTAGTGAGTACTGTTCTCATTGCCCATACCGTCGCGCGTTACGTCCTCGATGAGCTTTTTCATAACGTTTAAGCCTTTTTCAGGCTCCTCGCGCTCGGGTCCTGTTGAAAACTCTTCGCCCGTCTGCATCATAAAGTCAAGCATTTCCTTCGTTTCCGGCATTTTATTGAGAGCAACTGCCGCCGCACCGAGCGTTGACTGGTGTGAACCGAAGTTTGACGACTGCATTCCGCGCTTCATATGGTCATAAATCGTGAGAAGAATATTATCCTCAACATGCTTGCGAAGCGCACCGGGAGAGTTTTTGAGATTAACCGGCTTTAAGCTTCCGTCGTCATTGCGGATGTAGTTTCCGTTTTCATCCGCCTCATACGTTTCTCCGCGTCCTTCAAGATAGCCTGCAACATACGGGTCGTTATATATCGGAAGGAAAGCATCCGCGCTCTTTGCAAACATTTTCCCCATATATGCCGACCAGATAATGTCGCATATATCTCCGCGGTAATTATCTCCGCGGAAGGACGCCCATCTGTGCCAGTACATATCAGGATAAACATCGCCTATGCGGTC
>JAFSIZ010000059.1 GCA_017439555.1 Oscillospiraceae bacterium | reverse complement strand
TATGTTGATGAAGACGGATATATCAACGCAATCGCTGCGGGAAATGTAACTTTAAGCGTTGCGCTTAAGGAAAATCCGGAGATTTGCGATGAAACGGAAATTGAGATTATTCCCAACGAAGGCAAATCCGAGGTAACCCTCTTTACTGAAAAAATGCGAGAGACCGCCCGTGATAACGCAAAAAAATATGACTGGGCAAAACAAGCACAGAAGCTGGCGATAGAACGTGCTGAGGAGTATGTGCAAAATCTGGACTTTTATTACGACCATATCATCGGCGAGGGTATCCCACGTGCAATGAAGATGGGAACCTATAACAACCCGGATTATAAATACTGCAACTACTGCGGTGTGGATATTGTCTCAAAATACGGAAATGACGGCGCGTATGCATACAACATAAGCTTTATGGCACGTCCGTGGAAAATCCAGTGTCCGGATTGTAAGCGTCTTTTCCCGAGTAACGACTTTGGCTCGTTCTATGAGCTCGGGCTTAACGAGCACGGTCTTTTTGATATAGCTCTTGCGCGGGAAAATCACCACAAAATGCTCTTCCATGAGGAAGGTGAGGAATGTACCTGCGAAAAACCCGCTGAAGAATATTCGGAAGCATGGCATACTTTCTATGGATACGGGAACGAAAAGGGATATCTATATAATGAGCTATACAGCGAAGTGCGTGATTCCAATACCGATCCTAACCCGCAAAAGAAGGGGCGTTATGTGAACGGAAACATCTGGGGCGTTGACGACGGCTTCGGGTATGTTCCGAGAGATGAGAACTGGAAGCAATACACCCATTCTGACGGAAAGCTCGAAATGCATACTCCGATTGCATATTTTAATAGTTATACGTGGTTTCAGGATATAAGATCAGCTGTTCTCCGCCTCACAAATGCATACCTCTATACGGGTGACGAGCAGTATGGCAGAGCGGGAGCAATTCTCATTGACCGAATCGGCGATGTCTATCCGGAAATGGATTTATTTAAATATTTCAAGGTCTATTGGCCCAATACCTCTACCGGCGACGGTGCGATTGTGGGAACAGTACAGGATGTTAACTTTGGACAGAATTTTGCCGATGCCGCTGATGCGTTCTTCCCGATGACAGGAGATGATTTTGTTATAAAATATCTCTCGGCAAAAGCGAAAGAGCACAACCTTGAAAATAAAAAGGAAAGCGGTTTCGATATTTGGAAAAACTGGGAGGAAAACATTCTGCGAGAGAATTACCGTAAGGTGAAAAGTGCAGACCTTTCCGGTAACTTCGGTATGCATCAGGCGGTGCTTGTTAAAAGTGCCGTTGCAATAGGTAATGAAGCCGACAGTGAGGAAATGCTTGATTTCCTCTATAAAACCGGAGGGTATGAGGGGTATTTATCTTTCTCAATGTCGGGCGGAAACGTCTCTAATATGATTGTTGCTGACAGTGACCGTGATGGATTCTCTTTTGAGTCATCTCCGCAGTATAACTACTTCACTCCCGACGGTCTTATAATGATAGCTGATGCTCTTGCACCGTATAAGGGTAAGAATGCAGAAAAATATAACATCATCGACAATCCGCGCTTTGCTCAAATTGCGGCGAGCTCTGCAGGACTTGTAGTAAGCGACAGCCACACAGTCCAG
>JAFSIZ010000058.1 GCA_017439555.1 Oscillospiraceae bacterium | reverse complement strand
TATACACCACCGTATGCTCCTCGATTGATTCAGTCAAAATATCATCTTTTTCCTTATCACTCTTTGCTCTTTTTATACATTCACTGATCATCCACTCTGCACGCTCTATCCGCTCTCCCGGTGTCATTTCAAAATCGGTTCGATAGAGATAATACAGATATATTGCCTCTGCGAAATTCTTGTAATTTATTCCGTCACCTGACGGCTCTCTCTCAACGGCACTCAACGCCTGCGGATCGGCATATTGACCATCGAGAAAGCGCACAAGATTATCGCTGTAATAATCCTCGAACAGATTCCTCACCATATCCGTTTCGGGATAGTATTCGTCATCCTCCTTCAGCACAACAGTCATGCCGAACACCATAGCAAAATAGTAAAGATAGACTCTTGTCTTACCATTGTTGTTCTGAAACCTGCCCTGCGCAAAATCCTCGCACAGCGTCAGCAACGCCCAATCAACACCCTTTTTCGCTCGTGCATCTCGTTTGTCGGTTTTGAAAAGACCCGTTGCCTTGTCTTTCTTTCCTTTTTGGTTCTTGTACAGTGTTTTAGCCATCTGAACTGAGAAATCCTTCTCGAGCAGTCCAAAAAATGGAGCCATTTGCTCCGTTGCATTTTCTTCGCACAAAACACCTTCTTCATAGGCCTTCAGAATGGTTTGCAATATTTGCTCAACGCTGCTGAACTCATCGCATTGCAAGCCATAGCTCTCACAAAAACTGCGCATCGCATCATATGTTTCCGCTCTGACAGTCAGACCGGCAAACTCACACGGATTTCCTTTTTCATTTACGATATCATATTTCGCAGCAAGAAGGTCGAGTCTTTTCACTATAAGCCGCACAAGTTCAAGGCTACTCAGCTCGATTTTCAGGCGTTCAGGAGTAAAAATGGAATCATCCAGTTTCTCTGCCGCCATTTCCAGCTTTTCTTTTTCAGGCAACACATCATATCGTGCGCGTTCCTGATCGGTCATCTTGCCCAGTGCCACATCGATAATTGCGCTGACCGACGCTTTCATATCCTTCCATTTCAGACCTACTCCTACAATGAACTTTTTTAATATAACCGCTCGGACTGTATCTTCACTGTATTCCGGTGCAAGACGTCGCACTATTCTCTCCATATAATCGGCAGGACGCGGAACATTTGTGTAAATATCATGGAGAATCTCCAACAGTTCACTCTGCATTTTTTCACGGGTAGGAATATACGCAAGAAGCTTTTTATCCTTAAGCAAAGCATCTGCATCCAAGCCTCTCGCTCTGCACATGACTTCCAAGTCATGCATACGGAAACGCACAGCATCTTTACCGGCTCTTTTCACCTGCTTTATCGAATATTCAAAATCCTCTCTGCAATAGAAAGTATACAAGCGCGACATTTTATTGCGAAACAACGTTTCCATCGTAAGTGTGTAATTATACTTTTCAGTATTGTGCATATCTACTTCTCCTGTCATTTATTTAAAACCACATTTCCCCTCAAAGACAACTCATTTTCTACATATAAAATTGTACCTACATATTCGACTTTAGTCAATATTTTCCCC
>JAFSIZ010000057.1 GCA_017439555.1 Oscillospiraceae bacterium | reverse complement strand
TCTCTCAATAGACGGCAACAACCTCTATGTTTTCTGGGGAATGAACACCCCGACGCTCCCGACGCTTGAGCGCTATCTTGCGGAATGGGGCTTCCAGTTCCCGACATATCTCATATGTGACGAAAGCAATTCTTATATGTCACCTGCCTTCCCTCTCGCAGAGCTTATGAAGAACGATCTCATAAACAGCGAGGCTCAGGGCCAGCTTATGCCGATTTTTCCGCGCACACGCCCGATAAATCTCGCATTCACGGAAAAGAGCTATAACCGCGTTGTTCCGCTTATGCAGACGATGAAAACCTCATATGCAAAGCTTCTCTCTGCAGAAAAGCCGATAGAGGTGCTCACACGTGAGGGCAGCGATGTCGCAGGTCCGCATATTGTTGCCGCAATAGGCGAGCGTATGCTCGGCACCACAGGAGGCGACGGCATTGCAAGAGTTGTTGTCTTCGGCACAGAGGCGTTTGCCGACGAGGAGATTGCAGGCATCCAGCGTGCATATAACAACACATTCCTCACCCAGCTTGTGACATATTCAAATCCCGACACGCTCACGATGGCAATCGCACCGAAGGTTGTATCAAGCTATGACCTCAACATCACAGAGGCAGGCGCAAAGGTGCTTCAGATTGTTCTCATCTATGTCATTCCGCTTCTCATTCTCGCAATCGGCGTGTTTGTGTTTATCAGAAGAAAGAACAAGTAGGAAGTTTTTGCAAAGTGGCCTTCCCCCGAAAAGGGAAGGCTCTTTCTACCACAAGGAGGAGAAAAACCCATGAAACAGTTTAAACCCGTTATAATAACGGCGCTGGTGCTCGTTATTGTTGCAGCTGCTGCGTTTGCAGTGATAAAGCTCTTCCCCGAAGCGGATGACGAGATCGGCGCACCTGTTCAGCCTGATGTTTCAAGCGGCCTCAACAAGATTATAGACCGCTCATCAAAGGATGTTGCATCCGTTACGGTAACGACGGATTCGGGCGAGACCTTCACGATAGACTACGGCGAAGACAAGCTCGGCGCACAGACAGCCGTTATGCGCAACGCAGATCCGCTTCTCAGATACAGCGAAAGCGAAATGACGACACTGTCCGGCTTTGTCGGGCTTCTCGTCGCGCTCGAGGAGGTAGGCGAGCTCAAGAGCGGAGAGGAATCAATGTTCGGCTTCGACAAGCCGCAGCGCAAAATTGAGATAGCCTTCAAGGGCGGCGACCCGGTAACACTTCTTATCGGCTCTGAAACTCCGCTCGGCACAGGCGTCTATATCCGCCGCACAGACCGCAACATTGTCTATACAGTCGGCGGAAGCACAACCGACATCCTTATGATGACGATGAAGGACTATCGCGATATCCATCTCTACGACACGATCGGCTCGGCAGACCTTCTCACAAAGGTTACTGTCTCACGCGCAGGAAAGCCCGATATAACGGTTGTGAGAAAGGAAGAAACAGGCGAAGCTCCTGCGGATCAGGTCGAGGCGTCGCTCCAATGCGACTATGCGCTCACAAGCCCCGTATCGCGCGACGCAAACCCCGATACGATAAATGCAGCGCTTCTTGATAAGGTCATCTCAATCAAGCCGAAGGCAATCGTTGAGGATTATCCGAAGGACCTTGCAAAATATGGGCTTACAAACCCTGTAAAGCTTCAGTTTGAAACCTCGACGGAGATATCCCAGTCGCTCCTTATCGGCGGAAAAACGCCCGACGGCGGCAGATATATAATGCAGGAGGGCGTGCCCTCGGTTATCGAGACGGAGGCTGATATCGACCTTGAGTCTTTAAGCCACGCAGATATTATAATGCAGCTTATCTGGTTCTATGATTCAGACGAAATCGACACAATAACCTATGAGCTCCCGGGTGGCGAGACTCACACAATGTCCATCGAGATAAAGGATAAATCGCTCAAAGGCATCTATGACGGCAAGGAAATGGTCAACAGGAATGCCACAAATATGTTCCTCCGCACGGTACGCTTCACAATCGCAGGCGAGTATACAAGCGATATGAAGATGGGCGAGCGCGCGATAAAGGCCACGATAAAGCTCCTCAGCGGCGCGACAACGACGTTTGAGCTCTTCCCGATAAACGATCGCCAGTATGCCGCATCGGTTGACGGAAAGGCCCCCGAATATTATGTAAACGTCACTGAGGTGCGCGAGCTTCTCGAAAGCTTTGAAATCCTCGCAAGCGGCAAGGATATCCCGGATATGTTCTGATAAAAAAGCACCCGAAAGGCGGCTTCACATAGGGATAAATCGCCATAAAAAGCAATCCTTTGGCGCATAACTGCATTAAATCCGTCGTGAATCCGTCAGGATTTGCGACGGATTATAATTTGTTCTGCATCCAAATTCTTGTCTTTTATGGTGCAAAGCAGTTTTGGGGGAGGAATTTCGTCGTGAATAGAAGCAACAAAAATCTTGCAATACTGACGTATTGCGGGATTTTTTTGTGAGCTATTCGCGGTAAATTACCGACCAAAACCGTTTTCTCCCTATGTGAAGACGCCTAAAGAGTGCTTTTTGCATATTGCCACCGCTCTCCCTCCCCTTCCTGTTTTATTATACTTGTAAAACGCGCAAAAACGTGTTAATATAACAATATATGTGTGTTGGGAGATGGATTTTAATGGCATCAAAGATATATACCTTCGGGCTGACAGGCTCAAACGGCTTCACTGTTACCTCCGAATGTGTCATCAGCGGAGGAATGATGGCGTTTGACATTATCGGCCTGCCGGATGCGGCGGTCAGGGAATCGCGTGATCGCGTCCGCGCCTCGGCAAAGAGCCTCGGGCTTAAATTCCCGTCATCCCATATAACAGTAAACCTCGCTCCTGCAGGAAAGAAAAAGGAAGGCGCGATATATGACCTGCCCATACTTCTTTCCGTGCTCTCGGCAGCAGAGCTTATAAAGCCCGTCGGGGAGACGTGCGCCTTTCTCGGTGAGCTTTCGCTCACAGGTGAGCTGCGCCCGGCACGCGGCGTGCTCTCGATGGCTCTTGCAGCAAAGGCAGCAGGCTTCAAAAGGCTTTTCGTTCCGCGTGCAAACGCCAAGGAGGCTTCTCTTGCAGGCTCTGAGCTTGAGGTTTTCGGCGCTGCAACCGCAGAGGAGGTCATCCGCCACATAAACGGAGATATGCGTATTCTGCGCGAGCCTCAATGGATGCCGCAAAGCGATGCGCCAAAGAGCGCAATACCCGATTTTTCGGATGTCCGCGGTCAGGAAAACGTCAAGCGTGCGCTTGAGGTCGCCGCGGCAGGCGGACACAACATATTGATGATAGGGCCTCCCGGCTCGGGAAAGAGTATGCTTGCATCGCGCATCCCGTCCATCCTCCCCGATATGACGAGAGAGGAGGCGCTTGAGGCGACAGAGGTGCATTCGCTCGTCGGCCTTGTCACTGACGATAACCCTCTGCTCAGCTCACGTCCGTTCCGCGCACCGCATCACAGCACCTCGGCGGTGAGCCTTTCAGGCGGAAGCTCTGCGCTGCGCCCGGGAGAAATCTCGCTTGCACACAATGGCGTTCTGTTCCTCGATGAGCTGCCGGAGTTCCACCGTGATGCGCTGGAGGTGCTTCGCCAGCCGATGGAGACGGGCGAGGTCGTTATCTCGCGCGTTGCAGGCACGGCAACTTATCCTGCGCGGTTTATGCTCGTCTGTGCAATGAACCCTTGCAAGTGCGGCTGGCACGGCTATGAGACCTCCGCACACACCTGCACCTGCACAGAGGCATCCGTCGATAAATATATGGGCAGAGTATCGGGTCCGCTTATGGACAGAATCGATATCCACATAAACGTGCCGAGCGTTACCTATGACGATATGTCAGGCGGCACGCCGTCTGAGCCGTCATCGGAGATCAGAAAGCGCGTCAACCGCGCAAGGCAGTTTGCAAAGAAGCGCGGCGTTTCCTGTAATGCACACCTTTCTCCGCGAAAGCTCCACGAGCTCGCGCAGATGGATGAGGATGCGGCCTCACTTCTCAAAAACGCATTTGATGCGCTCGGTCTTACAGGGCGTTCATATGATAAAATCTTAAAGCTTGCGCTCACCATCGCCGATATGGACGAATCGCCCGTAATCCGCGCAGAGCACATAGCTGAGGCGATTCAATATCGCTCACTTGACAGAGGTGAAATATAATGAACAAAAGATTTTTTGCGCTTATCCTTTCGGCAGCTCTCCTGCTTTCGCTTTGTGCCTGCACCAAAAACGAGGAGGACTTTATTTCCGGCACAAGCTTTGACCAATCGGAATATGACACCGCATCATACGCGCGCTATGAAAATGTGCTCTATGGCATAATCATTGAATATCCCGAGAACTACGAGCGCGTCGGCAATTTTGAGCTTGACGGATATATAACCTTTGAGGGCGAGGACACGGCTATAAGCATATATGTCCCCGATGTCGAAAACAACGATATCCTGACGCCGGAGGAATATGTTGATGACGTTCTTGAGCTCGATTACGATGATGATTCCATAATAACGAAATATGGCAAAAGCAGCGGCTTCAAGGCTGTCACGCGCGAGGACGGTAATATCCGCATTGATTTCATCGTCAAGGGTGTTGACGGGTTCTACCGTTTCGGCTTTGAAACGGCCGAGGAGGGCTTCTCTGAGGAGGACATTGTCTTCCAGACCGTTATGAGCTCAATAAGAATAGACGATGGCATATACAACAAGCTGAGCCGTATGTCAAACAGATATGATGTTCTGCTCGAATATGCGACAAGCATGCAATATATAACAGATACAAATTATGCAAACCACTGCCTCAACAACTTCATCAGCACAAAGGAGGAGCGTCACAAGCAGGATGCGCTCACAACTATTGCAACGATTGAAGAAGAGATCGGCAAAATCCTCACACACGAACGCGAAGAGGACGAAGGCTATGACGACCAATGGCAGGAAATAACAGAAGAGGCGCAGCTTGTATTGGATGCCTGCACGAGTGCCCGTGAGCTCATTTCCGCCGGCGATATCGAAGGCGCACAAAAGATTTTGCGCACAGAATTCAAATATGATTTATCCGACAACAGCTCAGCCTTCATTTCAATGATAAACGCAGAGCTTGCGGAATATTGATAATACAGAAAAAGTAAAGCATAAGGGAATCACACAAATGTGTGATTCCCTTATGCTTTACTTTTTTCTCAGCTTTTCAAAAAAGCTCTTGCGCTCTGTATAGGAATCGTCGCCGACGGATTTTGCAAATTCCGCGAGTAGATCCTTCTGCTTCTTTGTGAGGTTCTTCGGAACCTCGATGTTCACGCGCACAAACTGGTCGCCGCGGCGCGCGCTGTTGTTGAGCACCGGAACGCCCTTTCCGCGAAGGCGGAACACTGTTCCCGTCTGTGTGCCCTCGGGCACTGTGTATTTGACCTTGCCGTCAAGCGTCGGCACTTCGATCTCTGCGCCGAGCACCGCCTGAGCAAACGTTATCGGAACCTCGCACATAATTGACGTTCCGTCACGCGTGAGTATGTGATGAGGACGCACGGACACCGTTATGAGGACATCTCCGCTCGGGCCTCCGTTTATTCCTGCATTTCCCTCGCCGCGGAGAGAGATTGTCTGCCCGTCGTCGATACCTGCAGGGATGTTTACCGAAAGCTTCTTTGAGACGCGCTCGTTGCCCGTTCCTCTGCATTTCTTACACGGATTCTTTATTATCTTACCTGTACCGTGGCAAGTCGGGCACACGCTCGAGGTCGATATCGTGCCGAGCGGTGTGCGGCGCGCAGTCTTGACACTTCCTGTACCGTGACAGGTCTGGCAGGTTTCGACTCCTGTTCCGTTTTCCGCACCTGTGCCGCTACACGATGAGCAGCGCTCTGTCTTTGTTATGTTGACTTCCTTTGTGCAGCCGAATGCCGCCTCTTCAAACGAGAGGACAACAGACATTCTGATGCTTTCGCCGCGTTGCGGTGCATTGCGGCGGCTGCCACCGCCGAAGCCGCCTCCTCCGCCGAAGAAGGAGCCGAATATATCGCCGATGTCGAAGTCCTCAAAGCCTCCGAAGCCGCCAAAGCCGCCTCCTGCACCTGCACCGTAGTTCGGATCAACGCCTGCGTGGCCAAACTGGTCATAGCGCTGGCGCTTTGATGCATCCGAAAGCACTTCATAGGCCTCGTTTACTTCCTTGAACTTTTCCTCTGCCTCTTTATTGTCTTTGTTAAGGTCGGGGTGATATTTCTTTGCGAGCTTGCGGTATGCTGATTTCAGCTCCGCGTCCGTCGCCGTCTTTGCCACACCCAACACTTCATAATAATCTCTTTTTTCTGCCATTAAATCATCTCCCTGCTCCTGTGGGGGTTGGTATATAAGGCTTCCCCTTGAGGGGAAGCTGTCACAAAGTGACTGATGAGGTGTTTCCCATTAAACTTGCTTTTCCACCTCATCCGCCTTTGCTTAACCGCAAAGCCACCTTCCCCTCAAGGGGAAGGCTCTTTACTGTTACATTCCCTATTAGTCTACCTGTGTGAAATCAGCGTCTACAACATCGTCGCCGCCGGGTGCTGCACCTGCGCCGCCGTCTGCCGGATTTCCGCCTGCTGCTGCCTGAGCTGCCTGTGCCTCTTTATAGAGCTTCTCGGAAATCTCATAGAACTTCTTTGTTACAGCTTCTGTCTGAGCCTTGATAGCCTCTGTATTTGTGCCCTTGAGCTCTTCCTTGAGCTTATCAACCTCTGCCTGAACGCCAGCCTTCTCAGCCTCGGAAATCTTGTCGCCGAGATCAGCGAGAGCCTTTTCAGTCTGATATACCATCTGGTCAGCATTGTTTCTGACATCGACCTCTTCGCGGCGCTTCTTGTCTTCCTCTGCAAACTGCTCTGCTTCTCTTACTGCCTTCTCGATGTCCTCATCGGAGAGGTTTGTTGAAGAGGTTATTGTTATCTTCTGCTCCTTGCCTGTGCCGAGGTCCTTTGCCTTGACGTTTACGATACCGTCTGCATCGATGTCAAACGAAACCTCAATCTGCGGAATTCCGCGCGGAGCCGGAGCGATGCCATCGAGGTTGAAGCGGCCGAGAGTCTTGTTATATGCAGCCATCTCACGCTCACCCTGGAGAACGTGGATCTCAACGGACGGCTGGTTGTCTGCAGCTGTCGAGAATATCTGGCTCTTGTTTGTCGGGATCGTTGTGTTGCGCTCGATAAGCTTTGTGAATACGCCGCCCATCGTCTCGATACCGAGAGAAAGCGGAGTTACGTCGAGAAGGAGAATGTCCTTGACGTCGCCGGCAAGAACGCCGCCCTGAATTGCTGCACCCATTGCAACGCATTCATCCGGGTTGATGCCCTTGAACGGCTCTTTGCCTGTGTAGCTCTTGACTGCCTCAACAACTGCGGGGATGCGTGTTGAGCCGCCGACGAGGAGAACCTTTGAAAGGTCTGACGGCGAGAGTCCTGCATCGCTCATTGCCTGACGGACGGGAATCATTGTGCTGTCAACGAGGTCAGCTGTGAGCTCATTGAACTTTGCGCGTGAGAGTGTGAGGTCGAGATGCTTCGGACCTGTTGCGTCTGCTGTGATGTAAGGAAGGCTGATGGATGTTGTCGTGACGCCCGAAAGCTCAATCTTTGCCTTTTCAGCAGCTTCGCGGATTCTCTGCATTGCCATCTTGTCGCCTGTGATATCGACACCGTTTTCCTTCTTGAACTCATCGACGATCCACTTTGCAACGCGGTTGTCGAAGTCGTCGCCGCCGAGGCGGTTGTTACCTGCTGTTGCAAGAACCTCAACAACGCCGTCGCCGATTTCGAGGATGGATACGTCGAATGTGCCGCCGCCGAGGTCATAGATCATGATCTTCTGATCGGATTCCTTATCGAGGCCATATGCAAGAGCTGCAGCTGTCGGCTCGTTGACGATTCTGAGAACCTCAAGACCTGCAATCTTTCCTGCGTCCTTTGTTGCCTGGCGCTGGCTGTCTGTGAAATATGCCGGAACTGTGATAACAGCCTGTGTTACTGTCTGGCCGAGGAACGCTTCGGCATCCGCCTTGAGCTTTGAGAGCACCATTGCGGAAATCTCCTGAGGAGAATATGCCTTGCCATCGATGTTTACCTTATAGTCAGAACCCATCTCGCGCTTGATTGAAGAGATTGTTCTGTCAGGGTTTGTTACTGCCTGGCGCTTTGCAACCTGGCCGACGATTCTCTCGCCGTCCTTTGAGAATGCAACGACAGACGGTGTTGTTCTTGCGCCTTCTGCGTTGACGAGAACTGTCGGCTCGCCGCCTTCCATAACTGCAACGCAGGAGTTTGTTGTACCTAAGTCAATACCAATGATTTTTGCCATGATTTTTTCCTCCATTATATAAATGATAAATTTTTTACTGTGTTAATAAAGCATCGCTCTTTTTGAAGCGAAGCTAATTTGCAACCTTGACCATCGCAGGTCTGATTACTCTGTCGCCGAGCTTTGCCCCCTTCTGGAAAACCTCGGAAACTGTGTTCTCGCCATAGTCTTCGTTTTCCTCGTGCATAACCGCGTTGTGGAAATTCGGGTCAAAGCCTTCGCCCTTCGGGTCAAGAATCTCGACCTTGAGTTTTGCGAGCGTTTCACAGAGCTGATTGAATATGAGCTCAACACCCTTTTTATAGTTTTCGTCTGTGCTCGGGTTTGCTACTGCGCGCTCAAGATTGTCATAAAGCGTGAGAAATGCTTCGATTGTTTTCGCCTGCGCATCGCCATATATCGATTCCTTTTCCTTTGCTGTGCGCTTTCTGAAATTGTCATACTCTGCAGCGAGGCGAAGATATTTGTCGTTTGCTTCCTTTGCCGCCTTCTCGGCAAGCTCGAGCTCAGAGGGCTCTGCCGCGGCTTCCGTTTCCTCTGCAGCTGTTTCCTCAGTCACAGTTTCCACGGTTTCTTCAACCGCCTCCTGTGCTTTTTCCTTCTTACTTTTTGCCATCTGTCTTTAATCCTCCTATTCGTTGAAGAATGAATCCTTCAAAAGCTTGTTGAAGCCTGTGATGAAATAGTTAAGGTTTGCCGCGACCTTGGCATAATCCATACGCCTCGGGCCGACAATTCCGATAACGCCCTGTAGATTTTTGCCCAAATCATACGAACCGTATACAATCCCTGCGTCTCGAAGCGGCTCATCGCTGTTTTCCGTGCCTATCGAGAAGCGGATTGCGCCTTCCTCCCTGTTGCCGGAAAAATGCTCCTGAGTGTGGCGGATGAGCTCTTGCTTATCTGTGAGATAGCGGAGAAGCTCCTGCGCCTTTTCCGGATCGCGATATTCGGGATGGCTGAGTATGCGCGATATGCCATCGATATAGACATCGCCCTCGCGGTTTTCATCGAGCACCTCACCTGCGAATTCCGCAATGCTCATAACGAGCTCCGAGAGGTTTCCTGCCTCGGAGGCAGCGCGCTTTATAAGCGAAAGCGAAATTTCATCGAGCGTGCGCTCTGTGAAACAGGAGTTTGCAATCCTTGCGACGCGGGATATGGCCGCCTCATCTGCACGGCACGGGAGCTTTATGCGCTTGTTGCGGAGAAGCCCCGAGCTCGTCACGATTACGGCGATTGCCGTCTGCTCGTCTATGAGGAACACATCAAACTTTCTCACAGTCTCGCTCGATGCGCGGGTTGTGAGCGTATAGGTCGTATAATTTGTAAGGCGTGAAACGAGGCTGCCGAATTCGCGGAGCATCTTTTCAAGCTCGCGCATTTGTGTGCTCAGCGCGGAATTTATCGCCTCGGCCTCGCGCACTGTGAGCGCCGGCGTCTGCATCAGCTCGTTTACATACAGGCGGTAGCCTGCCGTTGACGGCACGCGACCTGCCGAAATGTGGGGCTGCTCAAGATAACCGAGCTCTTCGAGCTCTGACATCTCGTTGCGTATTGTCGCCGGGGAAACGGAAAGCCTGCTTCGCGCCGCTATGACTTTTGACCCGACCGGCTCGGCATTTTCGATATATTCATCAATTATCGCCTTCAGTATACGCCTCTTTCTGTCACTGAGACTCAATCGCACTCACCTCACAAATCTTTTTTAGCACTCTAACTCCTCGAGTGCTAATCTTATTTTACTCTTTTTTTCTTTATTGTCAATACATTTTTTCGTAAATGTAATATTTTTTTAACAAAAAACGCAAATTTCCTCGAAATACGCATCCAAAAACTAACTTTTCAAAAAAGTCGGTTATGCCAAAAAAAGGCGCGGTTTTAGCACTCTGGGCATCAGTTTGTCAATTTCACAGTGCAGTCGCGCTGTTTTTTATGCCATTCATTGCTATTTTCCTGCAAAAACAGTGTTTTTTGAAAAACGCAGCTTCCAAAACGGCACGCAGTTCATTTTCTGCGGAAAAAATAGGCTCTCTCGCATCTTTTGAGCATCAAAGGCTCCACTTGAAGTGCAAGGGGGGGAGCCTTTGGGTTAGTGCGCTCCGCTACATTTGACACAAAGGGGAGCCTTTTGCGGTTTTCCTTTTTAATATAATATGTAAAAAGCTTGTGCAATTTTTGGATAAATTATAATTTACTTGACAAAACATATTATATGGATTATAATTTTTGACAGAATATGACCTTTAAATCCGGCACGGTGATGCCGCCAAGGTTCTTGTTTCAGTATCAAGTGTGTCAGATTGCGCCTTGTCGGTTTCACGGCAAGGCGTTTTTTAAGGTCAGAATATGGAGGAGAAACAAAATGAAAATGATCTTCGATGTTGAAGCAAAACCCAAGTTCGGCCAGCTCGTCATCTTTGCTATCCAGCAGATGCTCGCTATCATGGCTGCAACAATCGCAGTGCCGATGATTATCGGTAACGGACTCACACCTGCGGCTGCAATGTTCGGTGCAGGCTGCGGCACAATCACCTATCAGCTCTTCACTAAATTCAAGAGCCCCGTATTCCTCGGCTCATCCTTCGCATTTATCGGCTCAATGCTTGCAGCATTCGCAGGCGGCGTTTCGATGTCTCTCGGCCTTCTCGGCCTTATCATCGGCGCAATAAGCGCAGGCCTCGTTTATGTTATCATCGCAGCGATCATCAAGGTTGCAGGCGTTGAATGGCTCAACAAGCTTATGCCCCCGGTCGTCATCGGCCCGACGGTTGCTATCATCGGCCTCTCCCTTGCAGGCAATGCAATCGGTGACCTGACAAAGGGCGATGTCGCAGGTGTTGACGGCGTTATGCTCACCTCTCCCTATGTTGCTCTTATCTGCGGACTTGTAACTCTTGCAGTGACAATGCTTTGTTCAACCTATGGCAAGAAGATGGCACGCCTTGTTCCGTTCATTCTCGGTATCCTCGCAGGCTATGCAGTTGCAACAATACTTACATTTATCGGCAACTGGACAGGCATCGATGCTATAAAGGTTATCGACTTCAGCGTTTTCACAAGCTATATGCTCCCCGAAGGCGTTGTTTCGCTCGACACCTTCTTCAGCATCCCGAATTTCACCTTCCTCGGTGCTATTGACGGTTTCGCAGAAATCAATCTTTCCTATGTCCTCACAATCGTTGTTGCATTCGTTCCTGTTGCATTCGTTGTTTTTGCTGAGCACGTTGCAGACCACAAGAACCTCTCTTCAATCATCGAGCGCGACCTTCTTGCTGAGCCGGGTCTTTCAAGAACCCTCCTCGGCGACGGTATCGGCTCTATGGTCGGCGCTTTCTTCGGCGGATGCCCGAACACGACCTATGGCGAGAGCGTCGGATGCGTTGCTATCACAAAGAATGCTTCCGTCAGAACAATCACCACAGCAGCTATCGGATGCATCATCGTTTCCTTCATCACTCCGCTTGTTGCATTCGTTGATTCCATCCCGGCTTGCGTTATGGGCGGTGTCTGCGTTGCTCTCTATGGCTTCATCGCAGTTTCCGGTCTCAAGATGCTCCAGGAGGTTGACCTCAATAAAAACCGCAACCTCTTCACAGCTTCTGTAATCCTCATTTCAGGCATCGGCGGCCTCACACTCAGCTTTGGTAACGTAACCATCACGTCGATTGCTACGGCTCTCATCCTCGGTATTCTCACAAACAGAATGCTCGCAAAAGAAAGAGACTAGGCTCTATGCGCGCTCCCGGCTTTGTCGGGAGCGCCTTTTTTTGTTGACAAATCCATAAAAAACAGCTATAATAAATCTGATGCAGAGAGTAGGAGACGCGTCAAAACATATGCTTTTGTTTTGATGCGTCTTTTTTGACAAACTGCCAAACCCACACTTCAATGTGTCAGGAGGAAACAAAAATGAAAAAAAGACTTCTCGCATTCATCCTTGCAGCAGTCATGCTCCTCACCCTCGCTGCCTGCACAGGCACAAGCAGTGGTAACGCTGAGGTAAGCGCAGATCCGCTCACGAAAGACGATGTCATCAAGGTCACAATCTATTCACACGCAAGCTGGCCCTATAACCCCGATTGGGTAGTCTGGGACTATATCGAAGAGGCTGTCGGCGCAACACTTGAGATAAACGCCATCCCCAGCTCAGACACGACGACGAAATATCCGCTTATGTTCGCAAGCCGCGACATTATGCCCGACGTCGCAACCTTTGACTATAAGCCCGATTCGGATAAATACGCTTCCCAGGGCGCTCTTATCGCCTATGAGGATGTTGAGCAATATATGCCCAACTATCTCGCCTGGAAGGGCTCTCTTTCCGAAAACGAGGTAAAGACTGTTATCGACGTCAGAAAATCTGCTGACGGCAAAATCTACTACAGCCCGGCTACAGGACGTGAGGCGACAACAGGAATGCTCGCATGGCTGTATCGCCGCGATATTTTTGAGAAGCACGGTCTTTCCGTCCCCACAACCTTCGATGAGCTTTATGAGGTTTCCAAAAAGCTCAAGGAAATCTATCCCGATTCCTATCCGTTTGCAATGCGCTCGGGTATGTCAACACTCGGAACAACCGGCTCATCCTGGAAGGAATATTGGAGCGTCGGCCCGTATTATGATTTCAACAACGATGTATGGGGCTATGGCGCACGCGAGGATATCACCCTCGAGATGATCGAATTCTATAAGAAGATGGTAGCCGAAAAGCTTATGCCGGCCGATTTCTTCACAATCAACGTACAGCTCTGGCAGGAGCTTGTCACAACAGACCGCGGCTTCATCTTCCCCGATTTCCGCACACGTATAACCTTCTTCAACAGCGCTGCACGTGGCAACAATCCCGAATTTGACCTCACAGCCTTCGCTCCCCCCGTTGCAAACCCGGAGACAGGCGTTTCCAAAATGCTCCGCCGCAACGATGAGGCTATCGGCTATGTAATGTGTAACACAGGCGACGCTCAGCGCATCGCAAACGCCGCAAAATATCTCGACTGGTTCTACACAGACGAGGCGATGGAGCTCGTATCCTGGGGTAAGGAAGGCGAGACATATAACGTCGAAAACGGCAAGAAGGTCTATATCGTATCCGGAGAGGGCCAGACAAAGACAACTCTCTATGGTATCAACACCCACGGCACATTCCTCCGCTATGACCCCGAAGCTATCCTCACAGATATGGATGCTGAGACTCTCGAGGTCAAGGAGCTCACAGAGAAGCATATGCTCGATTACATAACACCTGTACGCTTCCTCGCATTCAACGATGAGGAACAGAGGGTAATCGATGAATATGCAACAGCCTGCACAACCTACACAGAGGAAATGCTCGCTAAGTTCATCCTCGGTCAGGAGCCTGTCTCAAACTTCGACAAGTTCCAGGAAACGCTCGACGAGCTCGGCGTGCAGGAGGTTATAAAGGCATATACAACAGCATATGACAGAGTAAAATAAAAAACGGAATACCATTTTGCTCGATTTCCATCTACACATCAAACACCCGAGGGGCTATCCCCTCGGGTGTTCTTGGTTGTAATGAATTCAATCACGGACAGGGTGAATTTTATCAAATACTGCAACATGCTTCTTGTCAAATTCAAGATCGAGATGGTAATGTCCGAAAAACCATTTATTATATGACACTGATTTCATAAGCATTTCCAGAAAGTCAGTGAGTTCGTTTGTGTCACATTGCCCTGCAATACTATTCTGAATCGAAGTCGGAGCACAATGAGTTATTATTATATCCACACAGTTTCCACACTCCTGTAACCGCATTTGCGCCCTACGATATTCATCCGCGGAAGGAATCTCGGCTCGCCACCACGTTTTTCCTTCCTTTCTGTATGGCTTATCATGTGATTCTGCACCGCCAAGCGCAAATATTCTTTTTCCGTCAAGGGTTATCACCTCTCCTCTCATAAGATGATAGACCTTATCCGAAATCCGATGAACTCTGCCTCCGTGAAAAACTTCAATATCATATGTATCCAACATATCAAAGTTTTCGTGATTTCCGTCAATGAATAGGGTTGTGAAATTTTTTGAGTTCAGCCATTTTATCCAATATTGCTCTTCTCTGCTTCCATCCCAAATTCCTCCAAAATCTCCGCAGATTATGAGAAAATCATCTTCCTTCATATCCGCTTGTTCGGGAAACCTTTTTGTCGTAAGCTTTTGTATATCAGATGAAGGAATGTGAATATCACCCGTTACATAAATCATTGCTTTTCTCCTTAATAATACCAAAAAATATCTTCTATCCTCTTGTAACCTTTATACGGCAAAGTAACTCTTTCTACAGGAACGTCAGGGATTGCCGCGAGGTCCGCATATGTATCCAATCCGGGAATTATCGATGCTATCGCAAGCGTGTCCGATGCAGCATCGAGACCTTCTCCCCATTTTTCTCCATACAGTTCCGTGTGCCTGTCTTTGCCTGTGTATGGTTGCCTGTATAATTCCGACTCCTACGGATATGCCCTCAGGGTGCTGAAATCCGGCATATAGTCCTTTGCTTTGCGGATGAAGTCTCCGGGCTTGCGTTGTGCTTCATAATCCTCATAGATACTTTCGAAGCCTTCGAAAAAATCGGAATAATCCTTCTCCGTCGCTCCGCCGTCTTTGATGATTTTGAACGTATCTCCGTTCTGATACGCATTGGGTGACGATGTTTTATATGGGATAACGCCCGGCTTTTGAGCATCAAAGGCTCCACTTGAAGTGCAAGGGGAGCCTTTGGGGTGTGCGGTTATTTTCATTATAGCACAGTTTTTTACATTTGCAAATCGCCAACCTTTTGCCAACTTTCAAAAATCGTGGTTTCGCTAAAACTGCATACCTATCAGAACAGCGAGGATGGCCATCCCGACGGCGATCGTTATATCAAGAGCCTTTACCGGCACGCTTATATTTTTATATATATTATTTCTCATATATTTCCGCCCTTTCAACCGCAAATTATTTTCTGACGAGATATTTTCTCATATCAATCGCACAGGCGATGAGGATTATAAGCCCCTTTATGATATATTGCATATTCTGATTGACGGAGAGAAACGTCAGTCCGACAAAGATTATCCGCAAAAGCACAACGCCCATAATGACGCCGCGTATCTTTCCGATACCTCCGACAAACGACACACCGCCGATAACACACGCGGCGATTGCATCGAGCTCATAGTTAAGCCCTGTCGATGCGCTGTTCGAGCCGATTCTCGCGCCCTCTATAAAGCCTGTGACGCCATATAGCGCGCCTGCGAGCGTGAAAACAAGTATAATCGTCCGAGTGACATTGACACCCGAAACGTGGGCGGCCTCCGGGTTTGAGCCGACAGCAAACATATTCTTGCCGAAGGTCGTTTTGTTCCACACAAACCACATCACCGCGGTTATGAGAATCGAATACCATACAAAATTAGGTATTGCAGTTCTCCCGAGCGAGAGAAAGCTTCCGTTTATAAATCGCGTGTATCCCTCGGAAAGGCCTGAGATGGATTGTCCGTTGTTCGTGCCGAGAGTGAGGTACATAAGCAGCGCACCGTATATTATGAGCTGTGTTGCAAGCGTCACGATGAACGGATGAAGGTTGAACTTCGCTGTGCAAAAGCCGTTTACTGCGCCGATAACAGCGCCTATCGCGACGACGAGCAGTATGACAGCAAACACGGGAAGCTCCGGGAGATTCGGGAACATCTTGTTCGCATAGCCTGTCGCCTGCAGAAGCGATGCCCCGACACAGGCGGTCAGCCCGACTGCACGCCCTGCCGAAAGGTCTGTACCTGTGAGGATGATTGCTCCTGCTATGCCGAGCGCAATGGGGAGATTGGCCGCCGAGAGCGAAAGTATGTTGATGAGGCTCGATGCCGAGAGAAACCGCGGCCTTGATATCGCGATTGCGATTATGACGACTATGAGAAACATATAAAGCGCGTTGTTTATGAGAAATTCGCGCCGCATATTGCGCCGCGCCTCCGCGCCGAGCGTCTTATACTCTGCAAAGCCGCGGAAAAATCTTGTGTTCTTCTTTTTTTCCATATATGACAATCCTCTTTATGCATATTTTGTTGCCAGAGTCATAATTTCCTCCTGCGTTGCTGTGCGCGCATCTACCTCGCCTGCGAGCCTGCCGCCCGACATCACGAGGATTCTGTCACACACACCGAGAAGCTCCGGCATCTCGCTCGACACCATAATTATACCCTTCCCCTTTTTTGCCATATCGCCTATAACGCTGTATATTTCATATTTCGCACCGACGTCGATGCCGCGTGTCGGCTCGTCGAGAAGCATTATCTCAGGCTCTGTCAGAAGCCAGCGCCCGAAGATTACCTTTTGCTGATTTCCGCCCGAAAGCGTGCGTATCTTCGTCTCCTGTGTCGGTGTCTTGATTCGGAGCGAGCGGATAAGCCCGCCAGTCGCGCTCTGCATCCGCTTCTTGTCAAGCCACAGCTTCATCGTGCGGTATTTTTTGAGGCTTGAAACCGTCATATTTGCGCGGATGGAAAGTATGCCGAAGATGCCTGTCGAGCGGCGCTCCTCCGTCACAAAGGCAAAGCCGTTGCGGATAGCCTCACGCGGAGTGCGGTTTTTTATCTCGTTTCCGTGCAGAAAGAGCTTTCCGCCCGAGCGCACAGACAGGCCGAATATGTTTTCCAGAAGCTCTGTCCGCCCTGCTCCGTCCAGCCCTGCGATGCCGACAATTTCGCTCTTTCGCAGATGAAACGATACTCCGTTGAGGTTTGAATAGCGCGAGGAGAGCCCCTCCGCCGAAAAAAGCACCTCGCCCGGGCGGTTTTGGCGCTCGGGAAATCTCTCTCCAAGCTCCCTTCCGACCATCAGGCGTATTATCTTCTCCATAGTCATATCCGAGGCGGCTTCCGTCGCAATATGCTTTCCGTCACGCATCACGGTTATATCATCTGAAATGCGGAGAATCTCCTCCATCTTATGCGATATATAAATTATCGCCTTACCCTGTTTTCTGAGCATGTCGATTATCGCAAAAAGCCGCTCTGCCTCTGTGTCATTGAGAGAGCTTGTCGGCTCGTCGAACACGATGACCTCAGCCTCGTAGGAGACGGCCTTGGCTATCTCTGCCATCTGCCGCTGTGCTATCGGCATTGTGCTCATTATGCGCCGCGGATCGATGTCCATTCCGAGCTTTGCAAACACCTTGCGCGTGTCCTCGTGCATTTTCTTTTCATTTATAAAAGGCCCCCACCCGGGATATCTTCCGAGCCACAGATTTTCCGAGACCGAGCGCTTGAGCGCCTGATTGAGCTCCTGATGCACCATCGCAACTCCGCAGGACAGAGCCTCCTTTGAGTTTTTAAACGCAACCTCGCGCCCATTGAGGAATATGCTTCCCGAATCCTTTGCATATATTCCGAACAGGCATTTCATAAGCGTGCTTTTGCCTGCGCCGTTTTCGCCCATAAGCGCGTGTACCGTGCCGCGACGGACGCGCAGGCTCACATTGGAAAGAGCCTGCACGCCGGGAAACGCCTTTGAGATG
Source organism: Oscillospiraceae bacterium (assembly GCA_017439555.1). Lineage (GTDB taxonomy): Bacteria > Bacillota > Clostridia > Oscillospirales > JAAYXM01 > SIG480. The sequence continues at coordinate 1,531 of JAFSIZ010000057.1, read as the reverse complement.
CCGCGCATTTCAAGAAGTATATCCTTCTCCATCATCAGTCTCCTGTGTATATTCCATATGGTATTCTTATCTTTGCCGCGTTTTTATCGACGACGAAGCTCTCCGTTTTTGCCATAAGCTCTGCGCCGTCTGCAGTGTTTTTTGCAAGGTGGGCTATCGCCTTTGCCATACCTTCGGCATCCTGCTTGATTGTTCCTGTCATCTTGCCTGCCCTGATAAGCGACACCGCCGCCTCCGTCGCATCAACGCCGAACACGGGTATGCGCTTGTCTCCGCCTGTATTATAGCCGGCTGTGTTGAGCGCGGTTATCGCGCCCTCTGCCATACCGTCGTTATTGCAGATTATAGCCTCGACCATATTTTTATTTGCCGCTGTATATTCTGTCAGAATCGTCGTCATATATTCATTTGCCGCGCTCGCTGACCACGTTCCGTTCTTATCGACGAGATATCTGTCGCGGTTGTTCGGGTTGTAGAACACAAGCTCCGCCTTGCCTGCATCGCGCAGGAGCTTGTTTGCATCCTCTATGGCATAGCGCGTGCGGTATTCCGCTTCGGCGTTGCCGTCCTGACCCTTGAACATTACATAGGATATCCTTCCGTCGCCGTTTAAGTCTGTTGCGTCATAGTTCTTTATGAGATAGTCTGCGATCATCTCGCCCTGCATATGGCCTGCCTCTGCGGCATCCGTGCCTACAAATGCGCATTTTTCATAGCTTGAGACGACCTCGTCGGACACCTCACGGTTGAAGAACACGAGCGGAATATCGGCAGCTTTTGCCTGCTCCACGATTTTGCGTGCCGCATCGTCCGACCCGGTTTCGACTATATTCACGATGAGCATCGTCGCGCCCTTTGTTATTGCCGTCTGCACCTGCTCTGACTGAGTCGTCTGACTGGAATTTGAATCATAGTCCTGATAGCTTACGCCCAGCGCCTCGAGTTCGCGGTCCAGAGCGGCGCGCACTGTCGATATATACGGGTCTGAATAGGTGTAGTAGAACACTGCGACAGATTGTTCGCCGCCTCCGCTGTCCATACACGCGCCGAGTGTCAGGATGAAGAAAAGGCATAATATTATTGAAGCTGTTTTTTTCATTATGATGTCTCCTTTGTTTTGCATTTGCTTTCATTATTCCCGAAAGAAAGAAATGAATACCTCGTTTGCAAAAAAATCTGTTGTTTAAAACGGGAATGAGGTGTTTACTTTCCTTTGTTATTGCAAATGGGATAACGTCCGGGTGTCTGATTCTCGTCGAGACTCGCCTTTTGGCTCGTTTTTGCTGTTCGCAAAAAGCTTCGCTTTGTCGGCGGTCTCTCCGCTTTCGCGAAAAGCAGGCTTTCCGCGAGTTTTTATGTGTGCTCCCCTTTGACACAAATGGGAGGCTTTCGGGTACAATCTGCAATTTTCAGAACGACACATAAAATTAAATTCAAAACCGCCATTGTTATTTGATTGCGGGTTTGGGGCGGTGAGCCCCAATCGTTTTAAGGGGGTTTTTCAAGGGGGTCGATGCGTCAAAAAAATATG